>CAUUKU010000045.1:0-16360 GCA_963545665.1 uncultured Campylobacter sp. | reverse complement strand
CTACACTCGACTAGTCGTCGGCAGCGTCAGATGTGTATAAGAGACAGATAATGGCGCCTTTTTGCAAAGGAATAATCTTGGACGCTCTAGCTAAGCTAAACACCGAACAATACGCCGCCGCAACCGCTCCTGCTGGGCACAATCTAGTAATCGCAAGCGCAGGCACGGGCAAAACCAGCACCATCGTCGCGCGGATCGCTCATCTGTTAAATCTCGGCACGAGCCCTAGAAAAATTTTGCTCCTTACCTTTACGAATAAGGCCGCGAGCGAGATGATAGCGAGGCTGCAGCGGCATTTTGATAAAAAAATCACCTCCGCAATCGTCGCGGGCACCTTCCACGCCGTATCCTACGCCCTACTTCGAGAGCTGGGCAAAGGCGTGATCTTAAAGCAGCCCGCCGAGCTAAAAACCCTGCTAAAAAGCCTCGTAGAAAAGCGCAAATTTTATCATGTAAGCGACGCACGCCCCTACGGCGGGGCGTATCTATACGATGTGTACTCGCTGTATCAAAATAAGGAGATGAGCGCGGATTTTGAGACTTGGTTTAGCAAAAACTACGAGGATCAGGCGGAATTTGCCGAAATTTACGCAGATATTTTGCGCGAGTTTGAAGAGGAAAAGGCGAAATTTAACTACGCCGATTTCAACGACGTTTTGCTAAAAATGCGCCATGAGCTGCGAAAGGGCGCGCCGCTACGGTTTGATGAAATTTTAGTGGACGAGTATCAGGACACGAACTCGCTGCAAGGAAGCCTCATCGATGCCTTCGCGACGAAAAGCCTTTTTTGCGTCGGCGATTTTGATCAGAGCATCTATGCTTTCAACGGCGCAAACATCGACATCATCGGCGGCTTCGGCAAGCGCTTTGCGGACGCTAAAATTTACGCGCTGAATATCAACTACCGCTCAAGCTCGGCGATTTTGGCGCTTGCAAATCGCGTCATCGCGAACAATCCGCGCCTTTACGAAAAGAAGCTGATCGTAGGACGCGAAGGTAAATTTAGCGCGCCTAAGCTGCATGTTTACGACGATACGGCGGCGCAATACGCCCACGTAGCCGCACAGATCGCGCAAAGCGGCACTCCGCGCGAAAAGATCGCCGTCATCTTTCGCAACAACTCCAGCGCCGACGGCGTAGAAGTCGCGCTTAAGGAGCTCGGTATCGGCGCGAAGCGAAAAGGCGGCGTGAGCTTTTTTGAAAGCCGCGAGATCAAGGCCTTCACGGACATCTTCGCGATGATAATAAACCCAAAAGATATGATGGCCTTTATGAGCACGTGCGAATACGCAAGAGGCGTCGGCAGCGCGCTAAGTAAGGAGCTTTTTGACGCGTTAATCGCGCTTGGGCACGGAAGTATTCACGCAGGGCTTTTGCGTCCCGACGAGAGCGTTAAAATTTTTGAAAAAAAGAGGAAAAACTATCAGCTCGGGCTTTTTGACGATGTGGATATAATCGGCTCGGTATCGCGCTTTGAAGCTTTGGAATTTGACGAGTTTTTTCGCTCGCATCCGGTGCTAAAACATAATAAAATCACCGAGGGCGGCGCCGTATTTTTGCACGAAATTTATAAAATTTTTAAAAAAAACAGCTCCGCTGCAAGGTCCGCTACGCTGATCTCACATATCAAAGACTCGCGCCTTTTTGCGCTCGTGGCGGATTTCATCGCGACGAAACGCGCGACGCTAAAAAACGGCAAGATAGACGATGAGCGCAAAAAGGACGAGATCGCTCGCATCTACGATAAATGCGGAATTTTAGAGCAGATCGCGGGCAAATACGCGGATCCGCAGAGCTTTTATAACTTCATAACCCTGGGCGCAAAGGAGATGAGCGAGGGCGAGGGGGTGAATTTGCTCAGCGTGCACGCAAGCAAGGGGCTTGAGTTTTGCAGCGTCTATCTCATCGATCTGGCGCAAAACCGCTTCCCGAACCTCAAGCTAATGGCGATGGGCGGCAGCCTGGAGGAGGAGCGGCGGCTCTTTTACGTGGCGGTCACCAGAGCGCGCGATGAACTGGTGCTAAGCTACGCGAAATTTGATAAGATCAGAAAGATTAATTACGAGCCGAGTTGCTTTTTAAAGGAAGCGGGGCTGGTGAAGTAAGGCAAATTTTGCTCGCTAAATTTGAAATTTCATTTTAGCGCGGACGGGTCGTTTGAGTAAGAATTTTACTCCTCGCGTGCGTCTGACACGCCGCCGTCTCGGCTTCTTTATCGGATCGTTACGGTAAGAATTTCGCCGCACGATTTTTGTAAATTTTACGATTTGTAAATTTTTGCGGCGCGGACACTGTCGCGATATTTTGCGGCTCGATAAATTTCACAGGCGGTAGCGGGGTTTGAAGCTGCACTTAGGAATCTCGCACGGATAGAATTCCGCGGCAGAATTCGACGGCAATAAAATTTCACCGCCCTATTTCGCCTTTCATTACTTTGAAATTTGCGTGTTTTATACGGCGCGGAGCTAAAATTTTATTTAATAAATTTCAAAATGCCGCAAATTCTACGACGAGTTAAAATTTACGAACGCGCCAAACTTACGGCGCTATAAATTTTTAAATTTCACTACGTATTGAGCGCACCGTAAAAAGTACGCGCCCTGCCAAATTTGCCGCAGCGCGAAATTCCGAGCCGCGGCAACCCGTATATTTGATAAATAGATTTCGCATCGCAAATTGCATTGCTGGCAAATTTAATTTATCGCCGCGCAAAATACTATCCCGCGCAAATTTAACGCAGCGCAAAGTCCTTCGCCGCGCAAATTCATAGCGTATTAAAAACCCTATCTCCCGCGTCTCCGAGGCCCGGCACGATATATTTTTGCTCGTTTAGTCTCTCGTCGATAGCCGCGGTAAAAACCTCGACCTGCGGGTAGATCTCGCTAAATCTATGAAGCCCCTCGGGCGCTGCGATGATGGAGATAAATTTGATCTTTTTGATGCCGTTTTTCAGCAGAAATTTCACCGCATCAATCGCCGTGCCGCCGGTCGCAAACATCGGATCGATGATGATTGCGGTGCGCTCTGCGGCATCTGCGGGCAGTTTGGCGTAAAAAAACTCCGCCTGCGCGGTCTTTTCGTCGCGCTGAAAGCCTAAAAATCCCACGCTAGCGTCCGGCATAAGCTTAAATACGCTATCCAGCATCCCCAGCGCGGCGCGCAAAATCGGGCAAATCATGATCTTTGTAGCGAGCTTATACGCGCTGGTTTGCGCCACGGGCGTGTGCACGCTCGCCTCGCGCAGCGCCAGATCGCGCGTCGCTTCGAACATCATCAGGTAGCTGATCTCATCGACGAGCATGCGGAACTGAAACGGATCGGTCCCCCGATCGCGCAGGATCGTGAGCTTATGCTCGATCAGCGGGTGCTTGATCAGCCTCACGTTAGGCAGCTCGCACGCGGTTTGGTACGTACATTTTTGGCTTTGGCTCATTTTCTCTCCTTAAATTTATTGAATTTTACGCATTCGCGCGCCGTTTTTGCGTTTTAAATACGGTGCGGTTCGGGCGCGGCATCTTAAAATTTCACCGCCTGCTTAAGCTTTAAAAATTTCAAAAACGAGTGCATTTTGCGCTTTAAATCGCGCTTTAAAATACGGACGGCATCTATAACTGCGCCGCGCATGAAAAGCCCTTGCAGATCCCTCGTGGTCATCCGAGCACGCAAAATGCGCCATCTGATTAAAATTCCGCATGCAATCTGGCGCCGCACGCCTTTTTTAAAAACGGCGGTTTTTAGCGCGCGATTTTCTACGTTAAATTTAGCGCCGTATTTCACACCGCAAATCCGCTTGCACCGCTCTGTGCGCTCTATGCGGCGTGCGTAAATTTTAAAATCCGCACGTGGCTGCATAGCGAGGCTTTTGACGACGCGCCCGAGCGCTTCAATTTTACTTCGGCTCATGTTCGGCGCCGTAAGACTGCGCGCCTGAGCAAATTTTAACGCTTCGCGGCGTAAAATTTCATCGCACCTTTAGTTTTGACGCTTTAATTTCGCACGCACCGCACGGCCTCTCGGCTGTTGCCGCTTGCGCGCCCATCTAGCGCGACATGCCGCCCAAACCGCCGCCGCGATTAAACGCTACAAGCCGTTTTGAGCCGCGGCGCAAATTCCATGCTTGAAATTATCGCCCGAGCTAGCTTTAAATTTACTTAACGTTTATCATTTGCGAACGAAATTTTAAAATTTCTCCTTTTTTTGCACGACGCAATACGCAAAGAGGGCCGCCGCACCGCGTATCGCCGCATACGATCGCGCGGCGTCATCGCGCCTCCTCCCAGCACTCCCTATCGCGCGCAAAAGCGCGACCGATCGCCGCACCTGCACGCCGCCGTTGCTAAATTCAAAGATCGGCGGTAGGCTACGCATCGCGCCGCAACGGAAACGGCGAGCGTTTCGAAGCACGCGTCGTCGTGCAAAATCTAAAAATGCATCCGCCGAGACAGAAGCCCGCGAAATCGCTCAAGCATCCGCGTCGTCGCAGCGAAAGTGAGGGAGGTTCGAGAAGTGCATGCGACTGTCGCAGCAAGAGCCTCTAACATCGCAAGCGCGTGTATCACAGCGATAAAACCAAAAGAGGCTTCGCAGCAGCAGGCGGATTTACGCGCGCCATATCGGCCAAACAGGATCTGTACCTAAAGCTCCCGCACAAGCACGATCCGTGCCTCAAATGCCGCACTTGCATATCGCCGATGAGATTTTTTACGGTTAAATTTAATCGTCGCAGAGGCGGCGAGCGGAGGTTAAGAATAAAATTTAATATCGCCGTGCGTTTGCGCCGCGACCGCATGCGGCGATTAATGCGCCTATGTCCGCGCGGCTACTCCTTCACCACGCGCAGGAACGAATACACGTCCTGAACTCCGGGCGCGTGCGTCGCGTACCAGATCGCGTGCTTTTCGTGCTCGATGTCGCTCACCACGCCGCTAAATACCACGTCGCAGCCTACGATCGCCACGCGCACCGCAGTGCCCGAAACGTCGGTATCGGAAAAGAGATTTTTCTTTAAATTTGCAAAAATTTCAAACGAATTGCACGGATATTCGGGCTTTTTGATGCGCAGATAGGAATGCACGCGCCTCACGCCTTCGGTTTGCCGAGCTAAAGCAAGCAGCGGCTCGCGCATCGCTTCGCTATCCAGTAGCCCGATGAGATAGACCTCGCCCAAGAAGCACTCGACCTCCACATTGATGCTGCTAAGGCCTTTGGCGAATAGAATTTTGCTTCTGATTTTCGTCTGGATCAGCTTGTCGCTTGCGATGTCGCTCATGCTGCGGCGATCGCGCGCTACGGAATACACGTCGTATACGCTAAGCGCGTTGCCCGCAGGCATGAGCGGTCCTGCGCAAGAGGCCAGAAATGCCGCCAAAACGATCCAAATGCAAATCTTCAAAATCGCTCCTAAATTTTAAATCAAAATTTATTCGTCGTAAGTCCGCCGTCTATCGCAAATACGGCGCGCCGCCCTATTTCGCCGCATCCGATGCCAAAAACATGGCCGCCGCGCCGATATTTTGCACGCCGCTGATTTCGCCGAGTAGGATTAAATCCGCGCCATCTTCGGCGAAACCCTTGCGATACCAAGCCCTATGCCGCCCCTTCGCTTATGATTGCGGCGGTTTTGCTGCATAATCGTTTCATAATTTTCCTTATATCAATATTAATGCGCGAATTTACGCTCTAAAAAATTTGAGCGAGATTTGCGGATCTCGGGGACTTTGAAATTTTGCGGGCTTTGAAATTTTACCCGTTTTAAAATTCTATTAGCTTAAAATTCCGCCGATTTCGGAATTTTGCGGTAGAATTTTACCGATCAAATTCTACCGACTTTAAAATTTTACGACAAAATTTCGCCGACTTTGAAATTTCATATCTCAAATCCTACGATAAAATTTCGCGGCGGAATTCCATCACAAAGCTCGCGGTAAAATTTCATCCGCAAAATTTCATCCAAACCGCGCGCCGCTTGGCTAAAATTTTTAGCCCGCTTTGCCTCCGTCGCTGCGACTAAATTTTATATTTCAAAAGCGCGTCTTTTTCGGCCTTGCTTACGCGGAAGCTATCGCGGATCTTCGATATCGCCTTGTTTTGGATAAATTTAACCGCCCGTTTGCTCGCCAGAAACGCAAGCGTGATCTCGCGCTGTTTGATAAACATCTCCGCTATCGCCCACGCCGCGCCCATCTGCACGTAATACCGCTCGTCGCTTTCGGCGGCGCAAATTTCAAAAAACTCCTCGGGCGAGATCGCGTACATATTTCGCATAAAATAAACGTAGAAAAATCGCCTCTCAAACTCGTCCGCGCCGCTTTTAGCCTGCTTTAGTAGCGCGTCCGCGAGAGCGGCACCCCTGAATTTCGGAGCGAACATATCGCAAACCGCCCAATTAGGCATCGTTTTGATAAAATCGCTCGCGAGGGCAAATTTCGCCTCATCCTGCTTCAAAAGCATTATAAAAAAGCCTTTTAGCACGAACTCCTCGTGAAAAAAGGGCTCGTAATTTTGCAGCTCGTCCGCTCCGCCCAAAGCGGCGAAGCTTTTGCGAGCAAGTGCGCGCAGTGCGGGAGTGCGCACGCCCAAAATCTGCGGCGCGGGTATTAGGCGCTGCGAAAATTTCGCCAACTTCTCCTCGCTTAACGCCCGCAGCTGCCCTAGCATATTTTCTCGTAAATCCATAGCTTTCCTTTAAATTTAATCGTAAATTTAATCGCGCGCAAGATTGCGATTTTATAATGGTGCGCCGAAATTTAGCCGCACCAGATTGTTTATTTAAACAGATCGCGCCGCGCCCACAAACTAATCGCTCGATAGATCGCGTTTAAATCGCTCGCCGCACCCGCTCAAAGTCTTTTTTCTAAAAAACGCACCCTGTTAAATCGCGCTGTATACCTCAGGGCAGAGCAAGCCGTATCGCCAAAGCCGCTTAAATGAAGCTCGGCGCGTCGTTTGAAAACAAAATTAGATCGCCGCTGTGCGTATTTTCGCTCAAAACCCGCTGCAGATCGCGCTTATCTTTCAAAACGATAGTCTTTGCCGGACCGATCTTGCTTTGCAGCACCTCGGAATTTAGCTCGCCCGTGATGATCGCGAGATCAAAAATTTCATCGATCTTAACGGCCAGCGTCTCGTTGTCCTCGCGCGTGCTCTCGACGATGCCCGGCGTGATGATGACCTTGCGCCCGCCGTAGCTTCGCATCAGCTCGTAGCTTTGCAGCATGCCGCTTAGATTGCCGTTGAAGCTATCGTCGATGATGATCTTGCCGCCCGCATCGAGCCGCGCGAGGCGGTGCTCGACGGCGCCGACGTGCGCGACGCGGCTTTTGATCTTATCAGTGCTAAGCCCTAAAAATCGCGCGATCTTTATGCACGCGGCGAGATTTGCGGCGTTAAATTTACCCAAAATCGGCGCGAAAAACTCGTGTCTCTTTCCATGTTCGCTCCGCCCGTTTGGAGCCTCTTGCACACCCCGCTCTTTGCTGCCGCAAATTTTATCGTCGCTAGCGGCACGGGCGGTTTGTTCGTAAAATTCTCGCTCGCCCCGCTCGGCGCAGGATATGGAATTTGCTTCGTTAAAATCGGCGCCGTAATTTTTAGAATTTTTGTCTTTTTCCGCGCATGCCGCACTGCTTGCATCTAAGCTCAAATCGCCCTGCCCTTCGCTCTCTGCGGCGGATGTTTCTACATGCAGCGTGGAAATCTCGCCGCTAGCACCGTTTTCATCTTCACTCAAGCTAAGGCTAAATTTTATTCCGTCCAGATCCGCGCCGCAAATTTCCAGCCCCTCGTCGTAGATCGTGACGCGCTCGTCCGCGCTTTTTTGCGTGGAGCTGTGCAAAAACGCATGCTTTAGCCGCGCGCTTGTGAGCGCTTCGAGCTTGGTTTTGCGGATGTTTTCGATGCTTTTAAAATACTCGATGTGTTGCGCGCCGATCTCGCCCACGACGACGATCTGCGGCGCCAAAAACTCGGTGATCTCGGCGATGTCGCCGCTTAGCCTGGCGCCTGCTTCGGCGATGTAGATCTGCGTATCTGCGGGTAGCGCCTCGTTTACGTCGCGCACGAGCCCTGCTAGCGTGTTTACCGAGCGCGGCGTCTTGTAGCAGCGAAAGTCGCTTTTTAAAATTTGATACAAGAAATTTTTGATACTCGTCTTGCCGTAGCTCGCAGTGATCTGAATGATCGTAAGGGAGGGCATCGAGGCCAATTTTTTGCGTGCGTCGGCCTTAAATTTCGCAGCCTGCGCCCGCTCGTAAGCAAAGCTCGCCACAAGAGCGGCGCCAAGCGGCAAAAAGATCGGCAAAATCGGCCCCCCCGCGGCATAAAACGCGGCATTAAAGCTAAACACACAAACCGCCAAAATCGCAAAAAATCGCTTCACGCGCGGCGTAAAGACGAGCTTTTTATCTAGCCCTCTTTGCCAAAAATAAAGCGCTAGCGCGTAGGCCGCGACGATTAAAATTTTAGCGGCATGCAGGGCATAGAGGGACGCGGCGCCGAATTTCGCCGCGATCTCGTAGCCAAAATACGCCGCTAACGGCAAAATCAAAAAATAGAGGTGCCACGCAGGTTTGGTGAAGTGAAAGATGATGCGCGCGGGCTTGTACGAAAACCACTGCAAGCAGGTGATCAGATAAAAGCCGAGCAGTAGGACGAATGCCGCGTGCGCGATCAAAAATATTATATTCATCTTTTAAAATTCCTTTTTATAAATTTACGCGCCCGCCTTGCGAGCCTGCGCGGGCAAAACGCGGCGAGCTCGAGCCAACCGACATTAGACTTCATTTGCAAATTTTATGAATTCTTGCTTTGTAAAATTCTATTTTTACAAACTTGCGCACTCATAAATTCACGCGCTCGTATTGGCTGCACGAGCCGCGTGCTAGAAAAATTTACCGCCGCTACACGGCTCTTTTGTTATCGATATTGTGCCGCGCCTCGCAGGCTAGGCTTTGCGACGTTTTTATAATGCTACGCGATATTTATACCGTCTGAGCGCTTTGGCTTTGTGTTGCAACAAAGTGACGACACAATTATGCGACTAAATTTAATTGCCCGCTTTGCAGTGCACACGCGGTTTCGCCGCGTCTTTTACAGCCACCATAACCGCAAACACAGAGCGGAAATGACCCACTACGGCGTTAAAATTTTAAAATTTAACGCAACGCGCTGCAATTTGAGCTTTGCGTTTTGAACTGCGCGCCCAAAGAGCGTATTTTACGCTGCTAAATTTTAAATATGTGCCGCGTGCTCGCGACTTTATAATCTAAATTTACGCTTCGGCTTGCGATCTTTGGCGCAAGCACAGACTGCAAAATTTTAAAACGCGGACGAGCCGCATTAAAGCGCCGCAATAAAACGCTTTTAAACTACACTTCGCTCTTGCTTTTCGCGCGATCTGTTTTTGCACCTAAAGCGCTATTTTCGCGGTGCACTGCTAAAATTTCGCGGCTAAATTTTAAAATTTACACCAAATCGCGTTTCGCTTTAAATTTAGCGCGGTGCCAAATCGTTAAATTTAGCTGCCGCTAAGCTCCTTTTCGATCTGCTCGCCGATAAAATCCGCGCTCTGCAAAAAGAAAAAGTGATCCCCCGCCAGCGGATAAAATTTGCTGTTTTTAATGAGCGAGTGGATCAGCTCGCCGCTTTTTAGGCTAGTGGCGCGATCGTCCTTGCCCCAAAAGATGAGCGCATTTTGCGGGCTTAGCGCGGAAAAAATATCGCGAAAGTCCTCATTTACGACGTTTTTTAGCGTCTCATACATCGTCTTGCTCATACCTGCGGCATCCTTGCTCGCAAACGCGCGCCAGAGCCCCGCTAGACCAAGTCTTTTTAAAATTTTAAAAATCACGATTTTAGCGCGCACGGCGAAAGGCTTGGGTTCGATGATACCGGCGCTGCTTAGCAGTATGAGATTGCACGGGGCCAGCAATGCAGCGATCTTGCCGCCGAAGCTGTGTCCCATGATCGCTGCGGGCTGCTTGCCCAAAGCCTCGATAAAGGCGCGCATAATCTCTGCATAATCCTCGCTACCAAGGGCGCGCGCGGGCTGCAAGCTGGCGCCGAACCCCGGCAGATCGACAAATACCGCGGCAAGGCGTTTAAACCTGCCCTCAAACGCGCGTTGCATAAGCTTTTTATCCGCGCCCCAACCGTGCAGGATCAGGATATATTGCTCACGCTGCAGGTTTGAAATTTCGTAGCTGATTTTGTAGCTCTCGCCGCCGCAGACGAGCTCCTTACTCGCCACCGCCGCTCCTTTTGGCGTAAACGGCCTTGAGTAGCTCGACTGCTTTTTCGAGCCGCTCAAACTCGCTCATACTGATCATTACGGCTTCAAATTTGTTATTTTTTACGATCAGGGCTTTTTTAATCTCTTGGTTTTTGATCTTGTTTAAAACGGTGCTGAAGTTGCGCACGATCTCGGTAGCGGTGTAAATTTCGTCTTGATTTATCATAACTCGACCTTTGGGGTAAAATTTTACGCAAAATTTAGCGTAAAATTTTAAACGATTGGCTATTTATTAGCGGTGATTTTGGTGATCAGCTCGTAGCTTACGGGGATGTGTTGCATCACGGGAAGCGACGAGGCTAGCGCGTTTAGCACCGTCGCAAAGTCGTCAAATAGGTAGTTTGCGAGGCTGCCCGGGTTCGGATTTATTTCGTTTAGATAAATTTCGCCGTCTCTTTCAAAAAAATCGCAGCGAATGAGCGCGCCTTCGAACGAGCCTGCATTATACAGCCGCGTAAAGGCGTT
This sequence comes from uncultured Campylobacter sp., assembly GCA_963545665.1. Taxonomy (GTDB): domain Bacteria; phylum Campylobacterota; class Campylobacteria; order Campylobacterales; family Campylobacteraceae; genus Campylobacter_B. The sequence goes on along the minus strand of CAUUKU010000045.1, from coordinate 5,607 downwards.
TTGCATCTTTTCCTTGATCGGAGCCCCCGGTTGCGCGGGCTCTATGGCGCCGCTGCGCGAGAAATCTAGATACTTGCGATCAAAATTTAAAAAGCCCTCTTTTTTTGGCTCCTCGATGTTTGAAAAGACCATCTTACCGCCTATCTTGGCGCCTGCAAGATTAAATTCCTTTACGTTTTCAAAATACGGCTCGGCGATCGCGTCGTCGTCTAGCTCAAACGCCCTATCGAGCGCATAGCTAAACTCGCTTTGATTGCGCGCGACGGTGATACCTATGCTAGAGCCCAAATGGGCGGGCTTAACGATGATCGGGAATTTAAAGCTAGGCAGGCTCGTGCGGCTTATGATCTCGTATGGAAGCGTCCCGACGCCAGCGATATCGGCTAGGTGTTTGGTCAAAATTTTATTGTAGCTTAGCACGCTAGCTTCGATGCGAGGCCCGATGTAAGGGATGCCGAAAAACTCGAACAAAGCCGCCATCTTGCCGTCCTCGCCGTCGCAGCCGTGGATTAAATTTACGCAGACGTTGAGATCGAGCATACTTTTTGAAAACATTCCGCCCGCAAAAAACCCGCCCGTGCCGATACTAAGCTCCTTTGCCTTGGCGTATTCGCCGTTTTTAAAATACGCCGCGCGCATATTTTTATCCTCGATACGGTAAAATTTGCGCTCCCGATCGCAAAAAATAAACTCCAGGCTCTGTCCTTTTAGCGCGTTTTTAACGGCGATTGCCGAGATTATGCTTACCTCATGCTCGTAGCTCTGTCCGCCAAAAACTATACCAAATTTCATCATCTCTCCTTATGCTAATTTTTTAAGCGCTTCTTTTACGAGCTCCGCCGTACTCGTGCTGGTGCAATCAACCATCGCTTTATTAATGCGATCTCTTTTAAACCCGAGGCTCTCAAGCGCCGAGATCGCCTCCGCTTTATAGGTCTGATCGGGGCTAAATTCCATCAGCTTCGCATCTCCTAGCTCGGCGATCATCCTGCGAGCCGTCTTAGGACCGATGCCGGGCACCGAAGTAAGCGTCGCCGCATCGCCGCTAGTAATAGCCTTGATGAACGCTTGCGAGCTGAGGCTCGAACACACCGCCATCGCCGTGCTTGCGCCGATACCGCTGAGTTTGATCAGCATCTCAAACATCGTTCGCTCTCTCTCGTCCAAAAAGCCGTAGAGCAGATCCGCGCCCTCTCTGATGATCTGCGTGATCAAAAGCTCGGTCTTAGCGCCGCTTTGCAGCTGCGCGGCACATCCTAGCGAGATATTTACGCCGTAGCTTACGCCGCTAGCGAGCTTCAAAACGCAGCGCGTAGGCTCTTTTTTAGTAATGATCCCCTCAAGCGCCGCTATCATTGTATTGCCCTTAAAATTTCATCGATCGCCTGATTTAGTACTAAATTCATAGCGTTAAAGATACTTTGCGAGCTCGGATCAGGCACGAAGACCTGCTTTGTGATGATGCCTGAGGTTTTGGAGCTGATCGCGTCTAAAATTTCATATGCGATCGTGATAACCGCCTGATCGCCGTTAACTTGAAGCGCAACGACGTTTGTTTTTAAGCGCAGGTCTTTTTCTTTGGGCACGAAGATCGGATTTAAGCCGCACGTGGAAAACGCGGCGTCGATCAGCGCCTTATAGACCATCTCGCTAGGCATCGTGATAAATTTAGCGTCGCTTGCGAACCGCGTTCGATTCCTAAAATCCACTATTAAAATGTCGCGCCTATCTACAAGATCGGTCGCCGCGACATTGTCGATAAAGATATTTCGACGTTTGATGCCAGCTTGGATGCAGCTTTTCTGCTGATATTTGAGCTCGTAGTAGGTGTACGGCGTCGCTTTTTTCGCGAGGCAGCCGCTAAGAAGCGCGCCCGCAAAAGCTAAAATCAAAATTTTTCTCATCTATTGTCCTTTTTATCGCTACCCGACGTGTCTTTGAAAAAGAAATCGTAAGGGTCTTGCTCCAGCCTAAATAGCGCGTCTTGAAACTCGCGTAAGGCCCTGTTGAACTCGCGCAGCGTGGTCTTTGCCTCGCCGAGAGTCGGGTCTAAAATTTCTTTTAAATTATACTCGCCGCGATCGACGCGCTTCATAATCGCCGCGAGCGAGGCGTTGAGCGAGTCGCTAAATTTCTTTGCACTTATCGCCAAAGCGTCAAAATCGTTTAGCAACTTATCGAATTCCTTCTCGCGCTCGTTTAAATTCTCGACCAATCTGTCGGCGTTTGCCATCAATTTGTCTAAATTTTTAAACTTCTCCTCATCCGCTAATAGCGCGCTAAATTTATCCAGCGAGCTTAGGATACGATCGAATTTCTCGGTGTTTTCGCGCGAAAGAAGGGTGTTTATCTTAAAGATCATCTGCCCCACGCTATCGGTGATGATCTCGGCCTTCGAGCCGATCTTATCAAGCAGCGTCTTATCGAGCGCGATGATCGGTTTTCTATCGTTCGGCGCGAACAGCTCGCCGTTTCCTTTGGTGATATTGATAAATGCAATGCCGCTAATGCCCTGAGTTTCGACCTTTGCGATGCTGTCCTTTGAGATCGGCAGCTTGCTTTTTACCGAAATTTCAATCTCGATGATCGCGTTTTCGATATCGGCAAAGTCGATACGCTTCACAAAGCCCGCATTTACGCCGATGAAGCGGACTTCGGCGTTTTCTTTAAGCCCCGCGGGAAGCTCCTTGGTGTGGATGAAATATGAGCGGTAGCTCTCGCCGGGGGTGCTTTTTGTGAGCATCCACCACACAAACGCAGACAATGCGGTCACGCAAAGCATCGCAAATATGCCTACGATCGTGTATGAAGTTCTATTTTCCAATCTTTTCTCCTAATTTTGCAGGGCGTAAATTTTAAAATTTAGCGCCGATTTTGAAATTTCAAAATATCGCCGCGCCGTATTTTAGCGTAAAATTTTACCGCCTCGGTTTAAATTTAACGCCGCTTGCTCGTTAAAATTTCAAAATTTAAAGGCAGCTTCCCGTTTAAATTTTAAAATTTCAGCTCGGAAGGCTCGAAATTTGCTGCGCCGCTACTTTAAAATTTCAGCTCGCATCGACCTGAATTTTATATTTTCCGCAATGCAGACATCTGAACAGATAGCCCGCCATCTCGCCGCCCGCTTCTAGGTATTCTCGCACAGTCTGCACGTCGTATTCGCCGCGCAGACTGTACTGAGCAAAGACCTCGTCTGCGATACCCATCTTTCGCAGTTCTTTCGTGCCCACGTCACCCAAAAACTCGCAGTAATCATCGCAGCACGTAAGCCACTGCTCTCCTTGCCAGCAAAAATACCCGGGCGTCCTTTTAAAAAGCTCGTCCGTTTTAGCCTGCGCATTAGCCGCGCCGCTAGGCAGCTCGTCTGCGTCTTGGACGAAGGTAGCGTCAAATTTCGCCGCAGCCTCGCCGTTAGCTATGCAGTGCGGGCAGAGGTATTTCACGTCGCTTTCGCTATAAACGTGACCGCAATAATAAACGTCCGTCTCCTGCTCGCAGCACTCGCAAACCACGCTTACATCGTCCTTAAACACGCCCGATTTAACGGGATCGGGGTGGTAGCGAAAATGAGGCACGGCTTTTGGCTTTTTGCTCGCACGCGCCGATTTGCTCGCGGTTTTTGGGCGTTTTATAGCGTCCTCGTCGCCGTCTAGGGCGTATTGTTTTAGATACCCGAGCCTTTTTAGCTGTTTTTTATCTTTGGGGTCGCAAATTTTATCAAGCAACTCGTAGGCGCTCTTTTTAAGCTCCAGTAGATAGTAAACATCGACCAGCACGGCTTTTGCCTCTTTTTCATCGCACTTTTCCAGCTCGTCTTTGAGCTCATATAGCGCCAAAACGCTTGCCGCTCCGCCGTCAGACTCCCAAAACGCCTTTTGCAGCGCGATATATTTTTCTCTAAACTTATCCATTTCAGCTCCTAAATTTTAAAATTTGCCCGCTAAATTTCAACCATCAAAATTTCATTCATTCAAAATTTTACCCGCCGCGATGCGTATTTCGGCTCGGTAAATTTCAAAGCTCAATCCCTTTGCCGCATCTTAAATAGCTCTTCGAGCGGGTTGTTTTCTAGGCTTGAAATCTCTTCGATGTTTCCTTCAAAAGCGATTTTTTGATTATCCACGATCAAAAACCGATCCAAAATGTCAAAGATACTATCCACGTCGTGCGTCACCATCACGACCGTGACGCCGAGGCTATCTCTAAGCTCGCAAACAAGCCTATCAAGGGCTCTGGCGCTGAGCGGATCAAGCCCCGAGTTCGGCTCGTCCAAAAATAAAATTTCAGGGCTAAGTGCTAGCGCGCGAGCCAGCGCCACGCGCTTTTTCATACCGCCGCTAAGCTCGTTTGGCCTAAGCGCGGCGGCCTCCTTCTTAAGCCCTACCTTCTGGATCCAAAACATCGATAGCTCGTCTATCTCGAGCTCGCTAAATTTAGAGTATTCGCGCAGCAGCACGCCTACGTTTTCGAGCACGCTCATCGAGCTGTAAAGCGCGCCGAACTGAAACATCACGCCGCATTTTAGGCGGATCTCGTTTTGTTCCGCCTCGCTCGCGCGCCAAATATCGCGTCCGAAAATTTTAATCTCGCCGCTTTGCGGGCGCTTTAAAAATATGAGCGTTTTCATCAGCGTCGTTTTGCCGCTGCCGCTGCCGCCTAGGAAGCCGTAAATTTCGCCCTTTTTGACGCTAAAGCTCACGCAATCGTGCATAACGCGCGATCCATACGCGGTAGTAACGTCGCGCGCGACTATAATTTTAGAGGTCCCGCTAGATTGCGCCTGTTCGCTCATAGCCCGATCTCCGAAAACAAAACCGCAAAGACCGCGTCAATCGCAATAACCCAAAATATCGCATTTACGACGCTGATCGTGGTGTATTCGCCGATGCTTTGGGTGTTTCCTTTGACCTCAAAACCCCTCATGCAGCCGATGATAGCGATGAATGCCCCGAAAAACGGCGCCTTTATCATGCCGACTAGAAAATGCCTGAACTCAACCGCGGATTTAAATCTATTTAGATAATCGCTAAAAGGGATCTCCAAATACGCCTCGCACACGATCATCTGCGCGAGAATACTCACGCCGTCTGCGATAAAAATAACTAGCGGCATCACAAAAACCATCGCGATTATGCGCGGCATCGACAGAAAATAAAATGGATCAAAGCCCATCGTCTTCATCGCGTCGATCTCCTCGGTGATCTTCATCACGCCGATCTGCGCCGTAAAGCTCGAAGCCGAACGGCCCGCGATGACGATGGCGGCGATTAGAGGCGCCACTTCGCGCAGCGTCAAAGAGCCCATAATGTCGATGATATAGACGCTGGCGCCAAATTTAGAAAGCATATCCGAGCCGATGTAAGCAAGCACGATACCGATCAAAAACGCCGTCAGCGAGACGATAAAAAGCGCGTCTATGCCGCTATCTTTGATGAAATTTACCGTCTCTTTAAATCTAAATTTAAAAGGCTTTGCAAAAATCGCGACGAGCTTTACGAAAAACTCGCCCAAAAATGAAGCCAAAGTTAGTAGCCCCAAAAGCCCTATGTGGATATAAAGCCCCTGTCTCTTATACACATCTGACGCTGCCGACGACTAGTCGAGTGT
>CAUUKU010000044.1:0-16414 GCA_963545665.1 uncultured Campylobacter sp. | reverse complement strand
ATTTTCGGCGCAAGCAGAGACTAAATTCTATGCACCGCTTCGTGCGGTGCACTCTTAACTTAAAATTTATAAATCTTTTATTATAATCGCAAATTCAATTTTTTCAAAAGGTTTTTATAGTGACAACATTATTTTTGGTTTTACAAGTCGTCTTCGCCGTGATAATTACGATCTCCGTCCTGCTGCAAAAAAGCTCTTCTATCGGGCTTGGCGCATACAGCGGAAGCAACGAAAGCTTATTTGGAGCGAAGGGTCCGGCGGGGTTTTTGGCTAAATTTACCGCCGCGATGGGAATTTTATTCGTAATAAACACGATGGCGCTTGCGTATTTTTATCAAAAAGAATCCAAAAGCTCCATCATCGATAAAATAAAAATCGAAAATAACGCAACGCTGCCTGCCTTGCCTAATGCCGTCCCTAGCGCGCCCGTCCTGCCTTCGGCTCCTAGCGACGGTGCACCGCAAGCTCCAAGCGCGCAGGCAAACGACATGAGCTCGCAAAATGATGCTCACGCCGCCTCGCCTCAAAGCGGCACGGAAATTCCGAGCGCAGGCTATGCCCCACAGTCTGCGGATATGAACGCAAAAACAGACGACGCGAACTCAAGCGCCACTTCAAGCTCCGCAAAATAGCTAAAATTCTTAAAAATTTTAAATTTAAAGGCGCATAGGCGCCTTTAAATTATTAAAAACTTATTTTTGAAATGCTATAATCTTTTTTAAATTTTTAAAAAAAGGATTTTAATGCTAGAGGCGATCTATCAAAATCAAAAATCAAGCAACGACAAATCGATTGATGCCCTTAAAAAGGACTTTACGACGCTACGCACCGGCAAGGTGAGCGTGGCGATCTTAGATCATATTTTCGTGGATTATTACGGCTCGCAAACCCCGCTAAATCAGGTCGCGACCGTCCTTTCGACCGATGCGGTTACGATCTCGATCACGCCATGGGAAAAGCCGATGCTAAAGGCGATCGAAAGCGCGATCGCAGCGGCAAATATCGGCGTCAATCCGAATAATGACGGCGAGAGCGTGAAGCTATTTTTCCCGCCGATGACGCTCGATCAGCGCCAAGAAAACGCCAAAAAGGCCAAAGCGATGGGCGAGAAGGCTAAAATCGGCATTCGCAACGTCCGCAAAGACGCCAACGACGAGATCAAAAAGCTCGAAAAAGACAAAGCGATCTCTGAGGACGACGCTAAAAAGGGTTATGACGAGGTGCAAAAGATCACCGACGCATACTCCGCCAAGATCGACGACGCAGTCAAGGCCAAAGAAGCCGAGCTTTTGAAGGTCTAAATTTATAAAATTTTATCCTTTAGCCGCGCCGTTTCGCCCACAAAGAATTCGGCGTTTTATATGAGCGGGGCTGCGTCTGCTCCGCTTCGGCCCCAAGCCTTGGGGCCCGCTAAACTTTACCGCAAATCACCGAAGGAGCGCATTTGCATTTTAACTTCATAAATTTACTCTTCCCGCGCAGCACGCCCCGGGGCTCCGAGCCGCGCCGAGCTCTCGTCGTGCAACTGCTCCACTCTTTTAAGCGCACCTTTAAAGCGCACAAGATCGAATCCTGCGTCATCATCGCTTTTTCCCTGCTTTACGCCGTTTTGCCGAGCTATATTCTAAAGGGCTATAGCAACGAGATAGCTACGCACAAAATTTACCTCCATCTGCCTCTATTTTTGATCGCGATCTATCTTTGCCGCCGCGCGAAGCTCGCCTATGCCGCAGCCGCACTGATCCCGATTGTGGGTACGTTTACGCTGGTTTTATACGGTCAGAACGGCATACAGTCTTTGGTTTTATTCGTAGTAGCCTTCGTGCTGCTACTTAGCGACGGCTTTTTGAAAGAGAACGAAAGCTTCGTCCGCGCTGCGCTGCAAAAACTCTTAAGCTTAGCCCTCGCCGCGATCGTCGCGCTTGTGTTCCTGCTCGTTTGCGTGCTGGTTTTTAACGGACTTGAGTATCTATTCGGATTTCCGTGGCCGCCGGAGGAAAAATTTTACACAATCTGCTTTTTTGCGCTTAGCTCATGGATTTTTATGGCGAATGAGGATGAGCCAAAAGCCGTAAACGCCCAATTTTTAGAAAAAATTTTATATTTTTTACTCACGCCCGCACTCGCGCTTTATACGATCATCCTTTACGCCTATATCGTGCGTATAGCGCTATTTAGCGGTCTGCCGCGCGGCGGAGTGGCCTACATCGTGCTTAGCTACCTTGCCTGCGGTTTTATTTTGCAGGCGCTCTTTTTGGCGTCGCTACATCGCAGATGGGAAAAATTTTACCGCTTTTTCGCGCTTCTTGCCGTAGCGCCGATCGCGCTTTTGTGGCTGGGTATCGCAGAGCGCGTCGGCGAATACGGTCTTACGCCGGAGCGAATATATCTTTGCGGACTCGCCGCGCTTGCGAGCGCCATTTATGCGATAAGGCTGAGTAAAATTTTATTTTCATACCGAGCGGTCGCCGTTTTGTTCGCATCTGCTCTAATCGTGCTATTTTTCGTCATCGACGTGAAGAAAATCACGCTAAACTCGCAGCTTCCGCGCTTTAATGCGCTCGTTAGCGAGCTAGGTATAACGCCGCAAAATTTTAAAACTCAACTCCGCAAGATCGACCAAAACAGCCTTAGCAAGCTACGCGACCTCGCGGGCACCATCAGAAGAAACGGCGGCGAGTTTAAGCCGATCCCGCAGCTTTTGGACGATCAGGTCTATTCGAGCTATTCAAAATTTTATAGCAGAAACTTTTGGCTAAATTTAAACGTAACGCGATTTGATATTTCAAAATATAAAAGCATGATCGCCTTGGACGGTAAGGTTTACTGTAGCGCCAAATGCCGCATTACGGCGGACGGATTTGACGAGCAGATAGATATGAACGCGCATCTTAGGCGCGTGCTGCAAGAAGCTGGAGCGGATCCGGATACCGAGCAAACGCAGGACTTCATGCAAAAGCTCGCGCCGCGCATTTTGCAAGTAGAGAGCGGGGGTCGTCTCATCATTTTTGAGCGCCTTAGCGTAAACTTCAGCGAGAGCGGCTATGAAGTTAAAAGCTTCGACGGCGCGATTATTTTAGAAAAATAGTCTCTTAAGCGCGGTTGAGATAAAATTCCGCCAAATTTAGAAAGGAAAAGGATGGATTTAGAGCAAATTTACAGGGGCGCGGGCGCGTATCTGCAGGGGCATTTTCTGCTTTCAAGCGGCAACCACTCGGAATTCTATCTGCAAAGCGCAAAGGTACTCGAAAACCCGCAGCTCGCAGGACGGCTTGCGGACGAACTTGCCGCCGTTATCAAAAAAGCGGGCGTAGAGTTTGACAGCGTCTGTTCGCCCGCGCTGGGCGGAATTTTAGCGGGCTATGAGCTAGCTCGCGCGGCAAAAAAGCGTTTCATCTTTACCGAGCGCGTAGATCGCGTGATGAGCCTGCGCCGCGGCTTTGAAGTGCATAAGGGCGAGAGGTTTATCGTCTGCGAGGACATCGTCACGACGGGCGGCTCGGCTCTTGAGAGCGCGAGGCTCATCGAAAACCTCGGCGGCGAGGTCGTGGGCTTTGCCGCGCTTGCCAATCGCGGATTTTGCAAGGTCGCAAATTTAGCGGACAGCGGTGCAAAGAGCGGTGCCAAGCTGCCTGCGGATAAACCGTTTTTTGCGCTAGGCAATTTCGAGTTTGAAATTTACGAGCCCGCAACCTGCCCGCTTTGTGCCGCAGGAAGCAAGGCGATCAAGCCGGGCAGTAGGGGTAATTAATGCGAGCTTTAGAAATTTTCAAAGCCAAAAAGCAAGCCTTGGGCGTGCGTAGCGTCTTTAACGCGGGTGCCGGCAAAGCCGAAATAAAAGCGTTTGAGGCTAAAATCGGCGCGCGACTACCTGAAATTTTTAAAGAATTTTACGCGCTAAACGACGGAGGATTTTTTGCAGACGATAGCTGGAGCGAGACTGACATAAAGGAAAATGCGAATGGAGTAAAATGGAACTCAAACCACTTTTTAAGCCTAAGCGAAATCCTACAAGCCCATGCAGACGACGGGGCGTTTACGAGCAATGCGATGCCCGTAATGCAAACGAGCGGACAGGAGCTTTTGGCAATGCGGTTTGACGGCGGCGAAATTTTGGATGCATTTCACGAACTGCCGCCGCAGTATTGGAACGAGCTTTATTCGAGCTTTGAGGCGCTTTTGCTCGCTTACGCGGAAAATGAAGGAGCGCTTAATACTATCGCGTAAATTTGTAAGTTTTTGCGCCACCGTATTCGGCGTTAATCTGCCGATAAACAAACGCATAAATTTGAGTATAAAAAACGACGATTTCGACGACCGAACAAGTCTCGCCGCCGGTAAATTTAGCGAAAGCAAAGCTCAATTCGACCGCCCAAACGACGCCGTCCTACCCGCAAAAATCAAAAAGGAGCAAAATGGCAAAACAAAAAGCTAAAATTTCGCCGATTTTTCTGCGCGTAAAGGCCTTCATCGTCGATCTTTTCATCATCGCGATGCCCCTATTCTACGGCGTTACCTATCTCGTCTTGGGCTCAAAGGAAGCTCTGTGGCGCAACCAAGCCGCGATCGCGCTTATCTGGCTCGCGTACGGCGCGATTTGCGCGGCATTTTACGCTCGCAGCGCCCAGACGCCGGGCTACAAGCTCGCGGGGCTTTACCTCATCGACGTTCGCAGCGGACGCAAAGTAAGCTTTTTTAGGGCGCTAGCTCGTTTTGCGTGCTTCGTATTTGCAGGCTTTAGCGTCGTGGGGCTTTTGATCTGCTTCTTTCGCAAAGACGGGCTGAACTTACACGACCTGCTAAGCGGGACTGCGCCCGTCGTGCGAAAGGACGCGCAGTGAGCGGGCAGATTTGCGGTATCGACGAGGCGGGGCGCGGCTGTCTTGCGGGGCCGCTTTGCGTCGCGGGCTGCGTGCTGCAGCGCGAAATCGCAGGCCTTGCCGATAGCAAAAAACTAAGCGAGAAGCGCCGCGAGGAGCTCTATGCTCAGATCATCAAAAACTCGCGCTACAAAATCGTCGAAATTTCAAGCGCACAGGTCGATGAGATCGGACTCAGCGCATGTCTAAGATCGGCGCTTGAGCAGATTCTCGCGTATTTTATGGGTTTTAGCGGACAGATCATCTACGACGGCAACGCAACCTTCGGCGTGCGCGGGCTTCAGACGCTCGTAAAGGCCGACGCGCAAATCGCCGAAGTAAGCGCGGCGAGCATCCTTGCCAAGGTCACGCGCGACCGCACGATGTATGAGCTCGCGCAGCGCTACCCGCAATACGGCTTCGCGCAAAACAAAGGCTACGGCTCGCGCGCGCACATCGCGGCGATCGAGCGGTACGGGCTCACGCCTTTTCACCGCGCAAGCTACAAAATCAAATCGCTGCAACCCTCGCTGTTTGATTAATGAAATTTCTTTCGCCGTGATTTGTTTCGCGCTGTTTAGGACGCGCTCGCTTAAATTTCGACCTCGCGCCCTCTGCGTGCATTCGGCACAGAATTTAACTCATCCGCATTGCGCCGCCAGTCGCTGAATTTATTTACTGAAAAGAATTTAGAAATCCGCGTCTAAAAGCTTGAAAATATAATGCCCGAAAAAATATCGCACGGTAATGCAGTGCGTATAAAAGTTAAATTTGCTTGATAAATAGCGTCAAATATCTTGGGGGGATTATCTTAAATATTGTCTATGTTGTGCTATGCTTATGGCAGAGAATAATGAATTTTGTGGAAGCGCAAATGAAGATAGAGTTTTTCCAATACTTAAAAAATGAAAGGGGTAAAATGCTATGCCAAGACCGACTACAAAAAATGATTTAATGACTGCCGCTAAGCAAAACTATGAGAAGTTAAATTTACTCATTTCAAAGATGAGCGAGGAGGAGCTAAATACGCCGTTTGATTTCTCAAAGGATGAAAAGAAAAAAGAGGCCCATTGGAGAAGAGATAAAAATTTGAAAGATATTTTAATCCATCTCTATGAATGGCATAGGCTTGTTTTGAATTGGGTAAATTCCAATCAAAACGGGGAAGAAAAACCGTTTTTGCCCGAACCGTATAACTGGAAAACTTATGGAGATATGAATGTGGAATTTTGGAAGAAGCACCAAAAAACTTCCCTTGAAGAAGCGACCAAGATGCTTCATAAATCGCATAAAGATATTTTAGAGTTAGCCGAAACATTTACAAACGAAGAGCTGTTTTCAAAAGATGCATATAAATGGGTCGGGGGCAGCACGCTTGGATCATACTTCGCAAGCGCCGCTCCGAGCCATTATGACTGGGCGACGAAAAAGCTTAAGGCTCATCAGAAAAATTGCAAGACAAAATAGCGGAAATAGGATAGTAGGGCGCATTTCAAAACGGGTGCGCTTATTGCGACTCAAGAAGTAATTTTGATAAAGCAAACGCGCGCCGTAAATTCAGCACAGACGCAAACCGGCGCAGTCAAATTTTAAAATTTAGTCGCTGCAAGATACGAGAGAAATTTAGCGAGCGGCAAACTCGGCTAAATTTTAAAATTTCATCAAATTTAGCCGCGAGATCAGGCGTTTATTGCCTTTCGTAGAAAGTTGCCAAGGCGTCTTCTGCTGTCTTTCTATTATTAAACGCCGATCTTTTTTTAATAATATTATCGGTTGCTGTAAATTTATCAGATAAACTTACGCTCTTGTCGGCATTTATCACAAAATTTAGCTCAATCATGGAGGATGATAGCTTTGCCGCTTTTCCTAGCTGCGCTTTTTCTTGTTCGAGCGTTAGTTGCGACAAATAAGCGGCTTCTTTCAAAAATTTTATAATGTCGCTCATAGAGTTCGCGGCAATTCTAGAATCGCCGGGCTTTAGTATTTCATCTTTTAGCTTATCGTCACAATCAACTAGCATTTTTTGATCGCCATAATCTATTTCCCCTTTACTCTTAAGCATTTCTTGAAATTTCGTATCGTTTATTTTGCAATGCTCGTTCGCTAGCTTAAGCAGACCTTGCTTATCATAGGTTTTACCCCCATAAAAAGCCATAGCACTATCTAAAATCGAATCTAGCATATCTTGCTCGCGCTTTTTATTTGATTCTATAATATTTGCCAGTACTTTCTCCATATCCGCGTCGCAGACCATTTTGACCATCTTTAATCCGCCGTTTTCCTCTTTGCTCCAGGTGACACTTTTGCAGATTTTCGAGCCCTCGATCGCCGTGCCGATACTCATCGACTTGAAATCAGGCAAAGTGTAGTTTTTCACGAGCTCTACTTCGTCTGCGCCACATCCCGTAAAAATTAACGTCGCAAGCGCGACACCTAGTGCATATCTCATCTTCACTCCTTTGAAATAAATTCTGAAAATAATGCTACCCCCCCCTGCTTAAAAACGGGTAAATTTAGAGCTTAAATTTTAAAATTTCGCCGCAAAAATTTCGCTCTCTCAATCCACTAAATTCCGCGCACCGCAATTCTGCCGCGCATGCGGCGCTTTGCGCCTTTTAGCGAAATAGATTTGCGGTAAAATTCCAAGATAAACCGCCCGCATAGCATCGCCTAAATCCCCGCGCTGTTTCGCGCGCGAAGGCGGTAAAATTTAGAAATTTTAACCAAACTTTCGCTATCATCACGGCTTAAATTTTCACCCAAAGGAAACCGATGTTTGAATGGATCGCCTCACCCGAGGCATGGATCAGCCTAGCGACGCTCACGGGACTTGAGATCGTGCTTGGCATCGACAATATCATCTTTATCGCGATTTTATGCGGCAGATTGCCCGAGGCGCAGCGAGGGCGCGCCCGCATAATCGGGCTCGCGCTTGCGATGATCACGCGCGTTTTGCTACTTCTTAGCCTAAGCTGGATCATGGGGCTAACTAAGCCGCTATTTAGCGTGCTTGCGCGCGATTTTAGCGGACGCGACCTCGTGCTGATCGGCGGCGGATTGTTTCTGCTCGTCAAATCCACGCTCGAGATCCACTCCAGCGCCACGGGCGAGGCGCACGAGCATAGCGCTAGCGGCGGCAAGGCAAGCTTCGGCGGCACGCTCGTGCAGATCGCCGTTTTAGACATCATCTTTTCGCTCGACAGCGTCATCACCGCCGTGGGCATGGCGCAGCACCTACCCGTGATGATCCTCGCAGTCGTCATCGCCGTGGGCGTGATGATGCTCGCTAGCGGCGCGATCGCGCGCTTCGTAGACGCAAACCCGACGATCAAAATTTTAGCGCTTGCGTTTTTGATCCTAGTGGGCGTCTCGCTGATCGCCGACGGGCTGGGCTTTCACATACCTAAGGGCTACATCTACTTCTCGATGGCGTTTTCGCTGCTTGTTGAGCTCATCAATATCCAGATCCGCAAAAAATCCGCCGCGAAATAGGCGGACGATAGGATCTGGCGGTATTTAAGAGCGAGGTGGGAAATGGCTTAAGCAAGCGTGAGCGTAAATTTCGTGAGTTTGTAAACGCAGGAAAGTATTATTTTAGCGAGGTGTGTTTTGAAAGCGGTACTAAAGATAATCGAAATTTCAAGAATTTCAAAAGCCGTAATGGCTATTTGTATTGCAATGGCGATAATTTCATCGGTTTTTGCCGTCGTTCCCGCCCAATTTTTTGGATTTGCGGTAACTTGTATCGCAGATATTCCTAAGGATAGCTTCATCTATGATATTATAATTCGATTTGATAAATCGTCTGATAATTACAGAGCTGCCGTTATAGCGATAATACTATTTTTATTTTCATCTATTCTATTTATACTTTTTAGAAATTTATTTTGCTATATCGCCATAGTGACATCGCAAAAAATAATAATAAATGTGAGAAAAGAGCTTTTTGCAAAATTAACCAATATCGATTTTAAAGAGGTAGCAAAAAGATCAAAAGGCGATATTATATATATTTTGATGAATGATACGCAAAGACTTGAGTATATCTTTGAAAGGCCCTTTTATACGATATTTAGCGATATTTTTGATTTTATTTTCGTGGTAGCTTTTTTGATCTACATAGACCCTGCGATACTACTTATACTGCTTACAACTACGCCGTTTATATGTATCTTCGGCATAAAAACGGCTAAAATTCAAAAACAAACCTCTTATAATATGCAAGCGGCGGACTCTAAGATAACCGTCAGAATAGAGCAGTTTTTAAGCGGCTATGAAACCATAAAATCCTTTAATGCGGAAAATTTAGAGCAGCAGCGTTTTGCTAAATTATCGGACATATCTTATGCAAATAGAAAGGCGGGCGTAAAGAGCCTATCGGTGTTTATGCCTATAGAGGGGATTTTAAGCACTCTTGGAATTTGCGCCGTTCTTTTATACGCCGTATATCAGATCAAATGGCAAGCATTGCCCGTGGGTATGATAGTCGTGTTTGCCGACTACTCGCGTAGATTTTATAATCCCGTCAAAAATATATCGAATTATCTACAAACCATCCAAAAAGCTTTGGTTTCGATTAATAAGATAGTTTGGTTTTTAAATATCAAAGACGAAATGCAAAATAACCTGCCCAAAAGCAGTGCTAAATTTGACGACGTATCGGTAGCGGTAAAAAATTTAATGATCTATCTAGATGATATACGGCTCGTAAACGATATATCTTTTGAATGCAAAAGCGGAGAGCTTCTTCTTATAAAAGGTTGCAGCGGCAGCGGTAAAACTTCCATTATAAGGGCCATTATGGGATTATATAAAATTCCAAACGGTATGATTTTTATCAATGGAGCCGATATTAATTCTTACGCTAATCAAAACCTCAGAGCGGCTATATCCTACTGCGGGCAAAAGGCCTTTTTACACGACGACACGATCATAAATAATATTTCCTACCCATGCGGGAAGCGAGATTTAGATAAAATTCAAATTTATTTAGAAAAAATGGGGCTACAAAATTTAGACCCGCATAAAACGATAGGCGACAACGGCGATAAGCTCTCGGGCGGCGAAAAATCCAGGATCGCATTTATTAGAGCCGTAATGAAAAATTCAAAAATATTATTGCTTGACGAAGCAAGCGCGTCTTTAGATAAATACAATGAAAATGCGATGATAGATATCTTAAAAGAGTTGAAACAAAACGGCTGGGCGATAATTTTTTGCTCGCATAGCAATAATAAAAAACTTTACGATATTGCCGATAAAATCGTAAATATAGAAGCGCAATTATAAAATTTTATCCGCGGAGCATCCTCGGATATAAGTTGTGCGAAAGTGATGCTTTGCAGGCGCGCTAAATTTCAAGGCTTTGGGGCCGTAAATTTTAAGGCGCGGCAAAATTTCAAATTTCAAGCGCGCAGAATTTCGACTGTGAAATTTTAAAATTTTAAATTTCAAAGCGCGCGGGATTTTAGGGCGCGTAAAATTCCAAAGCGCGAAATCAAAAAGCGGAATTTTAAAATTCCAAATTTTACGGCGCGCGAGATCGCAGCACGGAGCGTGAAACTATAGTGCGCGAGGCTGTGACACGCAAAGCTGCGGCGAGCCGCCTGCTAGCTCCAAATTCTTTCGTTTAGTTTTAGGTTTTTTACGATCGCTAAAAAGTGCGAAAGCTCGCGCTTGATTAGCGCGGCAGGGTCGCGACGCAGCACGCTTTCGTCGATGTCGGGCTCGAAATTATCGCGCCCCGTATTTACGAAAATATAAATTTTGCTATCTAAAAAGCTAAGACTGACGGGCGCGGTTACGGCGCCTGCGAAGCGCAAGAGCCTGCGCATAAAGGCGGGCGTTAAAATATACATCGCGCCCGTCGCGTCCTCGCAATACACGGCGAAGGCGGCGTTAAACTCCGCATCGTCCATATCGATCTTTTTTAGCCCGCCGGTGTTCGGCGCGCCGGCGCGAGCGGGAAAAATCAGGGTTTTGGCACTTATGCGTTTGTTAAATTCCGCGTAGAAAAAGGTGCCGAGGATTTCGCTTTCCGAAAATCTATTAAATAAACTCACGTCGCAAAATGCGAACTTCACGCCGTTATAAACGCCCGAGACCCTGTCGTTGCCGCCTTTGAATTTATCTAGTCGAAAAAAGAGCCCCGAGAGCTTAAGCTTGGCGGGATCGATACTGCCTTCAATATCGTATCGATAGCCGAACGCTTTAAAATAAGGCATTAGATAGTGCTCTTTAAAAGCGCACTGAAATTTTACCGAATAATCTTGTTTAAAGCCTCTAAACAATACGAATAAGCTCGAAGCAGCCAAGATTAAAGTTATAATCGCGAGTAAGATATATTTGGAAATCGTGGGGCGATTTTGTAAATCGTTTAAAAATAGGCTCATAGCAAAAAGGCAGGCAGCGTAGATTATCTTAGCTTTTATGGAGCTTTCATCGCACAAAACGGCTACTATAAGAACAACTGCGAATAATCCGATAAGAGACAAGAAATCCGCCATCTCTCCTCCGTCGCGTAGCTTGTATAACAAAAACACGCCGTAGCTGAGCATGCACGCCGCCGCGAAGATCGTATTTCTTTTCGCCTTATACAAAAGCCCCAGTCTGATCTGCTCCAGCTCGCTTGCGCTCATTTTGCCCCTTTTAAATTTAAGATGGATTATGACGCTTGCGGGCTTTAAATTTGCTTAGGATTTATAATTTATCCGAGCTAGATTGCCGCGCGGACAGTCTCGTGAAATTTAAAAAGCAGCGAGCCTGCGGGGGAAAATTTCGATTTGATATGCAGGGCGGGGAGCGTAAAATGATAAATTTCAATTTTGACGCGGTTTAAATTCTAAATTTTATGATTTTTCAAATTTCGCGGGGCGCAGCGATAAAAGCTCGGGTAGGGGCTAAATTCTAAATTTTACGATTTTCAGATCCACGGCGCGGGATTTTCAATCGAGCCTCTGCAGGCATGGGCTAATTTACGTCGCGATCGATCGCGTCTATTGCGCCTTTACGTTACTCGGATTGCTACCGCCTCGCTTACGAATGCCTCCTGTAGCTCGCTTTCGAACATTCGCTTGATCTGTTTGCCCGTGACGAAATTTCCCTCGCGCTGCAAGCAGCAGATCACGTTGCCGCACTCGCCTTCGCTTAGGCAAACGCAGTTAAAATAACTCTTATCTAAAGCGCTGTCCGCGACGAGATATACAAGCCCGCCTTCGGGGATGAAATTCCCTGCCTCCAGCCCGCGCGGCGTGGGCATTATCTTAATCGCCGCGCCGACGTAGAATTTCGCCTCGTCCGCGATCTTTTTGACGTTCGTCCACAAAGCCGCCCCCCCTTATTTAAAATTTAAGCCCCCGTCCGCTTGCCGCCGCAATCTCGCCTCCCGGGCGCCGCGGCCGAGCCTATCTGTGCCGCGCGCGGATGAATTTTAATTTCGCGCGCGTTAAATTTCACGACGTGAAAGATCTCGCAAATCGCGGCGCAATCTCCGCGCTCTGCCCGCGCAGGAGCATTAAAATTTTAAAATTTCGCTAAGCCCCCGCACGCGGAAATTTCAAAATCCCGCGCCGCAGATAAAATTTTAAAATTCCATACTGACGATAAAATTTTAAAATTCCACCGCAAAACCTACCGTCCGCGCGGCGAGCCGCTTTTAGATTTTCCTCACCAGCTCGGGGATTATCGCTTCGAAATTCACCCCCTCATAGCTCTTGCGCTCCCCGTCGCTTATCGTCTCTTTGATCGTGCCGACGACGAAGTCCGCGGCGATGCGAACCGCCGTCTGCAGCGACTTGCCGCGCATTATCGCGCCGAAAGCCACGGAGGCGAAAATGTCGCCCGTGCCGCTAAATTTGACCGGCAGCAGCTCGTGAAAATACTCCTCCGTCTTGCCCGTGCGCGCATCGTAGCTAAAAACCCCGCACTGATCGGCGATGTAGCCGATGCCCTTTAAAATCACCTGCCTAGCGCCCAGCTCGCGCAACCTCGCAAGCAGATCCATGATAAAATCCCTATCCGCATCCTCTCGGTACGGCACGCCGGTAATCGCGCAGGCCTCCGTGATGTTAGGCGTGATGATGTCTGCTTGCGCGCACAAAAGCGCCATCATGCGCGCAAAATCCTCGTTAAAGCCCGGATAAAACACGCCGTTATCGCCCATACACGGATCGACCAAGATGACCTTATCGGCGCCGCCGAACTCCGCGAACAGCTCGCTCATGATCTCGATCTGCGCCTCCGAGCCTAAAAATCCCGTATAGATGCCGTCAAATTCCACCCCCTGCTCCCTCCAATGCGCCATCATCGCGCGTATCTGCGAGCTTAAATCGCAAAAGGTATAGCCCGTAAAGCCCGTGTGCATCGACAAAACCGCCGTAGGAAGGACGCTCGTGCTGATCCCCATCGCGCTAAGTATCGGCAGAGCGACGGTCAGCGAGACTTTGCCCACGCAGGAGACGTCTTGAACGGTAAGAATTTTTTTCATCTATCGATCCTAAAAATTTTTTATTTCATTTTACCGCTATTTACATTAAAAAGCAGAATTTGCGCGAAATTTTATCTCGGCTCGGGCTTAGGGTACGGATTTTGCCCGATCGGCGCGGCGAGTTTGATTTAGCAAAGCGGGCAGCTCGATTAAAAGCAAGCGCGGCACAAGCGGGCTTAAATGAGCTTTTGAGTGCGCTAAGCCCGCCCCGCCGAGATCGCGAGGAAAACGCATAGGCTCGGCTCAAGATAAGCCTGCGATGTATTTCTCGGACGGCGCGCGCTTTCGATCCTTTTGCGGACCTAGATCGTGTGGATAAAATTTAAATCGAATTGATTTGCCCGTCAAGCGCGATCTGAAATTTTACTCGGGCGTCTTACCTAGCGCGCCAAAAACAGATCGTGCCGCCTTTTGAAACTTCTTAAATTCGCAGGGACATGAATTTTAAAATGAAATTCCGATGCTTCGGCGGAACGGATGAAATTTTAAACTGGCCCGCACGAGGCATTCGGTCGTAAAATTTAATAAATTTCGGCTGCGAGGCAAGGCAAATTTATATTATTTTTGGCGTTTTTCCGCTAAATTTTAAATTGAATTCGCCGCAAATTCGGCGTACAAATCAAAAAATAAAAGGCAAAAAATGATAACCGCAAAGGCTCTTTACGCATCCGCACGACTTAGATCGCTACCCCTTAGCGTCTCGGGCGTACTGCTCGGTAGCGGCGTGGCTTACGGTGCGGGCGCGTTTAGAGCGGATATTTTCGCGCTGGCGCTGCTTACGACGCTGCTGTTTCAGGTACTCAGCGACTACGCTAACGACTATGGCGACGCGGTAAAAGGCACCGACGACGATGGCAGGCTGGGGCCACGCCGAGCTATACAAACGGGGCAGATGAGCGCCGAGCAGATGAAGCGCGTTATCGTCGCTACGGCGCTGCTTTCGGCACTTTGTAGCCTCGCGCTAAGCGTTTTGGTGTTTGGCGAGCGGTTTTATTTCGTGCTACTGTTTTTGGCGCTAGGCGGCGCGTCGATATATGCCGCGATCCGCTACACCGTGGGAGCCGGTGCATACGGATACCTGGGGCTTGGCGACGTTTTTGTGTTTTTGTTTTTTGGACTTTTGAGCGTGCTGGGCTCATACTTTTTATACGCGCGTTCGCTCGATGCGGCGCTATTGCTACCTGCGTGCGCGTGCGGGATGCTAAGCGCGGCAGTGCTAAATCTAAACAACATGCGCGACATCCAAAACGACGCGCTCAATGGAAAGCGCACGATCCCCGTACGTATCGGACTGCGCGCAGCCAAGCTTTACCACTACGCGCTGATCGTCGGCGGTGCGGGTCTGATGCTTTGCTACTCGTTTTTACGCGGGAACTCGGACGTGAGGCTGCTCTACGTAATTAGCTTTGTGCCGCTTATTCGGCACCTCTTTTTCGTCTTAAAAGTGCGGGAGTGTCGCGACTTTGACGGACAGCTAAAGGTCGTCGCGCTCTGCACGTTTGCAATGTCGGCGCTGTTTTTCATCGGAGAAATTTTGAGCTAAATTTAAACGCCGCGCGGATAAAATTTACGAAATGCGGCGCGGCGGAAAGTCCTCTTGCGCGCAAAGCACTTCGGCATAAGCTCTCATATCTTGCGACAAACCCATTTGTGCATAGAAAAGTTTCGCGGCAAGCTCGCTTAATGAGAACGCATAGCACCGTATCTGCCCGCCTGGCGCGTACCACGATAAAATTTAAGAGGGCAAACTACGAAATCTCCGCGCTGTCTCGTATCGTCAAATTAAGCGAGCAAGAGCCGCTCTTAAGTCTATGCAAGCCCAGTTTTAATTGCCGTTTTGACGGAAGGCCGCCCGCCTTTTGCGTCAAATTTTAAAAACTAGAGCGTTAATCCACAAAGGTCCCGCATGCTTGGCGCGGTGGGTTTTGTGCTTATTGCACGGCGGCAGAATTTAGCTCATTGGGCACAACCGACGCTCGCAACTTTTAAATTCGCTCGCGTATCGATGGCGGCGCAATTTATGAACGGATCGCCGAGACTTGCGATTGTGCGCCCGACTACATACGCGGCGTATTTAGCGCTCTAAGCCTCGCATCTGCCGCGTCAAATTTTATCTTTACGGCGTAAATTCACGTTACGCGGCGGTAGTTCGCACCGCAAACGCTGCTTTAGCCCTCCTCTTGCGCCCTTATGCCGCTGAAATTTATTAAATTTCACGCACCGCTTCTTTGAAATGACGCTTACGGTGCAGGGTCTCTCCGCGGTGCGGCACCCTAAAATTCGAAGCGATCCTGCACGTTATTTAAAACTTCGCAATCGCAATACCCGCCGTTTTGCTCGCGAAAGTCTAGGACTGCCGTCTCATTCAGCGCGCGGCGGGCTCGCAAAAACTCCAACGTAAGCCTATGCGTACCATCGCAGCCACGATGCGCCAAGCCCTCGTCCAAGAAATCAAATAGCCCCTCAAACTCCGCCCTACTCATCGGCAGGCTCTTTTCAAACAGATCTCGCTGCCGCTGCGCCGCGAGCTTTTTGAGCTCCTTTTTTCTGGATTTTTCCACTCTTTCTTCTTTGCTGCGCCGCCTTGCCGCTTCATATCTAAAAGATCTACGCAGGCGAGCGGCTCGGCTTTAAATTTAGTCGCTTTAGCTCTGTGCTATCTCGCCGCGCTCAAGAATATAGAACTTTTAAATTTTAGTCAGTTCGTTATAGCATTCGTCCAAAATGCGGATATGCTCTTTTTTTATGCAGCAGTGAAACATGTGATAATAGTATTTTAGCGTCAGCTCGGTGGCTTCCTCTTTAGATAGAATTCCATCCCTAACGTCTTGGAGTATGGTTTTATTAAAGCGCAGGCAGATGTCGTTAAAATCATCTATGTTTAGTTTGTCTAAATAGCCGTCTTTGATGCAGTTTTCGAGCATAAAAAGGCTTCTTGCGTGGATGTCGTTGGATTTAAACATCTTGCCTAAAAAATTCGGCAAATTTTTATAATCTTTGTTTGGGAAAAGCTTGTAATATTGCTCCTGTCTCTTATACACATCTGACGCTGCCGACGACTAGTCGAGTG
>CAUUKU010000043.1:0-16591 GCA_963545665.1 uncultured Campylobacter sp. | reverse complement strand
TTCTGATACTGGTCGGGCGCAAGTCCGACCTTATTAAATTTTATCGCTCTTCGGGTTTTGTAATCAGGCCCCTACTTGATCGCTCGCATCTGCTAACGGCGCAAATTCACACTATTTAGATAAAATTTTGATATAATTTCTCGCTTTAAAAGTAAATCTAAAGGAGACGAGATGAAATTTATTTCTCACAAAATTTTAAAAAGCGCGGTTTTGCTGGCGGCATTGGGATCTTTCGCGACTTGCGGCGCCGAGACGCAGCAGCCTAACGGCTACGCCATAAGCGGCGCGTCGCTATCGGCGCTGCAGGAGGATGATAGAGCGAAAGAAAATTATCTAGTCATCGACGTTAGAGGCGCGGATGAGTATGCCGCGGGCCACGTGAAGCACGCGATCAACATCCCGCTTGGAGAGCTGGAAAGCAGGCTGGACGAGATAAATGCCTACAAGGATAGAAACGTCGTGCTTTATTGCAACACCGGCAACCGCAGCGGCAAGGCGCTTGATCTGCTTAAACAAAAGGGCTTTAGCATGCTTATGAACGCGCCCGGAGTGAAGCAGTACGACTACGAGCTGTATAGGGTCGGCAGCATAAACGCGGAGGGATTTTTGAAAATAGCAAATGAGCCGAACGTGCTGATCATCGACGCTAGGCAGAAGCAGGACTATGACGCGGGGCATATGAAGGGCGCGATAAATATCCCATACGGCGAGCCTTTGGAAAACTACAAGGACGTACTTGAGGCTAACAAAAGCAAAAAGATAATCACGCACTGCTACAGCGGCAACCGCAGCGCCAAGCTTGCCAAAGCCCTAAACGAGCGAGGCTACAACGTCACAAATCTACTTGACGGTACGAAAGAGTATAGCTACGAGCTGGTGAAGTAAAGCCAATTTTGCCATACTGCGTTTGCGGCTAGAATTTTACCGATCAATTTAGGCGCCGCTTTCGATGATGAAGCGTCGCCTAAAAATAGAATTTTGCCGATTTTTTCGGCTAAATTCTATTCGCTTTTGTTTATTGGCAAAATTTCGCGCCGCTTATAGTAAAAGCTTAAATTTAAAGAAGTCAAATTTTAATCTAAACTAAAACCGCTTAAGCTTTCGCTTAAATGTGCCTTTTGGAATTTATATCTCGCTGAAACTATCGCTTTAAATTACGGCTCCAAAACCGTTTCGATGCCAAGCCTGCGAGCGTTTTGCAGATAGCTTTTAGTCGGATCAAGCCCGAAAATGCGCATCAGCTCCTCCCTCGCCCAACGGATTTCCGGGTCTCTTAGGTCGCTTTGCAGATAGCCCAGCTCCTTGCCGCGCAAAATTTCAGCGATCTCAAACTGTGCATAGTGCGGGCTAAAACCGATCAAGTTAAATTTAAAATTCTTTTCCTCTATCAGCTTTTTTAGCTCGCGTGAGGCCGCTTTTATCACGCTTCGCTCATCCGATCTTATCTCGATAAACCCCCGCTGCAAATACGTCTGCGCAGGGCTTACGTGAAAACTCATCGGAAAATCAAGCCCTGCCGCATCAACCTTCTCGTGCGCGAAAATTTCAAATTCGCCGTAAAAAAGCGCATTGTCAAACATCACGTCCATGGGCAGCCTAGGATGCGCCTCAGTTCGCCTATGCTAGCTCCGCCCTGCGATGCATGCGCGAAAAGCTCGATAAAAACGGGTCTTCCCATGAAATTTAGCATCGTATGCTCCTCGGGCAAAAGGCCGCTTTTTCGCAGTTTATGACCGTCTAAGATCACCCTGCCAAAGCCGTAGCGGTCGCGATCGAGCTTAAAGCGGAAAAAATCTCCGCTTTTAAATTTGATATTTTTACGACCCGCTCGTTTAAACTCATCGATCTTGCGCGCGTGATCCGAGCCTGACTCCGCGATAAAGCGCTCTATCGCGTCTCTAAAATCAATCTCTCGCCCATATCCGCTCTCCCATACGCTGTCGTAAAACGTCGTCTGCGAGGCGTAACTAGCGATGCGTAGGCAGTATCTATCCGCGTGCAGATAGACCCCGCACGGCGTTCGCTTTTCAAAATTTGCGGGCGTTAGCTTCATCTCCTTGCCTTTCGCGGTTTTGGGTAGCAGCATTTCGCGTCCCCCTAGTCGCCTCGTCGTAGCCGTTTTCCCAGTAGTGCTCGTCCGTGGAGACCGCGTGCTTTTTGATGACGTCGCCCTCGAAATACAGCACGCTCGCGGGTCTAAATTTATCCCCTGCAAACTCTACTCGCTCCCAGCTCTTCTGCACGGGATCGAGCCCGAAGCACGCCCTTTGCTCGTTATTTAGTTCAAACATTTTCTTTCCTTTTCAAATTTTATCGGCCTGCGCCACAGATGCCGCGCGCTATCGTCGCCTCAAAAATTTTGCGGCCCATGCGCGGGGGCTAATAAATTTTATTTCGCCAAAGAGCATGGCCGTAAAATTTGATCAGCCATGCGCCTATGCCCCCTAGAAGCGAGCCGTTTGGCGGCGCAAAGCAAAGCTTAGCAAGCGGCGAGCGCAAAACAAAAATAGGGTTTTTGTCTGCCACGCTGATAATAAGAAATGCAGGCAATAGACTAAGTTTCGATGAGCGAAGTATTTTATCGCGATCTGTCCTAAGAATTGCAATACCGCCGCCAAGCCCCACATAAATATGCCGCCGTTTCTTGATCTCTAAAATTGAAAAAAAGCCACAGCACCGAGGCCAGCACCGCTAGTACTATTAACGAAAACGCCGTGCCTTTGCGCTGCTCCGCCTCATCTAGGATGCTAAGTCTTGGTTTTTCCAGTTCGTTGCGGTCATCTTTCTCTTTCTAAATTTATCGAAGCAAATTTTAAAATTTAGCTTCGAATTTGCCCCTAAATTTAAAGAACTAAGCTTTAAATTTATAAAATCCGCGGAACTTCGCTCTTTAAATTTAGCGCGAATCTCTGCGCTAAATTTAGCTTCGGCACAAAATTTCTACGATCGCCTGCGGCAATAGCTCATGTTCGATCTCGTGGATTTTGGCATCATAAGCTTCAAAGCTCATGCCCGCGCTCTTTTCAAACGCGCGCTGAGCGATGATCGCGCCGCCGTCGAGCTCCTCGCTGACCCAGTGCACGCTCACGCCGCCCACCTTCATGTCGCTTTCAAAACTCTCTTTTATCGCGTGCGCGCCCTTAAAAAGCGGCAGCAGCGACGGGTGTAAATTTATCGCACGGACCCTGCTCGTAAAAACAGGCGTGAGAATGCGCATAAAGCCCGCAAGCACCGTAAGCTCCGCGCCGCTTTTTTCGATCTCGCGCACGAGCGCGGCGTCGAATTCCTCGCGGCTAGCGAAGTCTTTGTGATTTAGGATCACGCTTTGAAGTCCGAATTTTGCAGCCTTTGCTATGCCGCCGGCGTCCGCTTTGTTGCTTAGCGTTAGCGCAACTTCGATCTTAGTTTCGCCGAAAATTTTGCCGTGCAGCTTCTGCAGGATCGCCTCCAAATTTGAGCCGCTACCGCTAAAAAGTACGGCGAGCTTTTTCACAACCATTTTACTTCCTCGATGAGATCGAGCGGATTTAGCGCGTAGGAGTTTTTGGCGAAGGCTCGCGCGGCGAGTGCGTGGGCTAGGACGCCGCAGATTGAGGCTTGCGGGGGAGAGTAGTTTTGCGCGAGCAGCCCGCCGATGAGCCCTGCGAGCACATCGCCGCTGCCGCCCTTTGCGAGCGCGGCGCTACCCTTGTCGCAGACGTAGATGATGCCTTCTTGCGCGATGAGCGTGTTTGCGCCCTTTAGCACGAGCACGCCGCTAAATTTCTCGCTCCACGCCCGCGCAAGCTCGAAGCGCCGCTCTTGCAGTTCGCTCACGCTAATATCCGCGATGCCCGCGATCTTTAAAAGTGAGCAAAACTCCTTTGGATGGGGTGTTATGATTAAATTTGAGTTGTCGCTAAGCAGGCTTAAAATTTCACGCTTGTAGCACAGATCGGCGTCGATGACGCAGCTTTTGTCCCGCAGCGCGGCAAGATCGATCTTCCGCTCCCCGAGGCCGCAGCCGCAGACTACCACCCGCGCGTGCTCAAATGAGCTTTTTTGCATCAAAATCGGGCTTAGATTTAACGGCTCATCGCTAACGACGCTAACGAGCCCGCTGCCGATCGCATGAGCCGCTAGGGCCGCCATCTGCGCCGCGCCGCTCATCTGCCCGCTTACTACGTAGGTATGTCCGAAGTTGCCTTTGTTGGTGTTTTGCTTCCTGCGCAGCGGCAGCTTCAGATCGCTTTTTTGAAGCAGAAAATATTCGCTCCGCCCCTCAAAATTTGAGCGCGAAATTCCAAGATTTGCGACCTTGATTCGCCCTACCTGATCCTTCGCCGCGTCCGAAAACAGCGCGAGCTTTAGCGCTCCCATCGCGATCGTCAGATCCGCGCAAAATGCACCGCCTAAAATGCGCCCGCTTTTATCAATGCCGCTTGGGATATCGACTGCGATTTTTAGGGATTTCGCGCTATTTGCGAGAGATAAAATTTCACAAATTTCACCGCTTGCTGGTTTATTCAAACCGCTGCCGAAAATCCCGTCGATTATGCAGTCTGCGCCTGTAATCTCATTGCGTAGTATGCTCGGCTTGCCGCAATCGTTGTCTAGTTTGCCGTGCTCGCCGCTACGTTCCGCGATTTCAAATTTAGCACTCGTAAATTTTGCGCATAATTTATCGCCGCCGCCCGAAATGTCCGCGCCGCTTAGGCTTTCGCGCTCACCTCCACAAGAGCTAACGTCCTTTAAAGAGGAACCTTCTACGCTTTCATGCGTGCAGATATCCTTGCTAGATGCGCTGTCTGCGTGCTCGCAATCGTCTTTTGCGCTCGCAATGTTGATAAATCTAACGCCCGCAGCCCGCGCCGCTTCCGCTTGAAATTTACCCGCCGCGCTTCTGTTTTGAAGCACGCAAAGCGCCGTGCAGCTAAAATCGCCGCTTAGCTTTCGCAGCGCCGCCATCGCATCCGCGCCGTTGTTTCCGCCGCCGCAAAGCGCTAAAATGCGCGAGCCCTTTTTGAGCCGATTTCTGATCTCGCCCTCGATCCTGTCGGCGGCGTTTTCCATTAAAATTTGCTCGCCAAGTCCAAATTTTGCGCTCGCTCGCGCGTCGAGCTCCTCGGTGCTAAAGAAAATTTTTTTCAAATTTCGCTCCTTATGCGAAAGCTAAGAGCCTCCAAAATATGCGCCTTGGCGATGATTTCGGCGCCTGCTAGATCGGCGATCGTGCGCGCGAGCTTTAGTGTCTTATTCACACCGCGCTGCGAAAGATCGTAGCGGGTGATCGCCGTTTGCAAAACCTCTCGCGCAGCGCCTTCGCAGACGCAAAATTTTTCAGTTTCCTCGTCGCACAGCTTTGCGTTTAACTCGCTCTGTCCGCGAGCCTTTTGCGCGCGAAATGCCCGTAGTACCGCATCTGCCATCTCCTCGCTGCAAACGTCGCTTCTGTCGTCCGCGCCGGTCTCGTCCATCGCGACGTATATGTCGATGCGATCGAGCAAGGGCGCGGAGATCGTGTTTTTGTAGCGCCTGATGTCGTTTAGCGAGCAGGTGCAGGTGAGGTTTTTGGAGAATAGATTTCCGCACGGGCAGGGGTTTTGCGCCGCGACGAAGATAAATTTCGTTTGGTATTCGACCTTGGAATTTACGCGCGAAATCAAAATTCTATTATCCTCTAGCGGCTCGCGCAGGCTTTCTAAAATTTGCTTGCCGAAGTGCGGCAGCTCGTCGAAAAACAGCTCGCCGCCGTTTGCGAGCGCGACCTCGCCGATCTTTGCGCCGCTACTGCCGCCGCCGAAAATCGAGCTGCGCGTGCTGGTGTGGTGCGGTGAGCGGAAGGGGCGCAGCGCGCTAAAATCGACGTCTTTGTTATTTAGCGACTCGTAGGCGCACGAGAGTAGCACTTCGCCCAGGCTCTGCGGCGGCAGAATTCTGGCTATCCGCTTGGCGCACATGCTTTTGCCGCAGCCGGGACTGCCCTCAAAGAGGATATTGTGCATGCCGCACGCAGCGATCAGGCTTGCGCGCTTGGCGCGCTTCTGTCCTTTGACGTCTTTAAAATCGAGCGAAAAATCGCGGTTGGGGACGTAAATTTGCCCGTCAATCTCCACTACGTTTTTAAAAAGCGGATGGGTTTCTCGCATGAGTCTGCTTGCGGCGAATTCCTCGTCTAAAAAAAATCTGACCGCGTCGCTTAGGCTACCCACGGCATAAACGTCGTAGTTTGGGATCGTGCAGGCCTTTAGCGCAATACTTTGCGGTACCAAAATTTTAGCGCGTCTCACCTTCGTGCTTAAAAAAAGCAGAATCGAAAAGAGGCTCGCCGTGCTCTTTAGGCTGCCGTCTAAACCGAGCTCGCCGAAGACGAAGAAATCGCCGTCGATGCGCTCTTTTTGCAGCGCGATGAGAAGCGCGATCGCAAGATCGAAGTGCGAGCCGTTTTTGGGCGTGTCGGAGGGGGAGAGATTTATGATGATTTTGGACGCGGGAAATTTAAAATTTAGGCTCACAAGCGCCGCTTTTACGCGACTTTCGCTCTCTTTTATCGTAGCTCCCGCAAGACCAACGATATTAAATCCCGGCAGCCCCCGCACGAATGTCGACTCAACCTCTACGGGGATCAGAGCATCCGTGAAGGCAGCGCATTTTAGGGATTTCATTTCGATTTTTCTTTTAGGCTTTTTTTGAATTCTTTATCAAATTTTTTGCGTTTGTTGTATCCGATGCGCTCGATGAAAAGATGTCCGTCGAGGTGGTCCATCTCGTGCTGGATGCAGACGGCTAGCAGCTCGCTAGCGTCCATTTGGTGGGTATTGCCGGCGCGGTCTTGAAACTGCACCGTGATAAACTCGGCGCGCGTGACGTCCTCATAAAAGCCCGGCACCGACAGGCAGCCCTCCTGGTAAACGACCTCGCCTTCCTTTTTTAAAATTTGCGGATTAATGATCTCGATGAGGTCCTTTTTGTCTTGGATTTTTTCCTCATTGGCTAAATTTATAATCAAAGCGCGCACGGGCCTGCCTACCTGTATGGCGGCAAGGCCTATGCCGTTTTTTGCGATCATCGTCTCATACATATCGTCTAAAAGCTCGCCCAGTGCCGCGTCGAATTTCACGACCTCGGTCGATCTTTGATAAAGCTTTTTATTCGGATAGGTAAGGACGTCCAGGATCATCTATTTAAAGCTCTTTTGAAGTACTTGATCGATCAAGCCGTATTGTACGGCATCCTCGGCGCTCATGAAAAAGTCGCGATCGGTGTCCTTTTCGACCTGCGCGAGATCTTTGCCGGAATTTTGCGAAAGGATGTTGTTTAGAATTTCTTTCATTCGTAAAATTTCTTTGGCTTGGATCTCGATGTCGGTAGCTTGGCCTTGCGCGCCGCCGAGTGGCTGGTGGATCATTATGCGCGAGTTTGGAAGCGCGTAGCGTTTGCCTTTGGTTCCGCAGCTTAGCAAAAACGCCCCCATCGACGCCGCTTGCCCGATACAGATCGTACTTACGTCGGGTTTGATGTAATTCATCGTGTCATAAATGCTA
The DNA here is from genome assembly GCA_963545665.1 of uncultured Campylobacter sp. GTDB lineage: Bacteria > Campylobacterota > Campylobacteria > Campylobacterales > Campylobacteraceae > Campylobacter_B. Next base: position 9,068 of record CAUUKU010000043.1, on the reverse strand, counting down.
AATCCGCTCGTAACTACGCCGCCCGGAGAGTTGATGTATAGATAGATATCCTTATCCGGATCCTCCGCTTCCAAAAACAGAAGCTGCGCGACGATCGAGCTTGCCACCGCGTCGTCGATCTCGCCGCTAAGCATTACGATACGGTCTTTTAGCAGCCTTGAGTAGATGTCGTAGCTGCGCTCTCCGCGACTAGTTTGTTCGATAACGTAAGGAATCACCATTATTCGCCTTTCCCTTCGCCGCTCTTTTTGCCTTGCTTGGCGAAGATGTCGTTGAATAGCTTCTCTTCGATCAGCGCCATTTTGACGGCCGGTAGCATCCCGTTGTCGCGGTACCTGTTTAGATGCTCCTTCGGATCGGCGCCGTATGTGTAGGCCTCCATATAGACCGCTTGGACGAGCTCCTGATCGCTCACGTCGATCTTGCGCTCTTTGGCCAGCTCGTCGATTAAGAATGTAAGTTTGACGCTGTTTTCGGCAGCCTTTCTAAACTCTTCGCGCTTTTTATCAAGGGCGTCTTTGTTGTTCTTAAATTCCTCGATCTGCTCTTTTGAAAAGCCGCTCCAGGCGTTGTTAAACTGCAAATTAATCTCTTGCTCGACGATCGCTTTTGGAAGCGCGAAATTAAATTTCTCGGCGAGCGCGTCGGCAAATTTAGGCTTTAGATCCTCATTTATCAGCTTTTGAAGCTTATCGTTTTTGATGCGCTCTTTGATGCGCGCTTCAAATTTCTCCTTGCTTGGCTCTTTCTCGCCCGGAAGCGCTTGCTTTAGCTCCTCTTCGCCGAGCTCTTTGGCAGGTTTTTTGGCCTGAATTTCGTGAAGCTTGACTTTAAAGATCGCGTCCTTGCCGGCTAAACTTTTCGCGCCGTAATTCTCGGGGAATTTAACCGCTACGTCGCGCTCCTCGCCCACTCTAAGTCCGATCATACCGTCTTCAAAGCCAGGGATGAATTGATTTGAGCCGATCTGAAGGACATAGTCCTGCGCCTTGCCGCCGTCGAATGGCTTGCCGTCTACGAAGCCTTCGAAGTCGAATTTTGCAAAATCGTCTTTGGCTAGAATTTTTTTGTTGGTTTTAGAAAGCGGCGCGATCATCTGCAAAAATTCCGCCACTTTTTCGTCGATCTCTTTTTGAGTAACGCGCGGACTGCTAAATTTCGGGATCAGCTCCTCGTAGCCCTCGACGCTAACCTCCGGCCTGAAAGAAATTTCGATCTGCACGTCGATATCGCCGTTTTTTTCATCAAATTTAGAAAAGACCGGCTCGGATAAAATTTCATCTTGTTTTTTCTTTAAAATTATAAGAGACTGATCGATCATATCTTTAAGAAGCTCCTGTTTTGCGTCACCCTCAAGCTGCTTGCCGTATCGCTTCAAAACCACTGCGGTAGGCACTTTACCCTGTCTAAATCCGTCGATTCTTAGCTGCTTAGAGGCCTTTTTGGCTAGCTCTTCTACTTTGGCTGCGATCTGCTTTGCTTCGATCTTGCTCGCAGCGACCGCATTTGCGGCGTCTTTCATTTTTGCTTTTACTTCCATAAAATTCCTTTAGAAAATTTAAAAATAGCGAATAATATATCAAAAAATTTCTTATTTAAAGTATAAATTTACAAAATCGCCCGCGCGCGGCGACGTGAAATTTTATAAAATTTCTACGCGCCGTCCTTTTACGGCATGGAATTTTAAAATTTCAAACTCTGCGGAAAGCGGGGTTGAGGTTAAAATTTTACCGATGCGTTAAACATAAACTGCCGCGCGTAGCCCATTTGAATAGGTATCACGCTCGTGGTCGTGCCGGTCGAGGATGAGGTATAGTATTTTTTGTCGGTCAAATTTTTGACATTGAACGAAAAATTCGTATCATAGCCCGAAATTTTAGTATCGTAGCTCACGAAGGCGTCATAAACCACGGCGTGAGGCAGCTTAAACGCCGTTCCTGCGGGCACGCTCGGTAGGTTCGTGCGCATATAGTAGGTGTACCACGAGCCGAAATATCGCGCGCCGCCGCCCAGCCTAAGCCCCTTTGCGCCTAGATGCGCGAAATCGTAGTTGGCAAATAGGCTTGCTTGGTGCTTCGGCGTCGCTTCCAGCGGTCTGCCGATTAGCACCGCAAAAGCGCCGTCGTCCTCGCGCACCCTCGTTTTGGTGTATGCGTAGCTTGCCGACATGCTAAGCCCCTGCGTCACGCGCCCGTTTATATCGAGCTCAAATCCTCGCGAACGGGCCTTGCCGATCGTCTCGCTTATATTATTTACCGTTCGCAGGATGTTTCTTTTATCGATATTAAACACTGCCGCACCCGCAGTGACTCGATCGTTTTGAAATTTAGTGCCGAGCTCTACGGATTTGCCTTCCTCCGGCTTTAGATCGCCGCCTATCGCCTCGCCTATGGACATCTGCGGCGTGAAGCTTTGCGCGTAGTTAGTATATACCGACCACTGCGGGCTTAACAGATACAAAAGCCCGCCCTGATAGGTCGTAGCGGCCTTTTTCTGATCGGTGTTGTTCGGTCCTTGCCAGCTTTGTTTGGCTACTTGATCGTAAAATTCCCTACGCACGCCCAAAGAAAGTATTAACTCGTCGGTTAAATTTATATTATCTTGGGTGTAAATACCGATCGTTCTTAGCTTTTGATATTGTATTTTTGGCTCTCTATCGTTCGTTAAGACGGCGCCCGAAGCGGTCTGTCTGGTAAGCATATTGATGCGCCCTGCGGTGCCTTTTAGCGCGCCCGGGCGGTATCTGTAGTAGTTTTTGTAATCTGTGCCGAAAAGGACGTCGTGCTTAAGCGGGCCCGTTTCAAATTTGCCGTTTAGCGTGACGCTTGCTGCGTGCGTGCGGTGTATGAAATTATCATAGTAGTTATACGATCGCGTCGTGCCGGTAAGGCCTTGGGGCGTGAATGGATTGTTCGGACGGACGTAGCCGTATTCGTGCTTGCTACGCGAGAAAGCATAGGCGCCTTTTAATATCCAATCCTCGTTAAATTCTTTCTCAAAGCCGAAATCAACCGTATCTAGCTTGCTTTGTAGTTTATTTACCGGCTCGTCGAAGCGGACTTTGCCGCTGCCGTAAATTTTACCCGTACTCGGCACTAAAAACGCGCCGCGATCCACCGGATCGGTAGAGCGGCTATGGGTGTAGCCTAAGCTTATCGAATAATCGTCTCCTTGATACGCAAGCGACGGCGCAAAGAGCGTGTTTTTTATACCGCCGAAATTTCGCCAATAATCCTTTGTGTAGTAATCGAATATAAATCTATACGCAAAGCCGCTATCTGCGATCGGTCCCGTGGTATCAAATCCCGTGTCCCAATAGTTGCGATTGCCCAGCCCGCCCCAAATTTCATTTACAAACTCATACTGCGGCTTTTTGGTTACCATGTTTATGACGCCGCCCGGTTGCTGGGCACCGTAGAGCATGCTCGCGGGCCCTTTTAGAACCTCGACGGATTGAATGGTTTTGTTGAAATTGTGCATCACGGCGCCCGGCACGCCGTTGCGCATAATCGAGCCGTCGCGACCCTCGCCGAAGCCGCGCTTGATGATCGCATCGAAAATATTTCCCGTCGTATTTGCGTAGCTTATGCCGCTTACGTTTTGTAGCGATTCCGCTAAGGTTTCTGGCTTTTTGTCCTTTAGATGCTGCTGCGTTACGACGTTTACGGTCTGCGGAATTTCTAAAATTCTCTTAGTCGTCTTGCCGATCTCACTGCGTACGGCGCGGTAACCGTCGTCGTTATTCGCCCATTCTACGACCTCGATATCGCCTAGGTTTTCGCCTGAGGCGGAGCTTGCCGCGGCGTTTTGTTCGGCGCAAGCAAAGGAAAAAAGCGCCAAAGCCGCGCCAAAACTCATCTTAAATTTCATCGCCAAACTCCTTATAGATAAAGCTTATCAAAACGGTGGATTTTAAACAAAAATTTCTTAAATTTAAATATATTATCATTAACATAATGAGATTGATAAAATTTCGCGCGGAATTTTAAAATTTATCAGCGTTATAAAAGGCGTTTTTGAGTAATATCGCGCATCGATTTTAAGGAATTGCTAAAAATGGACGAAAAAAGCCGAGCTAAATTTGAAAATTGCGTGTCGCAGATGCTTGAAATTTTAGGCGAGGATCCGAAGCGAGGCGGGCTCGTAAAAACGCCCGAGCGCGTAGCCAAAGCCTATGAGTTTCTAACTAGCGGCTACGAGCTGGATCCAAAAGAAATTTTAAACGACGCGCTGTTTGAGAGCAGCAACAACGAGATGGTTTTGATAAAAGATATAGAATTTTACAGCCTCTGCGAGCACCATCTGTTGCCTATCATCGGGCGTGCGCACGTCGCGTACATACCGAATAAAAAGGTCGTGGGACTTAGTAAAATTCCGCGTATGGTAAATATTTTCGCGCGCAGGCTGCAGATCCAAGAGCAGCTTACCGAGCAGATCGCAGGCGCCATCGAGGAGGTGATCCATCCGCTCGGCGTGGGCGTGGTGCTGCAGGCGCGGCACATGTGCATGGAGATGCGCGGCGTGCAAAAGATCAACTCGACCACGACCACGTCGGCGCTTAGGGGACTTTTTATCAGCCGAAACGATACGCGTAAGGAATTTTTCGATCTGATCAACTCCCCGAAAGCTTTCGGTTTTTAAACGGTGTGCGTTAAAGTAAAATTTAGCAATTATGTTATATCATCGTGCGAAATTGATAAAAGAGCGAAATTGTCTGATTAAATTTCAGACAAAATTTTAGAAAGGAATTTTATGCAGCGCGTTTATTTGGATAATAACGCTACTACGATGGTCGATCCCGAAGTTTTTGAGGAGATGAAGCCGTTTTTTTGCGATAAATACGGCAACCCAAACTCCCTTCACGGCTTCGGTAGCGAGACCCACCCCGCGCTAAGGGTCGCGATGGATAGGCTCTATGCGGGGCTCGGCGCTGCGGATGCGGACGACATCGTCATCACAAGCTGTGCGACCGAGAGTAATAACTGGGTTTTAAAAGGAATTTACTACGATAAAATTCTAACCGGCGAGAAGGATAATATCGTCATAAGCTCCGTCGAGCACCCCGCAATCAGCGCGACCTGTGATTTTTTAGAAAAAACCTGCGGCGTAAAAATTACGCGTCTCGGCGTCGATAAAAACGGACAGGTCGATCTTGACGAGCTTAGCGAAAAGATCAACGACAAAACCGCGCTTGTTAGCGTGATGTGGGCAAATAACGAAACCGGCACGATCTCCCCCGTTAAACAGATCGCGCGTATCGCGCACGAACGCGGCGCGCTGTATCATACCGATGCGGTGCAGGCCGTAGGTAAGATAAAGGTAAACGTGCGCGATGCGGACGTGGATTTTTTAAGCTTATCGGGGCATAAATTTCACGCTCCAAAGGGCGTCGGTGCGCTCTACATCAAAGATAGCAAGCCGCTTACGAGCCTACTTCACGGCGGCGAGCATATGGGCGGGCGCCGCAGCGGGACGCTAAACGTCGCAGGCATCGTGGGGCTCGGCAAAGCCTTGGAGCTAGCGAATAAATTTATGGATTTTGAGCGTACTCAGGTAAGCAGGCTGCGCGATAAGCTGGAAGATGCGCTTTTGCAAATTCCAAACGTAAGCGTCGTGGGCGACCGCAGCATTCGCGTGCCAAACACCATTCTTGCCTCAATCCAAGGCGTCGAGGGAGAGGCGATGCTGTGGGATCTAAATAAAGCCGGCATCGCCGCTTCTACCGGCTCTGCATGTGCGAGCGAGGCGCTGGAGAATAACCCGATAATGGAAGCGATCGGCGCGGATAAGGATCTAGCGCATACGGCGCTAAGGCTTTCGCTGTCGCGCTTTACGACGGAGGCGGAGATCGATTACGCGATCGAGCATATAAATAAAGCCGTCGCCCGTCTGCGCGAAATTTCAAGCACGTTTGCTTACGCGCCCAAAAATTACGAGAAATGAGATTAAGGACAAAAAATGGCGAAAGATAGTTTGATAAACGGTTCGATCTGGGAGCAGTACTCGCAAAAAGTGCAGGAGCGTATGAATAACCCCCGCTATATGGGCGAGATCACCGAGGAAGAGGCGCAGGCAAAAGGCGGCAAGCTCGTGGTCGCGGACTTCGGCGCCGAGAGCTGCGGCGATGCGGTGCGGCTGTACTGGCTGATCGATCCTAAAAGCGATAAAATTTTAGACGCTAAATTTAAAAGTTTCGGCTGCGGCACGGCGATTGCGAGTTCGGATACGATGGCCGAGCTTTGTATAGGAAAGACCGTCGATCAAGCGGTAAAGATTACGAATTTAGACGTAGAGCGCGCGATGCGCGACGAGCCCGACGAGCCCGCCGTACCGCCGCAAAAGATGCACTGCTCGGTCATGGCATACGACGTCATCAAGCAGGCTGCGGCGAATTACAAGGGGGTCGATCCCGCGCATTTCGAGGATGAGATCATCGTGTGCGAGTGCGCACGCGTGAGCCTCGGCACGATCAAAGAGGTGATCCGCCTAAACGACCTTCGCACGGTCGAAGAGATCACGCAATACACGAAAGCGGGCGCGTTTTGCAAATCCTGCGTGCGCCCGGGCGGACACGAAGAGAAGGACTACTATCTTGTCGATATTTTAAAGCAAACCAGAGAGGAGATGGAGAGAGAGAGACTTCAAGCTCAAGCCGAGGCGAGCGCCGCTACTAGCGCGAAAGCGGGAGCCGAGATGAGCTTTGAGCAGTTAAATTTGATCGGTAAATTTAAAGCGGTCGAAGGAGTGCTTGATGAAGATATCCGCCCGATGCTCCAGATGGACGGCGGCAATCTAGACGTCATAGACATCAGACCTGCAGACGACGGCAAAACGGACATATATATCCGCTACCTAGGCGCTTGTAGCGGCTGCGCTAGCGGCTCTAGCGGCACATTATACGCGATAGAAAACGTATTGCAAGAAAGCTTAAGCCCGAACATCCGCGTGATGCCGATCTAAGCGCAAGCTCTTAAAATTTTAGTAAAATTTCGGCGCCGCTTCTTTGCAAAAATAGCAACCAAAAAGCGGCGCTGTTTTAAATTCTAAATAAAACTATTCATCAAATTTAGCCAAAAAACCTAAGCGAAATTCCTAATTTTAGCTGGGTATAATCTCTTTTCATTTATAATTAGCCACCGAATTCCACATAAATAGATTAAGGAGAAAAGATGAAAATACTCATTGCGGCGGCTTTACTTTGCGTATCTCTTTTTGCAAATAGTTTGGATGAGATCAGAAAAAGCGGCGTTATCCGCATAGGCGTATATAATAACCAACCTCCTTTCAGCTCCCTTACGGACGGCAAATTCGTGGGTTTTGAAGCGCAGCTGGCGGGCAAAATCGCTAAAGATATCTTCGGCGACAATCCCGGCAAGACCAAATTTATCCACATCGCGACCGACAGAAGGATGAACGTTTTGGAAAAAAACGAGGTCGATATGGTCGTAGCTACCTTTACTCCGACGCCTAAACGCGCACAGAGAGTGGACTTTTCGGATCCGTATTTTAAGGTGCAGGTGGGTATTTTATCGCGCGTAGACGATAATATCACGAGCCTAAGCCAGCTTCGCCAACGAAAGATTTTCGTCATAAAATACTCGCCCATCCACAACTTTTTAGCAAAAGAGGGTTTTAGAAAGAATTTGAAATTTTGCACGAGCTCGGCGAAGTGCTACCGCGCCTTTAAAAAGGCGAAAAACGCCGTGCACGCCGACGATAACCTCATCTTAAGGGCGTATGCGATCATAGATAATAAAACCAAGGTCGCGCTTGACGGGCTCGGCAATCAAACCTTCAACGCCATCGCCGTGCAGAAGGGCAACAAAGAGCTTTTGGATTTTATAAATTCCGATCTTGCGCAGCTTAAAAAAGACGGCTTTTTGGATAAATTTTTCGACGACACGCTAGCCATCCACTACCGCGGCACCGTCGATAAGAAGGAATTCCTGCTCGATTAGGCTTTGTAAATTTAAGCGCTCGCAACCCCTCGTTTGAAATTTCGGCTTTAAATTTTAAAATTTCGTGATTTTCGGTCGGCGTTTTTTGCCTTGTACTTTGCGCTGCGCCGTAGATTTAAAATTTGCTCGCTCGCGTTTCGCTAAATTTTATGCGCTAGCATCGCGAGCGTGGGATTAAATTTTAAAATTTTAGATCGCGCTTCAGCTTACCGATAAAATTTACAGCTTCAGCGCCGAGGTTTGAACTTCGCAGCTCGCCGTCAAATTCTAAATTTACGCAGCGCGAAGACGGCGCGAGTTTAAACTTACACGACGCGGAAGAGCGGAGTTTAAATTTTAAACCCCGAGAAATCAAGCGGCTAAATTTAAAATTCTACCGCCTCCGTGAAAATCAAAAATTAAATTACGCTTTCGGCGCGGTCGGCGGGTCGAGCTGCATGATCTTATCGCCCAGGCGCTGAAAATTTGAAAGGCTCCTTAGATGGTAATAAGCTAGCTCCAGGTATCCGCGGCGCGCGAAGTCCGCGAGCTTTTTATCGCTTAGCTTCGAAAGCTTTTCGCGATCGACGACCGAAAAGCCGTTTAGCAAGGACGCGTTTTTACCGTCCGAGTTCATGCCGAGCTCCTTGGCTTCTAAAATCCCCGCCTTTTGAAATTCTGCCGCCGCAACGCGCGTGCGCATGTCCAAATCGGCGTAATTTTTCATCACCTCTTTTAAATTTTCCAAAAACGGCGTCGGTTTGCCGTCTTTAAAAAGCGCCTCGCCGCCGCCTTTGATCTGCTGCGCGTCCTCATCGAAGCAGATCGCCGTCTGATCGCCGATCTGAGCTAGGAAAAACGGATAATTCTGCACCGAGGAGGGCACCGTCCCTTTATAATCCTTATCGATTAAGACATTTTTAGTGCGTCCTAGCAGCGCCACCATTCTGGGCTCCTTTTCGATAGTAAATACGATGACTAGGCTCTCCGCGCAATATGGGATCTCCGGCGCGATAACCGGCACGAAAGGCGCGGTGGGAAATGCATCCGCGTGATACTGCAAATCCGCGTGTTTAACGCTATCTAATACCTGTCTCTTATACACATCTGACGCTGCCGACGACTAGTCGA
>CAUUKU010000042.1:0-16663 GCA_963545665.1 uncultured Campylobacter sp. | reverse complement strand
ATACTGATCGGTCTCGTGGGCTCGGAGATGTGTATAAGAGACAGATCCTACCTTTTAAAATTTTCGGAGTATAGCTAAAATCAATTTAAAAAGGAGTTTAACATAGACTTAAACAGGTAGTGTAGATGGGATGCGGAGTTACTTCAGGCGCAAATTGGCATTTTCTTCTGCAAGATTTTGAAGCTCATTTAAATTCTCCTGCGCCTGTTTTAGCAACTCATCAAATTTAAATCCGAGCATTACTATACGATAAAGCTCTGGTTTATTCTTACGCCAGCTATACAGTGTTTTCGTATCAACTTTTAGAATTCCCGCGATATCTCTCTGTGATAGATTGTTTCTCATTTTCAGGCCTTTTTATGAGAATTGTCGAGAAATTTCGCTGTTTTATCAACTAAGTAATAATTACTTATTATTAATTATTTAAGAGGATATATTCCTTTTATTTAATTAATATTTAAGAGCGCGGTGGATAAAATTATGTAAATTTTAAAGGAGTTTAAGATGGGCTATATAGATAGCAATCTCTCAAAAGGCGAAGAAATCGTCAAAAGAGCAAAGGTTAGTTGGTGGTATGCGATTCCTCAAGTATTAATAGGTACATTTTTTCTATGCCTAGGATTGGTGTGGCTATTTAACAATCAAGGAATATTTGCTATAGCTGCAATAATACTAGGGCTTTATTTCATAGTGCCGTCGATTTTATTGGTTTTGACAACAGAGTTAGCATTAACCAATAAGCGAATTGTTGCAAAATTTGGCTTTATCAAACGAGAAAGTATCGAAGTTAGGCTAGAAAAAGTAGAAAGCGTAAATTTTGATCAAGGGATATTTGGTAGAATTTTTGACTTTGGTTATATATTTATAAATGGTGCCGGAAATTACGCACCGATCCCCGCAATCGCGAAGCCATTAGAATTTAAAAAAGAAGTAAACGACTACCTAGAAACACTTCAGGACGAAAAGCGGTCCTAAAAAAATTATCTTGAATTAAGCCTCTTTGTCAATCTTGATCGTGAGGCCTAATAATGTTTTTAATATTAAAACCGCAATTTAAATTTAAGCCAATAACTAATTTAAAAACTCAAATTACTTAAAATAAAATTTCGTAATTCCATCTCACCTAAACACATCATCTATCGGCGTGCTCTCGCATTTTTTGCGTTCCGCTTCGACCGAGCTTAGGCGAGCTTTGCTATCTTGCAGCGTCTTGGGGGTTATCGTCGTGCCCGGCAGACTCAGGCTCGCGGCGGCGTGTTTGCCCGAAAACGCGCTCAAATCTCTCCCGAATACGCCCGAGACGAGCTTGTTCGTATCGTAAATCTCGCTTCCTTCGCAGTTAAAAATTCTCTCGGACGAGCAGCTGCACTTAAGCCCCTCGACCGACTCGCCGTATCTGTAGTCCTCGACGTAAAGCACGTTATTACCGCCCTCTACGCTGCTTATGGGGTTAAAGACGACGGTGGCTAAAATTTTATTATTTTGCGGATTTGAGATCTCCCAGCTCACGGCGCGATACGAGCTAAGCAGCAATACGACGGGCTTTTGCGACTTTTCTAAAACCACTTTTACTCGATTTTCCATCTGCGAGCTTTCATAGACCGCACCCAGCCAGAGCTCGTAGTCGTCCGCTTCGATCTTAGCGGCGGCGTCGCTTTGGCGATAAAACGGCACCACGTCCTTAAAATCCACGAAAAGCTCGCTAGAGTGCGCGTTATTTAAAAACCACGCCTCGATCTTGTGCTTGCCCTTGCTAAATTTATAAATTAGCGGCCTTTTTTGATCGCTCGCCGCGCCGCCTAAAATATCCACTCCGTCGACGGCGATGACGAGCGTCGACCAGCCGTAGTCGCTCAGCACCATCTTTTCGACGTCGGCATCGAAGTTAAACTCGCCGACCCAATACGCCATTAAATTTTGCGAGGCTATATCATGAAATCCGTCATTGTCGTAATTCACGCCGATCCTGCCCGTGTTTTGCGAAAAAACCACCTTCTTAGGCTCTCTCTTATCCAGATAAAACGCCAAAAATTTATCCTGCGGGATCTGCGCGCCCGCGGCGATCTCTTGCGCCCATTTCTGCATAGCGCTTCCTTGCGCGCTCTCCTCACAAAACGCGGCGGTAAAAACCAGCATAAAAACGATCAAAAATTTCATAATTTGCCTTTGTTTAGATGATCTCAATTTAAATCCGCGGATCGCATCGCGACATCGGCCCATACGGATTGATTAAAGCGCGCTCCGCTTGCGATCCTTTAAATTTAGAGCTAATTTTACCCGCATAATCTAAATTTCGCCGTCTAAATTTAACCGTGCTTCGCTTGCGCAGCGGACGCAAGGTTAAAATTTTACGCAAGAGAGCTGCGGTATCGCCCGCAAACAGACCCAAATCTTGCGGTGCGATCTAAAAGCCCGCGCCGCGACGGATGCTATACGCGCCGAGCTCTAGCTGCGACATGAGCCCGCCAAATGATTTACGGATGCGGCACAAATTCACGCCGCCTAATGCACCGCGCAAAATATACTAGCAGGTCGCATCGCATTCGGTGCGAAATTCCACGCTGCGCGTGCTGTGCTCGCGCCGTTCTGTCACCCTAAGACGAGCGCGTCTAGCACAGCCGAGTTTGCGGCTAAACGCGCAGGCAAGCGGATGCCGCGATACGGCGTGGTTTCGTAGCCTTTAGCTTCGATCTGCACGGCACGCGATCCGCAAACCGTCGCATCCGCATCGCGATCTAAATTTCACGGCGCTAAGACATAGCGCGATGCCGATCTGCCGCCTTCATGTCGATGATCGCGCAAGCTAGCGGCATTAAACGCGAGCGAGTCGACGAGTAGCGCGCGATCGCACAAAATTTGCGGCCGCGGCGCAAATTTTCACGCTGCGATTTACGATGCTGCGGCACGATCCGAAAATCCGCGATGCGGCGAGCGGGCGGAGATGTCGAGCGACGTAAAATTTTTGCAAATTTTACAAAGCGCGGCGGCGGATCCGAAATTTTAAAATTTCAACACGCTTAAATTTTATAAAATTTATCAAAATTTCGCCGCGAGCGCGGGCCGCTAAACTTCACCGAGTAGCCCGCGCGCAAGGCGGCTATCTCTTACGCAGTGCCCCGCCGGCAGGGCCGAGCTTCGCCGCATCCCACGCATGATCACGACGCTCCGCCCAGCGCGTAGATGCTAAGGCAGATGCTTTTGCCGGCGCAAAGATCGCCACGATGGCGAAGGTACGCGCGTCGAAAAGATTGTCTGCATCCAAAAAGGGCGGAAAAAGCGCGGTAGCCGAGCCTTACGCGACCGCGCACCCACAAAGCTTTGCCGCCGCCCGCTCGGCTCGCCGGACTTTGCGCGGCGATGCTGGGCGCGGCAGAGCCGAAATTTGCAGACGATATAAAATTTTATCGCGAAATCGCAGCGAAATCCAAAACAGAATTTCGCTCGAAATTCCGAACTTTAAAAACCGGCGCGAAATTCCAAATCTAGAAACTCTATTTGGAATTTTATCCGCTAAATTTACGCGGCAAAATCCGCGGTGAAATTTCATCTGTCGAAATTCTACGAGCGATATAAATTTTACCGCAAAAATATCGGTAAAATCCCGAGACGGTATTTTTGCGTGGAATTCCGAGTTACAAAATTCAGCGCAGAATTCCAAGCCGCAAAACCCGCATAAAATTCCGTCCGCGAAATTTACGGAACAAAATTCTACGGCGGATTTGCATACCGAAATTTTACGAACGCGATAAAATTCCGCTGCGAAACGGGTATAAATTTTGAGGCAGTATTCTTGCGCAAAATTCCAAACCCTAAAATTCGGCGCAGAATTCCGAGCCGTCAAATCGCTTTAGAATTCCGCATGGAATTTTATCGCAAGACCGCTATCAAATTCCGCGCCGCGATCTGCGCAGGCCGGCCAAAGCCTATGGAGCGCTCGCGCAATTATAAAGCTCGCCCTGCCCGCACTCGCCAAAGCCCTAATTCGAGCAGGCGCTCTTGCCGTCCATCACCGGCTGGATCGCGGAGTTGTCCGCCAGCTCCTCGCGATCGATCTTCTCGATCTTTTCCCACAGCTTGCGCGCGGCATCTTCGTAGCGCTTCGCGCTTAAAGAATCTGGCGCATAGAAGCTTACCGGCTTGCCGCTGTCGCCGCCCTCGCGGATAGCGATCTCGATCGGGATCTCGCCGATTACTTCGGTGTTGTATCGCTGTGCCAGCTTTTGCGCGCCGCCGCGACCGAAGATATCGTATTCCTTGCCGTTATCGGGGCAGATGAAGCCGCTCATATTCTCGATAAGGCCCGCGATCGGGATGTGGAGCTTTTCAAACATATCAAGCCCGCGCGCGCTGTCGTCTAGCGCGACCGTCTGCGGCGTCGTAACGCACACGCCCGCCGTCACCGGCACGCTCTGAGCGAGCGTAAGCTGCGCATCGCCCGTACCCGGAGGCATATCCAAAAACAGCACGTCAAGATCGCTCCACGCCACGTCTTTTAGCAGCTGCTCGATCGCTTTCATTATCATAGAGCCGCGCCAGATGAGGCTCGCGCCCTCCTCCATCAGCACGCCCATACTCATCATCTCCACGCCGTGGCTTAAGATCGGCTTTAACTTCTGCCCCACGACGCTTGCTTGCGTTTTATCTTCACCTAGCATTCGCGGCAAATTCGGCCCGTAGATATCGGCATCCAAAATCCCCACTCTCTTGCCGAGCTTTGCCGTGCTGATGGCTAAATTTAGCGTCGTCGTGCTCTTGCCTACGCCGCCCTTGCCGCTGCTGATCATCACGAAATGCTTGATCTGCGGCGCGATATTTTTACCGCTGCGAGAGTTGCTCTTTTCCTCGGCGATCTTGGGCTGTTTGATTAAAATTTCAGCGTCCGCCCCTAGCGCCTTTTGCGCCGCCGATCTAAGCTCCGCTGCGATCTCAGGCTTGGCGCTTGGAATTTCGATCCCTACGAAAATTCTATCGCCGATCTCGACCTCTTTTACAAATCCAAAATCCACGATGCTTTTAGAAAAGCCCGGATAGATCACGCTTTTAAGCAAATTTAAGACTTCGTCTTTACTCATTCTTTCTCCTTATTTTCGGTTAAATTTCTACTGATTTTATATGCGCAAAATTTCGGCCCGCACATCGAGCAAAACTCCGCGCCCTTGTAAATTTCATCGCCCAGGCTCTCGTCATGCAGCTCGCGCGCATGCGCAGGATCGAAGCTAAGCTCAAACTGCCTGTTCCAATCAAAACCATACCTCGCATCGCTCATCGCGTGATCGCGCTCTATCGCGCCCGCTTTGCCGAGCGCGACGTCCGCGGCGTGAGCGGCGATCTTATGCGCGATGATGCCCTCTCTGACGTCTTTTGCATTGGGAAGGCCTAGATGCTCCTTGGGCGTTACGTAGCAGAGCATGCTGGCGCCGCAATACGCAGCCATAGTTCCGCCGATAGCCGAGCTGATATGATCGTAGCCCGCGCCGATGTCGGTCGGAAGCGGACCAAGCACGTAAAACGGCGCGTCGCGGCAGAGCTTGCGCTCTAGCTGCATATTAAGCTCGATCTCGTTAAACGGGATGTGCCCCGGACCCTCGATCATCACCTGCACGTTTTTTTCATTCGCGCGCAGGGCTAGCTCGCCTAAAATTTCAAGCTCGCTAAGCTGCGCCCTATCGGTCGCGTCGTATAAGCAGCCCGGGCGCAAGCCGTCGCCTAGAGATAGCGATACGTCGTAAGCGGCGCAGATATCGCAAATTTCATCAAACGCTTCGTAGAAGGGATTTTGCTTATGAAATTTCATCATCCACGACGCTATCAGCGAGCCGCCTCTGCTTACGATACCCATTTTGCGACGGGACAGCAGCGGCATAAACTCGAGCTTAAAGCCCGCGTGGATCGTGAAATAATCCACTCCCTGCCGAGCCTGCTTCTCGATCGTGCTAAGAATAGCGCTCGTTTTTAAATTTTTAATATCGCCCAGCTCATGGATCATCTGATAGATCGGCACCGTGCCTATGGGTACGGGCGAGCGCTCGATTATCGCGGCGCGGATCTCGTCCAGATCGCCGCCCGTGCTTAGATCCATCACCGTATCGGCGCCGTATTTTAAGCAAGCTTCAAGCTTTTCCAGCTCGCCCTCGATATCGCTCGTCGTACCCGAGGAGCCGATGTTTGCGTTGATCTTGCACCGCAGCGCGCGCCCGATACCGATGGGCTTTAAGCTTTTGTGATTAACGTTTGCGGGGATGATCGCTCTTCCTTGCGCGATGAGATCGCACAAAGCCCGCACGTCCATGCGCTCGCTTTGCGCGACCTCTCTCATCTGCGGCGTCACTTCGCCTCTTTTTGCAAAATATATCTGTGTTACGCAGCTTTCGGTCATTTTCGCCTCGCTTCTTAAAAATGCGCGTATAATATAACAAATTTCATTAATCCTTACTTTTCTTTTACCGTTTATTTTCGTAACGCAAGCTGAAATTTCGCCGCCGCGCCGCGTAAATTTACGCCTAAGCTTAAGATATTTTAGCTCGTAAGCCGCGATTAATTTTGCTTTCATTTTTAATACGTATAATTTCGTAACAAAATTTCAAGGATAAAATTTGAAAGATATATCGCTGATTTTGCTCGCCGCGGGCGATTCGAGCAGGTTTGAGCTGAGCGTCAAAAAGCAGTGGCTGCGCGTGGGCGAGCTGCCGCTTTGGCAATACGTCGCGCAAAATATCGCGCGGGCGCATCCATTTAAAAAAATCATAATCGCCGTAAACGAAGAGGACGTGAGCTACTGTGAGCGCCTCTATGCGTGCAGCCTAGCCTCTGCGCGTGGCGAAAGCGCGGAGTACGACACGAGCGAGTATAAATTTCAAAGAAAGCAGGGCGGGATCGAATGCGGCGCAGACGATCTAAACGACGCAAGCAAACCGCGGAGCGTGGAAAATTTTAAAGCTCAAGTCGAATGCAACGCGTATGAATGCGGCTCTGCAAATTTAAAATTTCACTTCGCCCAGGGCGGTGCAAATCGCCAAAGCTCGCTAAAAAACGCGCTAAAGCTCGTAGAGAGCGAGCTCGTGCTCGTAAGCGACGTGGCGCGCGCGCAAATTTCGCCCGAGCTTATCTCCTCGCTGATACGAAATTTAGGCGGCGCCGACTGCATCAGCCCCTATCTTGGCGTAAACGACACTACATACCTCGGCGAGCGCATTGTGGAGCGAGAGGAGCTGCGCCTCATCCAAACGCCGCAGCTTTCGCGCACGGCGCTGCTTAAAAAGGCGCTTGAGGGAAGCGAAATTTTTACCGACGATAGCGCGGCAGTCGGTAGCGCGGGCGGGCGGTTGGAATTTATAAAAGGCGAGGCGAGCGCGCTTAAGATCACGCGCGCAAGCGATCTGGCGGCGCTAAATTTAAAACCCTGCTCGCGCGATATTTTTTGCGGTACGGGTTACGACGTACACGCGCTTGAAAAAGGCGCGGGCATCGTGCTCGGCGGCGTGCAAATTCCATGCGAGTTCGCGCTGATCGCGCACAGCGACGGCGACGTAGCAATCCATGCCCTAATCGACGCTATCTGCGGCGCGGCGATGCTGGGCGACATCGGCGAGCTCTTCCCCGACAGCGACGCCAAGCTTAAAGGCGCGGACAGCAAGGAGCTGTTACGAAAGGTAATGCGGCGCGTCAGAGGCTACGGCTACGAGCTCGTAAATGCCGATATTACGATCATCGCGCAGCGCCCGAAGATCGGCGCTTACAAAGCGCAGATGCAAGAAGTTTTAAGCGAAATTTTAAACTGCGCGCGCATCAATGTCAAAGCGACCACGACCGAAGGGCTGGGATTTACGGGCAGAAGCGAAGGCATCGCCGCGCAGGCTGCGGTAAATTTGAAATTTTACGACTGGCAAAAGCACGCAGCAAAGGCGCAGGACGTATGAAAATTTTAATCATCGAGAGCGAAATTTATCTAGCGCAAAGTATCGCAAACAAGCTGGGTGCGCTGGGGCACGAGTGCGAGATCGCAGACAACGTAAAACAGGCGCTAAACGCGGAGGGCGGCTTTGATGCGGTGCTGCTTTCAAGCAGCTTAGGCGGGCAAAATTTCTACCCGCTGATCGAAAAATTTTCGCACCGCATCATCATCCTGCTTGCGTCATATATCAGCAACGACACGATCTGGGCCCCGCTGAAGGCGGGCGCGACGGATTATATCCAAAAGCCCTTTATGATGGAGGAGCTCATCGCCAAGATCGAGCATCACGCGCACTTTCGCATGCTAAAAAGAGAAAACGGCGCTCTTCGGGCGCTTTTGGACGAGATCGCCGCTTCGTGCGAGATACCGCCCGAGCAGACGGCGCACGTGAAATTCCCTCTGCTGCTACGCGGCGGCGATGCGGCGGCGCGGGCGGCAGCGGTCTTTAAGATCGCGGGCCGTTTAAACGCGCCGTTTAAGATCGTAAGCGCGCAAAGCCAGGGCTTTTGCGACGAGGATTTCGGCGGCGGCGATATCTTTTACGTCAGGGATTTTGACGCCCTAAGCGACGCGCAAAGAGATAAAATTTTAAAAAAAATCGAAAACAAGCGCGCGATAGTCGCCTCGGACTATGCGCAAGCAAAGGGCTTTGCGCATGAAATTTCTTTGGCGGAGGGCGGAGCAAATCAGAAAATTTTAAGCATAGAAGAATATGTCAAATTCGCCGTCTCGACCTATCAGCAAAGATACTCCGACTCCGATCTGGCCGCAGCTTTGGGCATTTCGCGTAAATCGCTTTGGGAAAAAAGGAAAAAATATGGCATCGCAAGAAAAAAATAGCCGCGCGCGCTCGGGTAAAATTTCTCGGCCTAGCGAGATTTCTCGCTCAGGCACAAACTCTCGCACGGACGGAATTTCTCGCTTGCCCGAGGCTACGTGCCCGCCCGAAATTCCCTGCGCGAACGACGCCTCCGATACATTCAAAACCCCGAGCGCGCCTGAAACTTCGCGCGGCACAAAAACTGCCGATGCGTTCAAAGCCTCGCGCACGACAAAACCCGCGCGCATACCGAAATTTCACCGCGTGCTTGAAATTTCGCGCTGTGATCTAAGCGCGCTAAGCCTCGTCGCAAACGGCGGCTTCGGCGTATCGCGCGCTCTGCTGCGCCCAAAAAAGCTAAGCGCCGCGGGGATAAATTTTATATTTTCCTGCGCGGAGGCCAAAAAAGGCGAGACGCTCGCGCTGAGCCTAAAAGATGAAGCCGCAAAGGGCAAGATCGCCGCGCTGATCGAGGTGGCGGACGTTTATCTTCCTAGCGCGGACGAGATCAGAGGCTCGATCTTTCAAAACGCGCGCGCAGGCGTCAGCGCGGTAGAGGGCGAGATCAGGATCATAGCGGACGAGCTAAAAGACAAGGCTCTGCAGATCCAAAAGATCAAAAACGAGCTGCAAAGCCCCAAAATTTCGGCATTTTTCACCTGCGCCGATCCGATCCACCGCGTGCACGAGCGATTGATGCGCCATATGATCGACAAGGCCGATCTTACGGTGATCTTTCTTACCGCCACCGCAAAGCCCGACGCGCTGCCCGCCGCGCTGAGAAAAAAGGCGCTTGAGTATCTGCTTGAAAATTTCTTCGTCGCACAGCGCGTGATGCTGATCGATCTTAGCGAGCTTGAAATTTTCAGCGACCACGACAAGCCCGTTTTGGAGTGCATCATCGCTAAAAATTTGGGCGCGAACAAGGTCGTATTCGGGCAGAAGCACAAACACATCGAGCTGTTTTTCGACGGAGGCGGGATGCACACGATCCTGGATGAGCTTCAAAAGCGCGGCGAGATCGAGATCCTGCTCATGCCCGAATACGTTTACTGCGAAAAATGCAAGGTCTTGGTGAGCGTAAAAAACTGCCCTCACGGCGCTCATCATCACGTGCACTACCGCACGCAAAATTTAAAAACCCTGCTGCGCGCGGGAATCCTGCCGCCGGCGATCTTCATGCGCAAGGAGATCTCGGCGATGATTTTAAGCGAGCTCTTCCCTGCGCGGTTTGAAAACCTGCAAAAACTCTACGACGAGCTATTCCCGAACGGCGGGATCTTGCAAAGCCACGATGAGAGCGAGTTTTACGAACAGCTGATGCAGCTGTATCAAACCAGCGCGCTAAAGACGTAGTGCTTGAGGGCGCAGCACTGGATTTGGTGCGAAATTTACGGCGCAGCCCGCGCGGCAAACAAACTTGAAATTTTAAAGGCTCGGCGACCGCTGTAAATTACGGCGCGCAAAATTTTAAAATTTTTGCGCGCGGATGAAATTTAAAATTTTCTCGCGAGCGAGCGAGCGAAAACGAACCGGTAAAATTTTAAAAAGCAAAATTCAAAAGGATAATTATGGATAAAATTTTCGTTACATTTTTCGGCGCAGGGTTACTAAAGCCCGCGCCCGGCACCTGGGGCAGCATCGCCGGCTGGGTAGTGGGGCTGGCGGTCTTGATGCTAGCGAGCGAGGTGACGCTGTTTTTGTGCGCCGCTCTCGTCTTTTTCGTCTCGCTTAAGATCGTGGACGATTACGAGAGGAGGACCTGCTCGCACGATAACAGCGAGATCGTCATCGACGAGGTCGTGGGGGTGTGGATCGCGATGTGCGTCGCAGCGCCCGCGGGCGAGATCTTTTCGCTGCCGCTACGGGAGCTGATCGCGGGCTTTGAGAGCAGCAGGATCTCGGCCCTTGCGATGATTTTGGCGCTGCTATTTTTCAGGGCGTTTGACATCTGCAAGCCCTCGATCATCGGGCGCGTGGATCGCGACGTACCAGGCGGGCTCGGCGTGATGCTCGACGACGTGCTGGCGGGCTTTTTCGCGGGGCTCGGGGTTTTGATAGTTATCTCTTTGGGGGTCAAGCTCGGCGCCACAGGATTGATTTTTTAAGCCTTTTTGAGGCGCGCTCGCAGCAAACATAGCGTGATTGCGGGCGCTACACGATCGCGGAAAACATAGTGTATGTCGGATGTGACGCGCCCGCGCCTAGCGTCATAACGATCGCGATAGGAAAATATAAGGCGGTCATCAGAATGGTAATTCCGGACAGCAAATTCGAAGCATTAAATTTTAGAGCACCGCACAATTTAGAGCGCTATAATTTTAAGGCGCGGATATTTGCGCCCGAAGCACGACGAGCTTTGAAGTTCTAAATTTAACGGCGCATTAGATCGCGATATAAAATTCCATGGCACGAAAATTTTCCAGCTTAAAATTCTATGCCATTAAATTTCAAAAATTTAATGGCGGATTAGGTTCGGTGCGTAAAATTTTAAAATTTATCGCTAATCGCAGGCAGTCTAGCAGGGCGTGCTATTAAATTTTTGGCAATATTTATGGTTTTGCTTGTAACATTGCCGCAAAATGCGGGTAAGCGGCGCAAAAATTTAAAGGAACGAAAAATGCAAAAGAGCGCTATTGAGATACGTGGCGTTCCCGCCGCCATTTGGGGGAGCCGCTCGAAAAAGGTTTATATCTACGCTCATGGGCAAGGCGGAAGCAAAGATGATGCGGAGCTTTTGGCTTCCGTCGTTTGCGAGCAAGGCTGGCAGGTAATTAGCTTTGATTTGTCCGGGCACGGACAGAGGCGGCACGAGCCCGCTTCTTGCGATCCGCAGCGCGCTATTTTAGAATTTCGCGAAATTTTATCGTATGCAAAGAAGCGCTGGGGCGAGGTCGCGCTGTTTGCCGTTAGCCTAGGGGCATGGCTCGGCCTGCAAAGTTTCCGCAACGAAAAGCTTAGCGACTGCCTCTTCGTCTCGCCGATACTTGATATGAAATACGTTATTTCAAATATTATGCGTAGGGCCGGCATCAGCGAGGAGAGATTGAAGCAAGAGCGGATGATTTTGACCCCTGCTGGGCAACCGCTTTTTTGGGAATATTGGAGTTTTGTTTTGAACAATCCGATCACCAAATGGGAAACGCCGAGCCGAATTCTATACGCAGAAAACGACGATATGATGCCTCTTTGTATCGTTAGAAATTTCGCGCAGAAGTTCGACTGCGACTTAAGCGTTATGAAAAACGGCGAGCATTGGTTTCATACGCCGCAGCAGCTAGATTATTTGCGTAGTTGGATCAAATCTGCGGTTGAGAATCGGCGATAAAATTATGTGAAAAATTTAAAACCCGCGCCGATAAAATTTTTCCGCGCTTTTGGGTTGCAAATTTCGTAAATTTAATTATGGATTGCACCGCCGCCATATTTAAAATCTAGCTTTTAAAACACAAATAGTCGGCGCAATATGTATAAAGATAAAATTTCGCGCGCTTTTAGTAAAACAATGCGGGCCGGCGCGCAGCTATCACGTTCCGTAGAGCTTATTGCGTTCCGCGATAACCGCACGCTGAATTTAAAGAATTTACTTGCCTATCCTAAAGCCGTTTAGCCCTTTGTAGGTGGAGTCTTTATGAAACGCGGCGCAGCGCTCCCTATTTCGGTTGATGTTCTCGATCTCTAAAAAATACCCCTCGCCGTCTTGGCGCAAGGTGATCGTCGCGCAAAATATCATATCGTTTTTTAACTTCGGCCCCACTCCGTAATCAAAAGATTGATTTACGGCAAGATCCTTTTCCAGATCACTATCACTAAATTGCCTAGAGCCGGTCATGCTTTTAAGCATTCTAAATCCGCCTTGGTTAATGTAATCTCTTTGAATATCCTTAAACGCTCCTTCAAGCTCGACCGCATACGCCTTAACCAAAACCTCGTCTTTTGCGCCGGTAAGCTTAGGCATCACGATCTTTACTATCACGAAGATTATGATCGCCAAAAATATTATCCCGCTCACGCCGCCGCCTACTGCCGCACCTTTTCTCATTTTCATTATTTTACTCCTTCATCGATATCTTTTGCCAACGCGTCTATTTTTTTGTTCAGCATAAAATTCTCATAGCTCTTTCGGATATAGGCCTCTAGTAGCTCTCCCGCGTCTAGATGGTCTCCGCCGCGAGTTAGAACCCGCCACTCCCTGCCGAAAACTTCCGCGAAATCATCGTCTAAATTTATCGCGTATTTTTTCGTCAAAGATTTGCTGGTCAGCTGAACCGAAATTTCTTTCATTTCTCGCCTAAACTATCGCCTGCTAAAACGTCGTCGATCTGTTTGCTTAGATCCTCGTCGCTCATCTTGCGATACGCCAGATCATTCTCTAGCGTGCCGAGCTGCATCCCCAAAGCCTCGTTTTGCGCCTTGATCGTCGCTAGCTCTGTGCGTAGCTTTTCGTTTTCGTCTCTAGCCTCGGCGTATCGCCTAATCAGCTCAGCTACTTTATTGCTTAAGCCCTCGACCTTTTTCTCTTCGTCAAAGATTGATTCCATTATTTCGCCTTTTCTGATATAATCTTGATTTAAGCAAGTATATTACCCAATTTTGGCTTTAAAAAAGGAAAAATTTTGCAAAATTTTAAAATCGAGAGCAAATTCTCCCCAAGCGAGGATCAAGAAAAAGCGATCGAAGGCATCGTCGCGGGCTTTCAAATCGGCAACAAATACCAAACCCTTCTCGGCGTTACCGGCTCGGGTAAGACTTTCAGCATAGCAAATATCATCAAGCGCCTTGGAATTCCCGCGCTCGTAATGACGCATAATAAATCTCTCGCGGCGCAGCTTTATAGCGAATTTAAAGGATTTTTCCCGCAAAATCACGTCGAGTACTTCATCAGCTACTACGATTACTATCAGCCCGAGGCCTACATCCCCAGGCAGGATCTTTTCATTGAAAAGGACAGCGACGTAAACCAAGAGCTCGAGCGCTTGCGGCTAAGCGCCACGGCGAGCTTGCTAAGCTTCGACGACGTCATCACAGTAGCGTCGGTTTCGGCAAACTACGGCCTGGGCGATCCCGCCGAATACAAAGGCATGGTGCTGTTTTTTGAAATCGGATCAAAATTTAGTACTAAATTTTTGCTTCGTAAGCTCGTCGATATGGGTTACAAGCGCAACGATGATTTTTTTGATCGCGGAAATTTTCGCGTAAACGGCGACGTGATCGACATCTACCCCGCGTATTTTAACGACGAGGCGTTTAGGATCGAGTTTTTCGGCGACGAGATAGAGGCGATGTATCATCTGGACGTGCTCGAAAACAAAAAGACGCAAAGCGTCAAAAAATTTATTCTCTACCCGACGAGCCAGTTCATTGTGGGCGAGCAGCGCCTAAAATCGACGATCAAGGGGATCGAGGATGAGCTTGAGCAAAGGCTAAAATTTTTCGAGGACGCGGGCAAGTTCGTCGAGGCGCAGCGGCTGAAAGGGCGAGTGGAATTTGACCTTGAAATGCTGGGCGCTACGGGGATGTGCAAGGGGATCGAAAACTACGCGCGCTACCTGACCGGTCAAAAGCCGGGCGAGACGCCCTATTCGCTCTTTGATTACTACGAGAGCAAGGGCAAGGACTACCTCGTCATCGTCGATGAAAGCCACGTGAGCCTGCCGCAGTTTCGCGGTATGTTCGCAGGAGATCGCAGCCGTAAAGAAACGCTCGTGCAGTACGGCTTCCGCCTGCCTAGCGCACTTGATAACCGCCCGCTGATGTTTGATGAGTTTATCAACAAAAAAGCTAAATTCCTATTCGTCTCCGCAACGCCCAATGATTACGAGCTGGATCTTAGCCGCGGCGCCGTATATGAGCAGATATTGCGCCCGACGGGATTACTCGATCCGCAGATTATCTTAAAAGACAGCGACAATCAGGTCGAAATTTTACACGATATGGCAAAGGAGGTCATCGCGCGCGGCGAGCGGATCTTGGTGACCGTGCTAACCAAAAAGATGGCGGAGGAGCTGAGCAAATACTATCTGGAGCTTGGGCTTAAGGTCAAATATATGCACTCGGATATCGATGCGATCGAGCGCAACGAGCTCATCCGCGGCTTACGCAGCGGCGAATACGATATGCTAATCGGTATAAATTTGCTCCGCGAGGGGCTCGATCTGCCCGAAGTAAGCCTTATCGCGATCATGGATGCCGATAAGGAGGGCTTTTTGCGCTCGCGCACGAGCCTCATTCAGACGATGGGGCGAGCCGCGCGAAACGTGAACGGGCAGGTCGTGATGTTTTGCAAAAAGATCACCGCTTCGATGCAAGAGGCGATCGACATCACCCAAAAGCGCCGTAAATTTCAAGATGAATACAACCGCGCCCACGGCATAACCCCGCATTCTGCGAGCCGCAATATCGAAGAGAGCCTAAAGATCGAGGACGGCACCGAAATTTTAAGAAAGGGCGCCAATTTAGAGAAGATGCCCGCCGCCGAGCGCGCCAAGATCGTAAAAGAGCTTCGCAAGCAGATGCTCGACGCCGCGGCGGCGCTGGAGTTTGAAAAGGCCGCGGCGCTGCGCGACGAGATCGCAAAGCTTAGGAAGCTGTAAATCGCGAGACTCGAAACGTCGTGAAATTTGCACGTTAAATTCCACCTGGCGGAGCGTGAAATTTACGCGCGTAACACAGAGCGAAATTTGCGCGCCAAATGCCGTCTCGGGCAGAACATTAAATTTGCGCGATCTGCGCGGCAAATGCCGCGAGGCAGAGCGTAAATTTGGGCGTGATGCGAGACGGCGAGTTTTGAAATTTAATCATTAAATTTAAATAATTCGCGCAGGAATGCCGCAAGGTGAAATTTTAAAATTTACTCATTAAATTTTAGATAGTTTGAGGCGGATTGTTGCGAGAGCGGTTTTAAAATTTGTTCGCTAAATTTAAGATGGTTTACGCGCAAAATTTATACATCGATTTTTCTCGTTTTCTCGCTAAATTTACACTCCGTGCCATTGCCATCGCAGACGCCCGATCCGTAATTTGCGAGCCAAATTTGCTCGCGCTTTAAATTTCCGCTTTCAGCTTGCTTTGATCTCAAATTTTACGCGGCGTCGCCTGCGCGGCGATCTGCTTTATAAATTTCAAAAACGAAGCCCGCCAAAAGTTTTGAAATTTCACAGGCAAGCTCTGCAAACGAAATTTTATAGAATTTCAAAAAGGCGTAAATTTTACGAGCAAAATTTTATAAAATTTTAAGGAACGCAAAATTTCGCTGCGCGCCTCTTTGCTTACGGCGCCTTTTGATTCGCGTTCTGCGCGCCAAATCGCTAAATTCGCGGCGCACGTCCCGTCCTTTCCTAGACGCGCGATCCGTAAATCTACGCGCCGAGCTTTTGATTTCAGCCCGCTTTCGATCCGCCATTTGCGCGCCCGATTTGCGGCAGTCGCACTACCCCACTCTATACCGCCGCGCGCCTTTACGCTTTTTTCTCGCTTTTTTTGCATCTCTCCGCACCTATCTTCGGCTTTTTCCCGCGCGCGCCCTGTGTTTAAATTCTGTCGCTTCGCTCGCTTAATCCGTAGCGGCTATGCACCCAGACGCCGAGTTTGCGCGTACTTTTTACGCGCCGTTGCGCGCGGATACTTTCAAAATTTTACGCAGAATTCCGACAAGCCTACACCTACATTTGCGCCGCCGTCATAAACGCTCGCTTTGAGGGCACAAACGAAGTATTTGCGCGACACGGCACAGAAAATGGAATTTAGACGGCGTTTATCGAAGCGTGTCTTCGCCGCTGCGGTGCGCTACGAAATTTTAAAACGGCAAGAAGCCGCTATTAAATTTATCCGCGGGAGTGCGCCATAATGCTGTCTCTTATACACATCTGACGCTGCCGACGACTAGTCGAGTG
>CAUUKU010000041.1:0-16732 GCA_963545665.1 uncultured Campylobacter sp. | reverse complement strand
CACTCGACTAGTCGTCGGCAGCGTCAGATGTGTATAAGAGACAGTATCTAGAGTATTCGGTAGGTAAAATTTCCTTCTCTAAATTCGATAAAATTTCTTGTGCTTGCGACGTCGCCATAAAATTCCCTTGCAAATTAGATTAAGATTTTAGCTAAATTTCGCTAAATTTGCGGTAAATTTAAGTTTATTCACTTGTGATTAAGCCGTGAATAAGTGTGAAAGAGGGTTATGAAAATTTTAGGAATCGATCCGGGAACTAGAAATTTAGGCTATGCGATTTTAGAAAAAGATGTGAATAAAATCACCCTCATAGAGGCGGGATTAGTGAAAATGAAGGCCGAAAACGTGCAATTTCAAATGACGCAGATGAGCGAGGCAATCGATCAAATTTTTAGCGCTCATAAGATCGATGAGGTCGCGATAGAATCGATGTTTTACGCCTACAATCCGCAGTCTGTTTTAAAGCTCGCTCAGTTTCGCGGCGCGCTGGCCCTTAAAATTTTACAAATTTTTGGAAATTTCGCCGAATACACGCCGCTTCAGATAAAAAAATCGGTCACCGGAAAGGCGAAGGCGGCGAAGGAGCAGGTCGCCTTCATGGTAAAGCGGATTTTAGGGATTAATAAAGAGATAAAACCGCTCGACGTTACCGATGCCATCGCCGTTGCGCTCACGCACGCTCACGCGATGCGCCGGGCGCCTAGATAGGAGAAAGAGTTGAAAATAGCAATCTTACAAATGAACGTAAAGCTCGCCTCTACTGCCGCGGATTGCGAGCAAAATTTTATCCGCGCGCGCGGGCTGATCGATCGCGCGTTAAAACGCGGCGCGGACGTAGCGGTGCTGCCCGAGGCCTTTAACACGGGCTTTTGCGTGCAAAATTTCAAGCGCTTAGCCGACGCGGGATCTGCGCGAACGAAGGGATTTTTAAGCGAAATTTCGCAAAACTGCGGCGTTGTTTTAATCGGCGGCTCGATAAACTCCAAGCGAGATAAAATTTACAATTCTGCTTTCGTCTATCAAAACGGAGCCGAAATTTTACGCTACGACAAGATCCACGCTTTCTCACTCGCTCGCGAAAACGAGATCGTAAGCGGCGGCGATAAGCTAGGCATTTGCGAGATAAAATTTCAAAATCGCGCGCTTAAAATCGGCGTCGCGGTCTGCTACGATCTGCGCTTCGGTGAAATTTTTCGCGCCTTAGCGCTTCGCGGCGCGCAGATTGTTTTTGTAATCGCACAGTTCGCGCAAAGCCGCATAGAGCATTTTATCACGCTTGCGAAAGCCCGCGCGATCGAAAATCAAATTTTTATCTGCGCGGTAAACGGCTGCGGCGATACGGGGCAGGGCGAGAGTTTCGGCGGAAATTCCATGCTGATCGGTCCGGGCGGTGAGATCGTCGCGTGCTTAGGCAAAAAAGAGGCTATCAAGATTGCTCGGGCGGATTTGGATGAAATTTTAAAATTTCGCGCTAAAATGGATCTTTTAAAAGATATGAAACCTGAAATTTATAAGGAGTTTTGATGAAAACTTTGGTGTTTGTGATCGATATGCTAAACGGCTTCGTAAAATTCGGCGCGATGGCCGATCCTAGCATAGCAAAGATCGCTCCTGCGGTGCTTAAACAGATTGAGGCGGCTAAAAATGTGCATTTTATCTGCGACGCTCACGCCGAGCGTGATTTGGAGATGAAGCGTTACCCGATCCACTGTCTAGTTGGCTCGCCCGAAGCGGAGGTGATCGAGGAGCTCGCGCCCTACGTAAGCGAGCAAAACGTCACTTTTAAGCGCAGCACGAACGGATTTCATAATTTGGATAAGAAAATTCTGGGCGGCTTCGATCGCTTCGTGATTACGGGCTGTTGCACCGACATCTGCGTGATGCAGTTTGCGCTTAGCCTGCGCACCTATCTCAACGAAACGGGAGAGGATAAGGACGTCATCGTTCCGCGCGATGCGGTAGCTACCTACGATGCGCCGAACCATGAGCGCGGCTACTACGACGAATGCGCGCTAAACTTAATGCAAAATGCGGGGATTTTAGTGATTTAAACGTTTAAAATTTTAGCGCAAAATTTTAAGGATCTGTCGATCCGTTGCGGACGCGACTTGGAATTTAATAAAATTTTGCCGCCGGAAAGGTTCAAACGCCGCGTTTACTCGCCGCGGTTTTAAATTTTGACAGCGAGTTTATCGCTCGTCTCGCTTAATTAAACGGAGCGCGACGGCGATTTTGCGTTTGGAATTTAGACGTAAATTTTATCCGTGCGAGAAGTTTTAAAGCGAGATTTAAAGCGGGTAAAATTTTAAAATTTATCCGCGGAATTTTAAAATTTCAATCGCATGCCGAATTTATGCGTGTTTTACGGTGACTACCTTCGCTACCAAATACCCGATCAAGCCCGAAATGATCGAGCCTAAGAATACCGCAAGCTTATCGGTGTAGTGGTATATATCGCTGCCGCCGTATGCTAGGCCGTCGACGAAAAGCGCCATCGTAAAGCCGATACCGCAGATGATCGCCACGGCATAAAGCTGCACCCAGCCCGCGTTTTCGGGCATGTAGGCGATTTTGGCTTTGATCAAGATCCAGCTGAAGGCAAAAATCCCGATCTGTTTGCCGAAAAATAGCCCGAGCATGATGCCCATCGGCACGGGACCGAAAAGGAAGCTAGGGCTGATACCCGCTAGCGATACGCCCGCATTCGTAAAAGCAAAGATCGGCAAGATGAAGAAATTTACGGGGTAGGCTAGGCCGTGCTCCATGTCCTTTAGCATCGAGCCCGAGCGGGTCTTAAGCGGGATGCAAAAGCCCGCCAGCACTCCTGCAATGGTCGCGTGGATGCCCGAGTTTAGCACCATGACCCACAGCACCACGGCTACGATGATGAACGGGAGCTTCTTATCTACGCCAAATCTACTCATTACTAGCATTATTGCGATGCAAACAGCTGTGCCGACCAGATAGATCGTGTTTATATCTGATGAATAAAACACGGCGATGATTAAAATCGCGCACAGATCGTCCATTATCGCTAGCGTCAAAACAAAAATTTTAAGGCTCGCGGGGATTTTTTTACCTAAAAGCGCCATCACGCCCACGGCAAAGGCGATGTCCGTCGCCGTAGGGATCGCCCAGCCCTTCATTGCGGCGGAATCGCCCCAGTTGATGATCGAAAAGATCACTGCAGGCGCTATCACTCCGCCTAGTGCGGCAAAGCTAGGAAGTAAAATTTGAGAGAAGTGGCGCAGCTGCCCTTCGATCTTTTCGCGCTTTAGCTCAAGTCCGATCGCAAAGAAAAATATCGCCATAAGCATGTCGTTTACTAAAAAATGCATCGATTCATCGAGCCTCGCAGGACCCACGCCTATGGTGAAGCTTAGATGTAAAAATGCCTCGTAGTATTTAGATAAAAAGCCTACGTTTTGAGCTACGATCGCAAAAACGGCCGATAGAAGCAATATAACGCCCGCGCTACTTTCGCTAGATAAAATTTTCCTTATTATATGTTGCACACACTTCCTTTTAAAATTTTTGCTTTAATTTTATGAAAATTTTAATTAAATCTTCATCAAAGCGGGCTAGTCGCTCGGTAAATTCGGCATTATTAACATCGCATAAAGGATTATAAACATAAGGATGGTAGGGCCTTCGTTGATCGCGCGAAAGTACTTTCCGCTCCTGCGGCACTCGTTTTTTTCAAATTTATACATATAATAATAGAGCCACAAATGATAACAGACCAGTAAAATTCCGGCTAGCAGTTTTAGATGAAAGTATCCCAGCTTCATAAGCCCCGGATTTAAAACGATAAGCATCACGCCGCTAAAAACCGTCACCGCCATCGCTATCCAGCCGATCGCGTGATACAGCATCCGCTCCATCTTTTTAACGACCTTTACGAAATCCGGCTTGTCTAAATTTTCAGCGTGATAGACATATAGGCGCGGCATGTAAAACAGCATCGCCATCCACGAAATAAAACCCGCAAAGTGAACGAATTTAAACCAAAAATAACTCATTTTAGCCTCCTTAATCTCTCATTAAAATTTCTTTTCGCGCTTCAAATTCCTCTTTGGAAATCGCGCCTTTTTGATACAGCTCATAAAGCGCATCGACCTTTTTCAGACGCTGTTCGTAGTCGTCGCTATCGATTTCGCCGCTTAAAGCGTTGGTGTCCTCGACCCAGATCCCTACGAAAAACAGATCAAAAAGCCACCACAAGCCCCAAATCGCCCAAAACAAAAAGCCCACCAAAAACCACAGCGTAAAACTTCCCAGCCAAAATAGCGCGATCTGCGAGAAGCCGCTGATAAATTTACCGCAGTAAATTCTATGCAGTCCGCCCCCGATCGGCATCCCCAAAAGCGACGAGCAGCCGCCCGCAAGCCAAAGTGCATAAGCGATGTAGTTATTTCTTTTCATCCCTCTCCTTTTTGCTTAGCAAAAAACTCTGCCAAATAAAAATCACCACGGCCAGATCGATCATCACGTCGGCGAAATTAAACACCGCGAACTCAAACCACTTATGCCACGCGACGTAATCGACCACGCCGCCGCGAATGAAGCGATCGAGCAGGTTTGAGCAGCCTCCCGCGAGCATCAGCGCAAACGGCGCCCAGTGTTCGCAAAAGAACTTCTTGTGATAAAACACGTAGCTCGCAAGCGCCGCGATCAGCGCGATCTGGATAAATTTTAAATTTTCGCCCAAAAATGCAAACATCGAAAACGCAACGCCGCGGTTGAACGTAAGCTGTAGCGAAAAAAACTCGCCCTGCCATGAAAAGCCGTTCAAAAACGCAAGCTTGATCGCTTGATCGATCGCAAAGATCGCTGCGAAAAGCAGGATAAATTTAACGCAGGTCTTAGCCATCTTGCAGCCCGAATTTAAATATGTAAAACCTGCATTTTTTACTCGCGCTTTTCGTACGGAGCGGACAGCCTGTTGCGCAGTAAAATTTCACCGCAGCGCTACTCATTTAGGGCTTTAATGAAAAATTTTTCCACCTCGTCCATTCGCTTTTGCAGCGGCTTTTCATTTTTGCCCTCGAGCAAGAGGCGGATAACGTTTTCGGTGCCGGAGTAGCGAAAGAGCGAGCGGATCTTGTCCGCTTTGAGGCTCGCTTCAAGCTCCTTTAGCCCTTTTAGTTTCTCAAGCGGCTTTTTATCCGCAATCTTTAAATTTCGTAAAATTTGAGGATACGGTTTAAGCATCGCCGAAAGCTCGCTCGCTTTTTTACGCATATCTAGCATGCAGGCGGCGAATTGCAGCGCGCTTGCGATGCCGTCGCCCGTTTTGGCGTAATCGCCGAAAATCACGTGCCCGCTCTGCTCGCCGCCGAAGCTAGCGCCCAGCTCATGCATCATCTCAAGTACGAATTTATCGCCGACGTTGCAGCGATGAAGCACAATGCCGTGTTTGGCTAAAAAGTCCTCCAGCGCGGAGTTGCTCATCACCGTTGCGACCATACGATCGCCTGCGAGGCGCTTTTTTTCTTTTAGATAAAGCGCCAAAATTCCAAGCAGCACGTCGCCGTGGATGATCTCGCCGTTTTCGTCCACGACGACCAATCGATCGGCATCTCCGTCGAAGGCAAAGCCCACGTCGGCGCGCAGACGCTTTACTTCGCCGGCTAGGCTTTTGGGGCTTAGCGCGCCGCAAGCATCGTTTATATTTTTGCCGTTGGGTTCGTCGCCGATGACGATCGTTTCGGCCCCCAGCTCGTTAAATACCGTCGGCGCGACCTTATAGCTTGCTCCGTTCGCGCAATCAAGCACGACGCGAAGCCCGTGCAGCGTCTTTTGCTTCGGGAAGGAATTTTTAATATGCACGATATATCTGCCGATGACGTCGTCCACGCGCTTTGCGGCGCCGATTTGCATCATTTTGGTGCGCGCCTCGGCGATAAGTTCGTCGCTGAAATAAATTTTTTCGATCTGCGCTTCCTCTTTTTCGTCGAGTTTGAAGCCCTCGCTGTTGAAAAATTTAATACCGTTGTCGTAGTACGGATTGTGGCTTGCGCTTATCATGATGCCCGCGTCGCAACGCATATCCTCGGTGAGAAATGCGATCGCGGGAGTGGGCATCGGGCCGATCTGGCGGACGTTGTAGCCCACCGAGGTAAGGCCCGCTACGATCGCAGTTTCTATCATATAGCCGCTTCTGCGGGTGTCTTTGCCGACCAAAATCATATTCGTAACGGAATTTTTCCTAAAATAAATCCCCGCCGCCATAGCTAGGCGCATCGCAAGCTCGGCGGTTAGAAATTCCCCCGCTTTGCCCCGTACGCCGTCCGTCCCGAAAAGTTTCATTATCAAATCCTTAAAAATGTAATCGCAAAATTCTACCAGAAAAAGTTTAATCTTCATAAATTTGAGCTATTTTAAATTTCACTTAAATTAAGCGTCGATTAAATATTTTTTACGTATAATCGCAGGTTCAAATTTAACCGAAAGGGACGTTATGGCAAATCACAAATCCGCCGAAAAACGCGCGAGACAAACCATAAAAAGAACGGAGCGAAATAGATTTTATCGCACCAGAGTAAAAAATATCACAAAAGCCGTAAGAGAGGCGGTCGAGAGCAAGGATCTAGACGCAGCGACTCAGGCTCTAAAAACGGCTAATGAAAGCTTCCACAGCTTCGTAAGCAGGGGCTTTTTGAAAAAACAGACCGCGAGCAGAAAAGTAAGCCGCCTAGCCAAACTCGTAAATTCTTTAAAAACCGCCGCGTAAGCGCTCCTTACGCATAAAATTTAAATGCTAGCCGATAAACTAAAGCCTTTTTTGGATCGCTACGACGAGCTTTCGCGCATGCTTAGCGATCCCGCAGTTACCGCAGATATCGCTAATATGACGGCGCTATCTAAGGAGCAGCGCAATATCGAGCCGATCAAAGAGACGGCTAGCGAGTATCTTAAAATTTTAAATCAGATCGAAGAAAACAAAGCCCTGCTAAGCGATGCCGATCTCGGCGAGCTGGCCAAAGAGGAGCTTAAAAGCTTAGAGACGCAAAAGCCGCAGCTCGAAGAAAAAATCAAAATTTTACTGCTTCCAAAAGACCCGAACGACGATAAAAATATCTTCCTTGAGATCCGCGCCGGTACGGGCGGCGACGAAGCGGCGCTGTTCGCGGGCGATCTGCTCGGCGCGTATCTGCGCTACGCCGATCTTCGCGGCTATAAATGCGAGATCGTAAGCACTAGCGAAGGCAGCGTCGGCGGCTACAAAGAAGCGATCCTACTCGTAAAGGGCGCGGGAGCGTATTCGCGGCTGAAATTTGAAGGCGGCACCCACCGCGTTCAGCGCGTCCCCGAAACGGAGAGCCAGGGCAGGGTGCATACCTCCGCAATCACCGTCGCCGTGATGCCCGAGATCGAGGATAGCGAGATACAGATCAATCCGAACGACCTTCGCATCGACGTTATGCGCAGCTCCGGCCACGGCGGGCAGTCCGTAAATACCACCGATAGCGCCGTTCGCATCACTCACATCCCGACCGGTTTAGTCGTCACCAACCAAGACGGCAAGGACCAGCACAAAAACAAAGAGGCGGCGATGAAGGTGCTAAAGGCGCGCCTTTACGATATGCAGGAGCAGGAGCGGCTCGAAAAAGAGCGTAAAGATCGCAAGGATCAGGTAGGCACCGGCGACCGCTCGGGGCGAATTCGCACCTACAACTATCCGCAAAACCGCATCAGCGACCACCGTATAAATTTAACGCTTTACCGCCTGGACGCGATCATGGCGGGCGGCTTGTTCGACGAGATCATCGATCCGCTTATCGCGCACTCTCAAGCCGAAGCGATCGCAAACGCGGGCTATTAAGCCTTTTAAAATTTAATTTTTAATCCACATATCTTTTCAAAATTTTGCTGCGATTATGCTGCAAAATTTTACTTTAAATTTAGCCGCGAGCCTTCGGAAAAGTGTATTTAATGGCTTTCGCCTCGGCAAATTTTACTTAAATTTCGTTGCAGTCGCAGTCGCAGCTTGAAATTTCGCCTTTTAAATTTAAATTCTATCGTTGCGCTGCATAGCGTTTTAAATTTCGCTATTTTTAAAATACGCGCCTCAAGCGCTGCTTTAAAATTTACGCAGACGCGAGAGGCTAGAAATCTTTGCGATAAATTTTAAAGGCAAATCCCGTTCCGTTTCATCCGCAAATTTGAAACGTATCTCAAAAATAAGCAGAGCCTATGGC
Organism: uncultured Campylobacter sp.; assembly: GCA_963545665.1. Classification (GTDB taxonomy): domain Bacteria; phylum Campylobacterota; class Campylobacteria; order Campylobacterales; family Campylobacteraceae; genus Campylobacter_B. The sequence continues at coordinate 8,528 of CAUUKU010000041.1, read as the reverse complement.
GAAAGAAATTCAGAAATTTTAGCTTGGACGGGTACGTGCCTATCGGTCGTTACGCATGTGTCCTATGGCCCGCACATAGTAGCAAATTTAAACGGTAACAAAGCCCAGTTTCTTTAGAGCCGCTAGCAGCCGCGGTAAACTGCACGATATAGCTTAGCTACGGCCTGCTAAAGCCCAAAAAGGACTATCCGCTCGCCGCGGCGAATTTCCCGGGGATCATCTTTGGGCTACTAACCGCAATAACGGCGCTTTAACCGCGCTTTTAGCGGCTTGATAAATTTCAAAATCGCCCGCGCTGCACCCTGCATGCCGCGTCTGTACAGCGCGCCCATCTGCCGCGCCGAGCCCGACCGATAGCTCCCGATCTATTGCCGCAGCGCGCTCAACCCTCCTGGTGTAGTGCTTCAAGCCACTTCCCCCTTGATGCACAGCGCTCAAACCTATCGTCACAATGTGCCCATAGCGCGCCCGCGCCGATGTCTGCATCGGGACCCTGCGTCCGCAACGCGCTTGAGCCGCCCGCCGCGCTGTAATTACCCGCTGCTCGCCGCACCGCACCCGAGCTAGCTTATCGCAAGCGCGCCCGCACCCCACAAATCCATTACGACGCGGCTTTGAAATTTCACAAAATCGCCCGCACTGCATTCAAATCCGCCAAATTTAAATAACTTTTATACAAAATTTGATAAGCTTGTTTTGATTGAAATTTTATCTCTAAAAGGACGAAAAATGAAAAAGGTCATCACTTGCGTCGATCAAAATGCACTTTTAAAACCCGTGCGCGATTATGGAATTTACGTCGCCAAAAGCCTCGGCGCCGAGCTTGTGTTCATCCACGTCGTCGAGATCCCCGAGCTAGGCGAGAATTTCTACGGGCTTGCGGCCGGCGGCATCGTCCTAGGAGAGAAGGATATCCTCACGAACAGCTACGGTAGCGCTCAGCTAGGCGGCGTGGATGCGCAGAAGGACTACGAGGAGGCCGAGGTGATGCTACAAGAGTGCGTCTCTGCCGCGACTACCGCGGGGGTCAAGGCTAGCAAGATCATCAAAGACGGCGATTTTATCGACGTTATCTCCGAGTATAAGGACGAGGCGGAGATATTCGTGCTCGGTATCAAGGGCTCAAATAGCGAGGACGTGGGCTTTAACGCAAGCGTACTGATCAAAGAGCTGCACGTGCCGTCGCTACTCGTGAATAAGGAATTTTCGCCGATAAACTCCGTGCTCATCGCATTTGACGGCACCGATGCGGCGAAACGCACGCTTGAGTTCGTAAAGAGCTCAAAGCTCCTTGCGAGCGCGCATAAGCACGTCTTACATGTCAATGCAGACGCCGCGGCGGGTGAGGAGATGCTGGAGCTGGCGCGCGAAATTTTAGGCACGCAAAATGCGAGCTTTATATGCGCAAACGCCGAGGTGCCGGCCGATGAGATCATCAAATATCGCCGCGCCAATGAGCTTGATCTCATCGCCACGGGCGCCTTTACGAAGGGCTTTTTCAAAAAGCTCTTTTTAGGCAGCGTCTCCGAAGACATCTTGCACAATGCGCTGGTGCCGGTGCTCGTGCTCTCGTAGCTCGCGCCGCTGGAGCGTATTTTGCGCGCCCGCCGCACGACTAAGAGCCGCGAGCTCGCGATTAAAATTTAAACCCGCCCTTCGTAGAATTTTACGATACGTAGATTTGACGCGCAGAATTTTAAAGGTAAAATCTCGTGTCGCAAACGCTCGCGCAGATGTATGCAATGCGCACGAAACGCGCCGAGCCTCATTCTAACCTGCCGCGCAAATTTATCCCTACTTCACTCCGCCCGCGATGAAGCCGCGCCGCTCGCGCTTCATACGCAACAAGCCTGCGCTGCGCCGCATTACGCACTATACGGCGCGCGCAGAGAGGTGATCTGCCGCGCCGAATTTTATGCCGCAATGCGTCCGCACCCCGCATGAACACGTCGCGGAAAATTCTAAATTTCACCGCACTGCGCGCACGGGCATGTCGCGGATATGAGCGGGGCTGCGACTTAGGCGCTTTGCGGAGCGATCCGTTTGCGACGCCTCCTTTAAACGTCGCGACTTAAATTATGATCTCGTTTATGAAAAATCTTATTATTATTTAAGAAAAATTTTACGATAATTGCACCTTTTAAATCGATATAGATTATTAAATCAAAAGGATTTTTATGAAAGCAGATAAAATTTTACTCCTAGCGGCGCTGTTTTGCTCGCCTCTTTGCCTCGGCGCGAAACAGATCCCCGCGCAAAAAAGCGATCCTAGCGGCACGGCGTCCGCCCGTCAAAGCGTTTCGGGCAAGGGGGAGCAGAGCGTGACTTTGGGCTCCGCAGGCGGCGATAGAGAGGCCTCAAAAATCTCTACAGACAGCGATAGCGAGGCTTCGAAAAGCCCCGTCCGCGCTAAGCCGAGCGGCGACGGGGTCGATTTGAGCACTATCACCGTGACGGACGAGGCCGATCTGTCCACGACCGAGGGCGCGGACTCATATACGACCGGCAATATGAATACCGCCACCGGGCTTGATCTAAGCATCCGCCAGACGCCTCAATCCGTCAGCGTCATCAGCGATAAGCTCATCAAAGATCAAAATTTCAAAACCATAAAAGAGGCGATGAGCTACGCGCCCGGCGTCAGCGTCACGACCGATACGGGCGGCGGCTCGCGCTCGCGGTTTCAGGCGCGCGGCTTTGACATCGACAACATCCAAGAAGACGGCCTCGCATCGCCCGCGGCAAGCTCCGTGCAGGGCACGCTGTATACCGCAAAGGAGCTAAGCGATCTGGTGTTTTACGACCGCATCGAGGTACTGCGCGGTGTGGCGGGTCTTACGCAGAGCAACGCGGTCCCGGGCGGTACGATAAATTTACTACGCAAAAAGCCGCAAAGCGAGTTTAAAAGCGATCTAAGCGCGGGCGTTAGCGGCTTTGCGGGCGGCAAGAGAAGCTATGAGGGGGCGTTTGACGTTACGGGCGGCTTAAATGAGGTCGGCACCGTGCGCGCAAGGCTCATCGGCTCGCTGCAAAAAACCAACTCTTTCAAAGAGGGCGTCGAGGGCAAAAAGGGCTCCGTGGGCGCGATGCTGGGCTTTGACGTCGGGGATTCTAACGTGTTAAATTTAGGCGCGATATATCAAAAGAGCAAAGACGTGCCCGACGTCTACGGACTGCCCGCCCTTCGTAACGGCAAGAGCGTGGAGTTTAAGCGGAGCAAATTTTTCGGCTCCAGGTGGGACGAGGAAATTTTTAAAAAGATAAACGTTTTCGGCGATCTTACGCACTATTTCGCAAACGACTGGAGCGCCGCGCTGAAGCTAAACTACACCAAAAGCGATATGAATATGAAATTTGCTCAGCTGTGGAACACTCCTGCAGGGCTCGTGCAGAGGCAAAAATACGATACTTCAAGCGACGAGATCAATGCTAAGCTCGATTTAAACGGCGAATTTGAGCTTTTCGGACAGAGCAACGACGCGTTTATGAACGCTCAAATTTCGCGCGATAAATTTAGAGGAAACGACAAGTGGATGCGGCCGCTGGTGGGTCTTTACGATATGAATAACTTCACGAGAGATTCGATCCCCGAGCCCGACTGGAGCCGCCCGTTTCGCGATGCGAGCTCAAATTTAAGCGTGAGACAAAGATCGCTTGCCGCGGGCACGCGGCTAAATTTCACGGACGCGTGGCATCTACTCGTAGGCGCGCGCTTTAGCAGCGTGCAATACGGCTCGTGGGGCTGGACGAAACTGCCTTTCGGGTTTACGCGAAACGAAAAGAAAAATTTAAAAAATAGCAAGATCACGCCGTATGCGGGGCTTACGTGGGATTTCGCGCAAAATCACTCGCTGTATCTTAGCTACGCTAAAATTTTTAAGCCGCAGATGAACGAGAAGGAGAACGGCGACTTCGTTAAGCCCGTGCTCGGCTCAAACGCGGAGTTCGGGCTCAAGTCCGAGTACTTTGACGGTGCGTTAAATTCCAGCGTCGCGCTCTTTCAGACGCTTTTGCAAAACAAAGCCGTGCCCGATCCTAGGCTCTATCCGTCGAACTACTGGATAGACGGCGGCAAGATAAGAACTCGCGGCTTTGAGGCGGAGATTTCGGGCAAGCTCACGCGGGACTTACAAATTTTAGCGGGCTATACCTACGCTAAGAGCGTGTATCTACAGGATGAGAAGGTGCATCCGAGCCTAAGCGCTCACGCCAAGGGCGAGATAGCCAACGCTTACGTGCCGAGACGCATTTTTAGGCTTTATACGAGCTACGCGCCGCCTGCGCTGCCGGGTTTAAATTTCGGTCTTGGAGGCAGGTATCAGAGCAGGACGGGTTCGTATTACAAGGGGGCGTTTGCCGCGCCGCCGCAGAAGAGCTACACGCTGCTCGACGCTCACGTGGGCTATAAATTTAATAAAAATTTCGGGCTAAACTTTGCGATCAGAAACATCGCCGATAAGAAATATTTTATAAATTCTATGAACCGCTCGGCAGACCGCCTAAACTACTACGGCGAGCCCAGAAGGCTGACGCTGACGCTAAATTATACGTATTAAGGCGCGAATGCGGGCGAGCACTGCGCGTAAATTAAAAGGCGCTCGCGATCTATACGCCGCTTTGCTCGCTGATCACGCATCTCATCGGGCGCAGGCTTAGGGGGTTAAATTTTGTCAAGCAGCGCGCTGAAGCCGGCAACCCTGCTGCTAGTGCGCGAAAACGCAGAAGCCGTAGCCTTTATGCGCGGAGAAGCATGCTCATAGAGCGCGTAGAGGATGTCCAGCGGATAAAGAGCCTGTGCGTATAGAGCGCGTAGAAGATGTCCTTCTGCGCGCGCCCGCTCGTTAAAAGGCGTTCACGCGAGCTTACCGACTGCGTTAAATTTGCGCTCTAAGGCCGCAAGATCGGTATAAATTTATACTTTTTGCGGCAAAATTTTTATCGTTATTTAAGAAACATTGCACGATAATTGCGCCTCAAAATAGATAGAGATTATTAAATCAAATTTTAAGGATCACCCATGAAAAAGGGTAAAATTTTACTCTCTTTTGCGCTACTTTACTCGCCGTTTTGGCTCGCCGCAGCGCAAAACGAAAGCTCACGCGCAAGCGCTGCATCGCAGAGCTTCGCGCCGCCTGCTTCAAATTCCGCCACTAGCAGTACTGCGCCGCAAAGCGGTAGCGCGGCAAATTCTACGCTGCAGGGTTTGGACGGCGATAATCTCGGCACCATAAACGTCACGGGCAAGGCCGATCTGTCCACTACCGAGGGCACGGGCTCTTATACGACGGGCAATATGAGCACCGCGACGGGGCTAAATTTAAGCATAAGAGAGACGCCGCAATCCATAAGCGTCATCTCCAATCAGCTTTTAAAAGATCTGAGCTTGCACAACGCCGAAGAGGCTCTTTCAAAATACGCCACCGGCATTTCGCTAAATAACGACGCGGGCGGCAATCGCATCGTCTCGCGCGGCTTTTATGTCGATAATATCCAAGAAGACGGCATCGCAAGCTCGGTTTCTAGCTCCGTGTTCGGGCCTCTGGGCTCATCGAAGGAATTTACCGATTTGGAATTCTATGATCGCGTCGAGGTTCTGCGCGGCGTAGCGGGCCTTACGCAAAGCAACGGCGAGCCCGGCGGCACGATAAATTTAATCCGAAAGCGTCCGAGCGATCAGTTCGGCTTTAACGCAAGTATAAGCGGCGGTAGCTGGGATAATTATCGCGGTATGATCGACGTAACGGATGCGATAAATCAAAGCGGTACGGCACGCGCGCGGCTGATCGGAATTTTAAGTAAAACGGGCTCGTTTAAGGACTATCCGCGCAACGGCTATCGCGAAGGCATCGGCGTTTCGACGGAATTTGACGTGGCCGATAAGACGCTTCTTAACGCGGGATTTTTGTGGCAAAAAACCGTCGGCGTCTATGATATTTACGGCGTGCCCGTTTTAGACAATCATGGAAATTTACTGAATTTACCGCGCAGAAGCTACTTCGGCTCGGATTGGGACAGAAGCGAATATAAAAAATTTAACGCCTACAGCGAACTTTCGCACGAATTTAGCGATGATCTGAAAGCCTATGCGAGGCTCAATTATACCGATAGCGACAGCATGTTAAAATTCGGAGCGCTCGGCGGGGCAAATCCTTACAACGGCACTACGTCGCATACGGTGCGATATAGAATTTACGATAACGACTCCAAAGAGATCGGGTTTCAAACGGGGCTAGACGGTAAATTCGAAGCATTTGGGCAGAAGCACGACTTTTTCTTAAACGGCTCGCTTAGCAACGAAAAGCTTAATTGGCGCGAGACTAGGACGAGAGATTCGTCTCTGGCGTCGCTGGGGATGAATATTTATAATTGGGACCGCTCAAGGATCGCTCAGCCCGATTGGAGCAGTGCCGCTACATTTAAAGACCGAAGCTCCACTACCATAAAACAGCGCGCGATCTCGCTCGGGACTAGATTAAACTTAACCGACGATTTTCACTTTTTGCTCGGCGGGCGCTTTTCGAAGGTAACCTACAGCAGGTATTATTATAATATTTTGCGCGGCACGGCTTCGCATAGCGCGAGCCCGAGCAAATCGGATTTTACGCCGTATGCGGGGGTAGTCTGGGACTTTGCGGATAATTTTTCGTGGTACGCAAGCTATGCCGAAATTTTTAAGCCGCAAGCTGCGCGCGATAAAGACGGTAAAATTTTAGATCCTGTCGTCGGCTATAATTTAGAAACCGGCGTGAAGGGAGAATTTTTTGACGGCGCGCTTAATACGAATGTCGCGCTATTTCAGATCATTCAGAAAAATAGGGCGATGAGCGATCCTCTTAATACGAACTACTCTATCGCCGAGGGCAAGGTGCGAAGCCGCGGCGTGGATGCCGAGCTGCAAGGCTCGCTTACTGAGAATTGGAAATTATTCGCGGGATATACTTTCAACCGCAGCGTCTATTTAAAGACGGAAAGAACCTCCGCGGCGGTCGATTATAGCAAGGGCGCAAACGCCAAACGCTACATTCCGAAGCATCTGTTTAAGCTCTATACGAACTATGAAATTCCGCTCGGCGAAAATCGTAAGATCGCCCTGGGTACGGGCGTGCGCTATCAGAGCAAAACCGCTTCGATATATCGCGAAAACGTTGCGTACTACGCCGCGCCGCAGAAGGCTTACGCGCTGTGGGACGCAAACGTCGGCTATCATTTCGACAAACACTTTAGCGTAAATTTTGCGGTCAAAAACATCACGGATAAGAAGTATTTTCAAAACACGCAAAATCGCGTAGCGGGGCATAACAACTACTACGGCGAGCCGCGGAATTTTATGTTGACGCTTAATTATACATATTAGGTGCGGATGGAATTTTGCGCTTATGTGAATTTGGACAAACTTCCTCGCACGCGGTTGCGGATAAATCGGACTTTATAAGAGCGCGGATGAAGCGGGCGTAGAGGCGAGAGGTTGAGCTTTGTCGCAAGTAGCACGTAGCGAGGCGGGTAAAATTTGAACGAAGCCGCGGGATTAAAATTTAACTCACGATTTGGTTGATTAACGATTGATTGGCGCGGGCGATCGCGGGCGATGCGGGCGACAAATTTAATCCCGCGAAATTCCGAGCGAATTAAACGCGCAGACTTGCGAGCATAAAATCCGCTCGCGAGGTCGCGGGATCAAATTTAATCCCGCGATCTCGCTGTAACCGGCGCTAAATTTTAAAATTTAAAGAGAAAATTTGAAAACGCTAAAGCAATTTTTTGAAATTCTACGTCCGCACTGGTTCGGCAAGGGCGCGGCGAAGCTGTGGGCGCTGCTGCTGCTCGCGCTTGGTTTTAGCCTCGCTATCATCAAAATCAGCGTGCTGATGAACGCGTGGGATAAGCGCTTTTACGACGCGCTAAGCGAGCTTAAAGGCGAGCTGATCCCCGCGCTCGTGGGCGAGTTTTTGCTCTACACGGCGCTCATCGTGCTTTTTATCGTCTGCGGCAGCTGGCTTCGCAAACTGCTCGTAATCGTCTGGCGCGAGCGGCTAAGCGCGATGATGGAGCGCAAATGGCTACATAACGCAAACTTCTACCGCACGAGCCTTGAGGGGAATTTCAGTGCCCAGGGCGGTTCAAATTTAGAAAAACCTGGCGACGCAAATTTAAACGAGTGCGCAGAGTATTTCGCAGCCGAGGCGAACAGCGCGGCTTTATATAGAGACGCAAAGGGGCTTGAAATTTTACCGAGTGAGGCGGAGCAAAATGCGGCAGGGCAAAGCGGCGCAAGCGAGAATGAAATTTCATCTAAAACTCGCGCAGATCGTGAAATTTCAAAAATGATCGCAAAGCTAGACAACCCCGATCAGCGTATCGCCGAGGACAGCCTGCTGCTCGTGCAAAAAAGCGTCGATCTCGTAAAATCGCTCGTCTACAATCTCGCCAAGCTCATCGCCTTCGTTGCGATCTTGTGGCAGGTCTCGAAGGTGCTGAAATTTGAAATTTTCGGCATGCGCTTTGAGATCGAAGGCTTTTTGCTCTACGTC
>CAUUKU010000040.1:0-16807 GCA_963545665.1 uncultured Campylobacter sp. | reverse complement strand
CAGGCGCGCTTAGAATTTTAAATTTATGCGGCCGCCGTTATGCTGCGAGAGTGCTCGCTTTTAGTGGCGTATGCGTAACGGACGAGGGCGGGCAAGACGACGCCGCAAGCCGTTTCGATACGGAATTTTAAGGCTTGGAATTTTTAAAAATTTTGCATCGCAATTCATTGAAGCGGCGGAGGATTTGGCGGCAGAGGGAAAGATTTCGGTGCGGCATGGATACTTCAAAACCCCGTCTTTATAAGCGCGGCAGGAAAGAGTATGGGGCATGAAGAAGCCTTTTGTCGCGTAAAAGTAAATTGGGCCGAAGCGTAATTTTACACCAACCTAAAAAGACTGATACTTTCTAGGTTGGATTTAGGGGGCTAGGGCTTTTGGGTTTGGGCTTAATATATTTCAAATCTTGCTCTTAGAATTTTTAGTAGTAACGGCATAGCAAGACCATCATTATTTAAACGCTAGCATCATCGCGCCCCTGCCGATGAACGCTAACGCAAACCATTCGCGAAGGCTCGGGCGCTCGCCTAAAAAGATCACGGCGATGATTGCAATGAGTGCTACGCTTGGTTTGTCGATAGGCGCTACTTGATAGGCTTTGCCGATTTGTAGGGCTTTAAAATACGCCAGCTGCGATGCACACCCGTAGCTAAGCCGCTTAGTATTAGAAAGATCCAATTACGCAGCGTTAGGCCGGGTAGCGGCTGCTGGGTTTTAGCGTAGCGCAGAAACGGCGACGATATTAAATTTGAGATGAAATTCTATGGTCGCCGTGTTGATTGTAGCGCTACCTCGGGTATGTTATCAAAAGAATTTTTGCGACGCCTAAGTCATCTGCGCCAATCCAAAATGCTAGTAAACTCCATACTGCTTCAGTTGCGCGGTAAAATTTTGATCGGATGGGCAAAATTGCGCAGGCGTTTATCTGCTTTTAAAACTTATAGAGTAAAATTTCGTAGCCAAACTTTTCGGTTAAATTTCAAAGGATTTTTAAATTTAAAAGATGAATGATAAAACGAAGGTAGCCAAAAATATCTTCTGGCTTTTGTCGGAGCACGGCGTTAGGATCGCAGGCGGCGTAGTGACGGCGTCGATTTTGGCTAGAGTTTTAGGAGTGGAGAGATACGGTATCTTTCAGTATATTTTGGGGCTCGTAGTGATTTTCAAATCGCTTTCGTATGTCAACTCTGCAGAACTCATGGTGCCGAAGCTCGCGATCGCCGATGGGGCGGAGCGCAGATGCCTGATGGGAAGCGGTTTTTTTATCAGGACATTTTTCTGCATAGCGGCATATATCGCTTTTTTGGCATTCGTATATTTTAGTAACGACATAAAAGTATTTCATCTGGCTTTAATCCTTGGATTTTGTATTTTACTAGACGAAGCATTCAGTATCGTCACCGCCTTTTTGCAATCTCAGACGATGATAAAATACAGAAGCGCCCTATACATCTGCTTTACGATCACAAAAGTAGCTCTTTTGGCATCGCTATTTTGGCTGGGGGTTACTAACATCCATATTTATGCGCTTACGTATATGCTCGAGAGCGTATGCATGGCGCTGGGCTTGCTTTTGATATATAAAATTTTAAACAAAAATCTATTTTTTACATTTAATTTTGACAAGACCTTATCGCTTCTTAAAGAGGGGTTGCCGTTTTTTGTAGGCATCTGCTTTATGTGCGTATTTTGGCGAGCGGATATCGTCGCGACGCGCTACCTAAGCGACGGCACGAGCCTAGGCTTATACGCTTCCGCCGCTCAGCTTTTTACTAGCGTGACCGCTATGGCATCAATTATAGCGGCGTCGTTTGCGCCTTTGTTCGTGTATAAATTTAACGAGCTGCGCATCGTAAAGAAAAACATATGGCTGCTTGCCTGCGCGATGTCGGTTCTCGCGGTTTTTACGAGCGCGGCGATATACTTTTTATCGCCAAGCCTGATAGGTTTGATATTCGGAGCCAAATTTAGCGGCGCAGTAGAAATTTTTAGATACCTGTTGTTTATTTTGCCGCTTATATTTTTAAACGAGGCCTTAAATTTATACATAATTAAAATGAAGTTAGGTAAACTCCTTATCTATAAATGGGGGCTTGCGCTAAGCAGTGCCGTTGCGGCTTATTTATATTTTATACCGCTGTACGGTGCCGTAGGGACGGTGATCGGACTTGCAGCCGGGTATTTAGTGGCGTGCATATTCGGCGTAGCGGCGATTTTAATGATTAACGAAATTTAACGGGGAACGCGTGTGAATGGGGCTTTAATATCCGTAATAGTGCCGATATATAATGTCGAAAAGTATCTGAGAAAGTGTATCGATAGCATCGTAAATCAAACTTATAAAAATTTAGAGATAATATTAGTAGATGACGGAAGCACCGACGGCTGCTTTGAAATTTGCGATGAATACGCGCCAAAAGACGGGTGTATAAAAGTAGTCCATAAACAAAACGGCGGTCTTAGCGATGCTAGAAACGCAGGCATCGATATAGCAAGCGGCGAATATTTAGCTTTTATAGATAGCGATGATCGGGTAAGTAAATTTTATATACAAAATTTATATTACTTGATAGATAGATACGATGCGGATATGGCTATCACCTCAATCAGGCGCGTTTATGAAGGTAGTGAAGATAAAATTTATGAAAAAAGCATAAACGACGAGCCTGTTTTGATCCATACGGCCAAGGAGTGCATAGAAAATTTATTTCGCGGCGGATATTATAATGTGAATGCGTTTGCTAAAATTTATAAAAAAGAGCTGTTTTCGGGCATTAGATTTCCAAAAGGCCAGATATACGAAGACCTCGCAACCACGCCTATCATAGCCTCAAAGGCGGATAGGATAGCCTTTTGCGATCTGAAGGATTATTTTTATCTAATAAGAGATAATTCCATTATGACAAGCAAGGGCAGCGTCAAAGATCTGATCATATTCGATATTTTAGATGAGCTAGAAAAATATTTCCGCGATGATCGAGATATCGTAAAATCCATAGAGGCCAGAAAGCTCAGAGATGCATTTATGAGCTTTTATAAATTTAAGGATAATTTAGATGATTTAAGCAGGGACGCGCTGATAAAAATGGATCGGATCATAAAAAACAATTCTGCGGCCGTATTGAAAGATAGAAATTCTAATACTAGAGATAGGATCGGGGTTGTTATATATAATTTATTGGGATTAAAAGCCTATCTAAAATTTAGAACGATAGCTCTTTGGGCTAGAAAAAATATCTCTAAATAGGAAACGAGTTAAAACATGCACACTTTATACGCAATTTTTATATTTTATTTTTTCGCCGCTTTAGCGTATAGTTTTTCTATCGAACACAGACAAATTCGACCGCTGCTATATTATGCTTTTTTATCTATATTTTTTATTCTAGTGGCGTTTCAGGATAATTACGGGACCGATTATGAGCTTTTTAGAGATATATTTTTAGGCAAGATCGAGCTATTCCCTCCATACAAGGGGATAAACATGTATCTTTTGATAAAATTTTTAAGCCCCTTGACTACAAATTACGTGTTGTTTTTTACTATTTGGGCGGCGGCGCAAACCATCGCTTTAAACTACATGATCAAAACATATGCGAAATTCTACCGTTTCGACGATAGACTTCAGATTTTTATGTATATACTTTTTACTTTATCATTTTTTGCTATGTCTTTTAACACCTTTAGATCGATTATCGCTACGACCCTTATACCGATAGTTTTTATTTTATACTATGAGCGTAAAATTTTAAAATCTTTTGTGCTTACCGCCGTAGGAGCGCTTTTCCATCCGACCATTATCATTGTAATACCTTTATTTTTGATATTTGATTTATTTAAAAAGCACTATAAAGCCGCCTTGATGATCTTTACGTTTATACTGTTTTTTATATTTAATAGGATCGGGATCATTCAGATAATTGCAGAATTTATCTACAATCACGCCCCTGCTAATATCTACACGGACTATCTGGTCTCTTATCATATGAAGCTTTATAGCGAAAGCATTTTTAGCTATTTGGGCATCTATTTTATCCTTTTTACGAATATGCTGTCTGTGCTGTTTTACAAAAAAGAGACGGATAAAAAGAGCATATTTTTATACAATCTCGCGTACTTTGCGGCGCTGCTGCGGATTTTATTTTACGGCATCCCTATTTTAGGCAGAGTTTATCTGCTATTTAGCGTTTTTGAATTTTTTATCCCCTACGTTTTATTTAAAAATTTAAACACAAAAAAAACCTTCTACTTGGGGTATTTTATCCTAATAGCTTTTTTTATCACCGTGATAAAATATCTATTATTTAATAACAGAGTCTGGTTTTGAAAAAAATTTTTATTATCGGCGGAGCCGCTTCTATGATGATAAATTTCAGAAAAGAATTTATCGCTAGGCTCGCCGGGCAAAATTTTAAAATTTATTGCCTAGCGGATGATTACGACGATGCTTCTCGCGGCAGGATCAAGGAGCTCGGCGCGACGGCTTTGGATTACAAGCTAAACTCTAAAGGCTTAAATCCGCTTAGAGACGTCATCGCGGTATATGATTTGATAAAGCTCGTTAAAAAACATAAACCGGATATCGTATTTAGCTTTTTCGTCAAGCCTGTGATTTTCGGCACCATAGCGGCAAGATTGGCGAGAGTGCCGCGTATCGTCGGTATGCTTGAGGGGCTAGGCGGGGCTTTTACTTTGCATAAAAACGGACCATCGGCCAAGACGAAATTTATAAAATTTATTCAAATTTTGCTCTATAAGCTTAGCCTTCCTCTGCTCGACAAACTCATCTTGCTAAATAGCGACGATAAAAAAGACCTTGTTGGTAGATATAAAATCGACGTAAAAAGCGTTGAAATTTTAGGCGGCATCGGGGTCGATCTGGCTAAATTTAAATACTCCAGAGCGCCCGCAGGGCCCGTGAGTTTCATATTTGTAGCTAGGCTTTTGGCGGAGAAGGGGGTGTTTGAGTATCTGCGGGCCGCAAAGATCATAAAGCAAAAGTACAAAGAGGTGAAATTTTATATTTTGGGCTCCTTTGACGAGACAAATCCTTTCGGTCTGAAAAAACGACACCTAGATATGTATCTAAACGACGGCATCGTGATATATCCGGGCTTCGTGGACAATGTGGATGAGTGGATCGCGGGCTCTAGCGTGTTCGTACTGCCGTCGTATTACAGAGAAGGCGTCCCTAGAAGCACGCAGGAGGCGATGGCGATAGGCAGGGCGGTGATCACGACCGATAGCGTGGGTTGCAAAGAGACGGTCGCGGACGGACTGAACGGCTTTTTGGTGCCGCCCTGCGAATATGAAACCCTGGTGCGGAAGATGGAGTATTTTATACAAAATCCGGGAGCGATCGATACAATGGGACTAGAGAGCAGAAGGATCGCGGAGGAAAAATTTGATGTTCATAAAGTAAACGACAGGCTTTTAAAGATGGTTTTGGGAGATTAAATTTTACAAACCCTTTTTTCTAATCATAACGGCGATCGTCACAAAGATCGTCTTGATCTCCAGCCACAGCGACCAGTATTTGATGTAATAAAGATCGTACATTAGCTTTTGCTTGGCATCATCGATGTTTTCTCCATAGGGGTAATTGACCTGCGCCCAGCCGGTGATGCCCGGGCGGACCAGATGGCGTTCGTTGTAATAGGGGATCGCTTTTTCGTAGTTTCTGACCAAAATGTCCCACTCCGCGCGAGGACCGATCAGGTGCATATCTCCGCGCAGTACGTTGATACACTGCGGCAGCTCGTCCATCCTGGTCTTTCTCATAAATTTGCCGAACTCAAACACCCTGCTATCGTTTTTCTGCGTGTATGGATTATGAACGCAATGCTCGTGCATGGTTCGAAATTTATAACATCTGAAATTTTTCAAATTTAGTCCTACGCGATTTTGGATGAAGTATAATTTCCCGGGCGACTGCTCGTCTATCTTCTTTTTTACGTGAAATTTGATCGCAAAAAATATAACGTACAGGATCGCTCCGCCTATGTAGTCTATGACGCGCTTCGTAGCGTACTCGAAGTCGTTATACGGCCTAATGTTGCTTAAAAATTCCAAATCCCTATCGTCGTCGGGGATATAGCATTTATGAAAGAATTTTTCTAAAAATTTTTCGATAGTTAGAATTTTGAGCCGCTTGTGATTGAAACGAAACTGCAAAAGCGTGAGGAATTTTATCATTTTAGGATCGATAAATTCTTTAGTGTTTATGATCAGAAATTTATAATTGTGATTTTTAAGTAGGCTTTCGATCTGTAGCTGGACCTCTGCAAAGGGGCGAGCGGCGTATTTTACGATGTCGACCTTGTCGAATTTTTTATTAAGCCTTCCTAGCTCCGCGTCGGTAAATTTGTATTTTTCACCAAGAATCAGCATGCTTTTACCGCTTTTGCCTTTCGTAAAATTTTGTTATTTTAGCATTGTTGTGTTAAAAGATATTTAATTCGCGATCGCTTTTTATCTAAGATGCGGGTTCATTGAAGACATATGAGGTGGTGGTTAGAGGCAGAATCGAACTGCCGACACGCAGATTTTCAGTCTGCTGCTCTACCGACTGAGCTATCCAACCACCAAAAAGAAAAAGTAATTTTAGCCATGCAATACTTAAATCTCGGTTAAAATTTGCGATTTTGCCGTATTTTTGCGCACCGTGCAGCAAAACGGCCAGTCGCTCGCTCGGAATTTAAACAGGGATCTAGCGGTAAGCCTTTGCGGCGCCGAGACAAGCGATCGCTCTAGTAAATAAATTCTCCGCCTTGTTCGGTTAAAATTTAGCGCGGCAGGCGCAGCGCGCTTCGGCGCTGCGCCTGCTCGTATCGGCGGTAGCGGGTCTATTTGGATAGGCGCCCGCTCGGGGCCGATTTTAATAAATTTCTTTTGACCTATGGGCATTGCAGCGTATTTAATGAGCCCGCTCAATCCGCGAGCGCTGCGACGCACTTTTTAAATTCCTCACCGCGCTGCGCGTAGCTTTTAAATTGATCCAAGCTCGCACATGCAGGGCTTAGCAGCGCTATTTCGCTCGCAGAATTTATGGAATTTTTAAAATTTTCGAAATTTTTAGAATTCTGCGAATTCCGAGTTTCGCCGTCGTTTGTGCGGCGTTGCGGCGAAGAGGCGTCGTCGCCTACGGCGGATGAGCCGCCGCCTTTTTGCAGCGTATTCTCGCCGATCTTTGCGTTTTCTTTCGCCTTGCCGCCGTTGCACCCGTCATCCGCGCCTGAATTTTGTACTTTCAATTCGCTTGCGCCACTTTTTTCGAAATCTGCGCCTCGGTATCGCTTCGAAATTTCGCTCACCGCCGTTTGTAAAATTTCGCAGCGCACGCAAGGAAGTCTGTATTCGTCACATAAAAGCACGATTTTATCGGTATTTGAGCCGATCGCGTAAATTTGCAGATCGTATTTTTTAAACCCCGCAAAAAGCGGGTGCAGATCCACGCCTTTATCGTCGCCGCCGAGGATCAGATGTATTTTGCGCCCCGCGTAGCGCTTTAGCGCCTGCGCACACGCATCGATGTTGGTGGCCTTCGTGTCATTGACCCAGACCCTGCCGCGCGTGTCGGTAAGCTCTTCGAGCTTATTTCCCTCGATCACGAAGTCGTTCAGTCGCATGGCGTCGCATCTGTCGAATAAAATTTTCTCCACGCACAGCGCCAAAAGCGCGTCGATCAAAAAGGGGGTGCGGAATTTTATCTCGCCTAAATCGATGCCGAATTTTTGCGCTAGATCCGCTTCATCTTCGTAGCAGATCACGCGCGCTAGGCTATTTTGCGCGGCGGCGGAGTTTTCGTAGGCGCGCGGGATCAGCGCCACGGAGCCTTCGCGCATCGCTAGCAGCGGCGAGAGTTTGGCGCGCTCATACTCCGCGAAATCGCCGTGCCAGCTGAGATGATCGGGCGTGATCGCAAGCAGCACGTAGATATCGGGGCGCGCGTGTTTGGTGTAGTGCAGCGTAAACGAGCTCGTCTCCAGCACCCAAATTTTGGCGCTTTTATCAAGTTTTGCAAGTGGAACGCCCACGTTGCCGCCCATTTGCGAGCCGTATCGCTCGAGTAGGTGCTGCATCATCTTCGTCGTCGTGGTCTTGCCGTTCGTGCCGCTGATCCAAATTTTAAGACCTTCGTAATCGCTAAAATAATCGTATTCGCTGATTAAATTTCGCGCCTTTCGCACCAGCTCGTGATGCGGAGGGAAGCCTGGGCTTGGGATTTCAAGCTCGCTTGCGGCGGGATCGAACTCGCTCGGGTTTAAAAGCGCGTTGCCGAACTCATCCAGCTTAGGCGCGCCCGAAGAAATTTCAAATTTATCGTCGTATATGTCCCAGCCGCCTTCGTCGCGGCAGTGCTCGGCGATCGCTCTGGTCGTAAGCCCGTAGCCAAATAGCGATTTTTTCATTTTTCTCCCCTTTTGCCCCATAAAATTTGAGTTATCTCATCGGCGTTAAGCTCGGTAATTTCGCCGCTTCTCTCGCATCTTTCAAAAAGTAGCGGATCGTAAGTATCCTTAAAATTTAACTTTAAAAACTCGGTAAAATATCCGCCGTCTGCGGCAAAATTAGGACGGTAGTAAAAAGCGTCTAAAAAAGCATCTCCCGTCTCGCGCGGCTCAAAAGTGCTCATCCGCTCCACGATCTCGCGCAGTTCGTCCTTTGTGATATCCGGCACTAATTGCGGCTCCGGTAGTGCGATATCGAAAGCCAAATTTTCCGCGCCGTCCGCTTCCCACCACTCCCAAAGATCAAATTTACTCATATCTTTGCCTGTGATTTCGTGTAGCGCCGCCTCTAGCTCGCGGTATTTTGCGCCGTCAGGATCGCCGTTATCGTCGCAGTAAGCCGTGTAGGCTAAAATTTGCTTTAAAATTTCGCCGTATATTCCGCGCGCCGTTTTGAAGTCGGGCTCGATCTGCGCTCGCATTTTATCTCAATTTCAGCGACGTCAGCGCTATGATATTTGCGATCAGCGCGATGATCCAAAAGCGGATAATGATTTTGTTTTCGACCCAGCCTTTAAGCTCGAAATGGTGGTGTATCGGCGCCATTAGGAAAATTCTGCGTTTGAAAATTTTAAAGCTGCCCACCTGCAAGATCACGCTGAGCGTTTCGATGACGAAGACGAAACCGATCATTATGAGTAAAATTTCATTTTTCGTGATGACCGCGCAGTATCCTAAAAACGCGCCCACGCTGAGGCTGCCGCTGTCGCCCATAAAGACTTCGGCGGGGTAGCAGTTGAACCACAAAAACCCAAGCAGCGCGCCGATGAGCGCCGAGACGATGATGCAGACCTCGCCTGCGCCCGCGACGCGCGGCAGCAAGAGATATTGCGAGTAGATCGCGTGTCCGCACAGATATATAAAAATGCCTAGGCTACATAGCGAGAATACCGACGGAATGGTCGCTAGCCCGTCTAGTCCGTCGGTTAAATTTACCGCGTTTGAGCTCGCGCTTATCACGATCGTCCAAAACAGCGGCGCGAAGATCCATAAATTTAGCAGAGGGTATTTGAAAAACGGCACGAAAAATTCCCCGCCCAGGTCGCTAAAAGCATAAAGCGTCCCTCCGATCAAAAGCGCCAGGACGTTTTGTAGCGCGAATTTGGCTCGTGCGCTAAGGCCTGCGTGGTTGCGTCGGCCTAAAATTTTAGAGATATCGTCTTTGTAACCGATGAACGCAAAGCCCGTAAGGCAGAGCAGGCCGCAGAGTACGAAGACGTTGTTTAGCTTGGCGCACATCAGGCTTGCAAACACCGCGGCGGTAACGAAAACGAGCCCGCCCATCGTCGGGGTTTTGTTCTTTTTCTGATGGTTTTGCGGCGCCAAATCATAGATGGGCTGCGCGGCGTGTCTGGCTTGCGCCCAGCGGATAAACCGCGGCATAGCCCAGACCGAAAAGCAAAAAGCGATAAAAAACGCGATTCCTGCGCGCGCGGTGATGTATTGGAAGAAATTTATATTCGTAAGATGATAAAGATAATAAAACAAAGTTTGCCCTTGAAATTTTATGAAAAGGCGCATTTTAGTATAAAAGAGGTAAAATTTAGCTTTTAGGGCGGATGAAATTTTGTCGCATTTGCCAAAAAAAAGTATAATGCCGCTTGTAAAAACAGCGCCGCAGACCTGCCTCAAAAGGCCTGCGCGGCGAAATTTAGACGAAATTTAGGAGCCAAAATGGGGCAAAAGACGATTTTACTCATCACCGACGGCATCGGCTTTAATGCGAGCGATAAATTTAACGCGTTCGCAAATGCCAAAAAGCCCGCCTATGATTATCTTTTTAAAAACGTGCCCAATACGCTGCTGCACACCTCCGGGCTTGCCGTGGGCTTGCCGCAAGGGCAGATGGGAAACAGCGAAGTAGGGCATATGACGATCGGAAGCGGTAGAATTCTGTATCAAAACCTAGTCAAAATCGATCGCGCGATCGATGAGGGCTCGCTTGAGAAAAACGAAGCGCTGCAAAACCTGCTTTCAAAGTGCCGCAGGCTGCACGTCATAGGGCTTTATAGCGACGGCGGCGTGCATTCGCACCTGCGCCATTTCGACGCGATCTGCGAGATAGCGCAAAATGCGGGTTGCGAGACATGGGCGCACGCTATCACCGATGGGCGCGACGTTTCGCCGAGCAGCGGGGCGGAATTTTTAAAGCGCCTACAGGTTAAATTTAAAGTCGGCAGCGTTTGCGGGCGCTTTTATGCGATGGATCGCGACAAGCGCTTTGACCGCGTAAAGCGCGCTTACGACGTGCTTTTGGGCGAAGCGGCGCCGCTTGAAATTTCGCCTAGCAAGTACATGCTGCAAAGCTACGAGCGCGGCGTAAGCGACGAGTTTATCGAGCCTGCGAGCTTTAACGGCTTTAGCGGTATCGGCGCGGATGACGGAGTGATTTTTATAAATTTTAGAAACGATCGCGCTAGAGAGCTTTGCGCGGCTTTGGGCGATGAGAGCTTTAGCGAATTCAAGCGGAAGTTCGTCGTGAAAAATTTAATCACGATGAGCGAATACGACGCGAGCTTTAAATTTCCTCTGCTTTTTGAGAAGCCCGTGCTAAAAAACACGCTTTGCGAAGTGATCGCGGAAGCCGGTCTTACGCAGCTTCACACCGCCGAGACCGAAAAATATGCCCACGTGACGTTTTTCTTTAACGGCGGCGTCGAGGAGCCGCTTCCGAACGAAACTCGCGTGCTGATACCAAGCCCCAAAGTAAAAACCTACGACGAGCAGCCGCAGATGAGCGCGCCTGCTGTGTGCGACGCGGTGATCCGCGGTATCGAAGCGGGGATCGATTTCATCGTCGTAAATTTCGCAAACGGCGATATGGTCGGCCACACGGGCAATTACGACGCCGCGATAAAGGCGGTCGAGGCGGTAGATGAGTGTATCGGTAAAATTTTAAGCGCGGCGAGGGCGCACGATTACGCCTATGTCCAGATTAGCGATCACGGCAACTGCGAGGCGATGCGAGACGCTGACGGCAAAATTTTAACCAACCACACGACCTTTGACGTGTTTTGTTTCGTTGCGGGCGAGGGCGCGCGCGAACTAAAGAGCGGACTTGGGCTTAGCAACGTCGCAGCGACCGTGCTAAAGCTAATGGGGCTGCCGAAGCCCGCGGAGATGGACGAGGCGCTATTTTGAAATTTAAACGGCGCGAGCCGCGAGCAGATTTAAACTGCTAAAATTTAGGTAAATTTGGATAAATTTACGCTAGAGATTAAAATTTTAATAAAAGGACAAATATGAAATTTAGCGGGAAAAACGTTTTAATCACGGGCGCAAGCCGCGGTATCGGCGCGCAGATCGCAAGGACTTTGGCCTCTTGCGGACTTAAGGTGTGGATCAATTATCGCTCTGCACCAGAGCCTGCCGACGCGCTGCTAGAGGAGATCCGCGCAAACGGAGGAGAGGGTGCGGTGATAAAATTTGACGCGACGAACGAGGCGGAATTTAGCGAGGCGCTAAGCTTGATCGCGCAAAGCGACGGCGAACTAAGCTATCTCGTAAATAATGCGGGCGTCACGAACGACAAGCTCGCGCTTAGGATGAAGCTGGAAGACTTCACGGGCGTGATCGAAGCAAATTTAAGCAGCGCCTTCATCGGCTGCCGCGAAGCTTTAAAGCTAATGAGCAAAAAGCGCTTCGGCGCGGTCGTAAATATCGCCTCGATCGTCGGCGAAATGGGCAACGCCGGGCAGGTCAATTACAGCGCGAGCAAGGGCGGAATGATCGCGATGAGTAAGAGTTTCGCAAAGGAGGGCGCAGTGCGCGGAATCCGCTTCAACTGCATAACTCCGGGCTTCATCGCTACGGATATGACGGACGCGCTAAGCGACGACGTAAAAGCAAGCTACGAAGCGAGCATCCCGCTTAAGCGCATGGGAAGCACGAGCGACGTTGCCGAAGGAGTTGCGTTTTTGCTCAGCGACGGCGCGGGCTACATTACGGGCGAGACGCTTAAAATCAACGGCGGGCTCTATATGTAGCGTTAAATAGCGGAATTTAAGGTTAAATATTATAGAATTACGCGGTATTTTTTTAAAGGAGTGCTAAAATGGCAGTATTTGAAGATGTAAGAGACGTAGTTGTAGAGCAACTAAGCGTAAGCCCGGATCAAGTTAAAGTTGATTCGAAAATTATCGAGGATTTGGGCGCGGACTCTCTTGACGTAGTTGAGCTAGTAATGGCTTTAGAGGAGAAATTCGGTATCGAGATCCCAGATAGCGAGTCCGAAAAATTAGTAAGCATTAAAGACGTAGTAGATTATATAGAAAATTTGCCTAAGAAATAAAATTTTAAGGAAGCGGTTTTGAAACGAGTCGTAGTAACGGGCATCGGGATGGTAACCTCTCTCGGGCTTGACAAACAGAGCAGTTTTGAAAATATCTGTAACGGAAAAACCGGGGTTGATAAAATTTCGCTCTTTGACGCTAGCGAATTTCCGGTTCAAATTGCAGCTGAAGTAAAAGGTTTCGATCCTTCGAGCATAATCGAGGATGGAAAAGAGATAAAAAAGATGGATAGATTTGTCCAACTAGGGCTTAAGGCCGCGGGCGAAGCCATAGACGACGCTAAATTTAGCGACTTCGATAGCGACGAATTCGGCGTGAGCTCCGCTAGCGGTATCGGCGGCCTACCGAACATCGAGATAAACGCCAATACCTGCTTGCAGCGCGGCCCTAGGCGAATTTCTCCGTTTTTTATCCCTTCTGCGTTAGTAAATATGCTCGGCGGCTTTGTTTCAATATACTACAACCTAAAAGGTCCGAATTTATCCAGTGTCACGGCTTGTGCGGCTTCCGCGCATGCGATAATGGATGCTGCGAGAGTTATTATGATCGGCGAAGCGAAAAAGATGCTCGCAGTGGGTGCCGAGGCTGCGGTTTGTCCAGTAGGTATCGGTGGATTTGCCGCTATGAAGGCGCTTTGCGCTAGAAACGACGATCCAGCGCACGCTTCGCGTCCATTTGATGCGGAGCGAAACGGCTTTGTTATGGGCGAAGGCGCGGCGGCTTTGGTTTTAGAAGAGCTAGAAGGCGCAAAAGCGCGCGGCGCTAAAATTTACGGCGAGCTCGTAGGATTCGGCGCCAGCGGCGATGCTTATCATATTACTTCGCCTAGCCTAGACGGCCCGATCCGCGCTATGAAAAAGGCCTACGAGATGGCGGGACGCCCAAAGATTGATTATATCAACGCTCACGGAACGTCCACCGCGATAAACGATAAAAACGAAACCGCGGCGTTAAAAGAGCTTTTCGGCGAGGGCAAGGTGCCTGCGGTCAGCTCCACTAAGGGTCAGCTAGGACACTGCCTGGGCGCTGCCGGAACGGTAGAGGCTGCGATCAGCCTTTTAGCGATGCAAAACGGCATCATACCGCCTACGATAAATCAAATTTCAAAAGATCCCGATTGCGATTTGGACTACGTCCCTAACGTCGCTAGGAAGGCCAAACTCGATTGCGTTATGAGCAATAATTTCGGTTTCGGCGGTACAAACGCGTCGCTTATTTTCAAAAGAGTAGATTGATGGCGAGCTATTTGGACTTCGAAAAGTCTATAAAGCAGATCGACGAGGACATCACCGCTGCGAAAATTCGCGGCGATGAGGACGCGGTCGAAATTTTAAATAAGAACCTCGAAAAAGAAATTTCTAAAGTTTATAAAAATTTAAACGAATACCAAAGGCTTCAGCTTGCGCGCCACCCGGATCGCCCTTATGCGATTGATTATATTCGCGCGCTTTTGCAAGACGCCAGGGAGCTTCACGGCGACCGCGCCTTTAGAGACGATCCGTCGATCGTGTGCTATTTAGGAATTATGGGCAACCGCAAAATTGCCGTGATCGCCGAGCAGAAGGGTCGCGGCACAAAAAACAAGCTGAAGCGAAATTTCGGCATGCCGCATCCGGAGGGCTATCGCAAGGCTCTGCGCGTAGCAAAACTTGCCGAGAAATTTAACCTTCCGATTTTATTTTTGATTGATACTCCGGGCGCATATCCGGGACTTGGCGCCGAGGAGCGCGGCCAAAGCGAAGCAATTGCGCGAAATTTATATGAGCTTAGCGATCTTAAAACGCCTACGATCGCCGTAGTTATAGGCGAGGGCGGCAGCGGCGGAGCTTTAGCTATCGGCGTAGCCGATCGGCTGGCGATGCTTCAAAACTCAATTTTTTCGGTTATCTCTCCCGAGGGCTGTGCTGCGATTTTGTGGAACGATCCGAGCAAGAGCGAGGCCGCTACGAAGGCGCTAAAAATCACCGCCGAGGAGCTAAAAGAGCTGGGCTTGATCGACGACGTGATCAAAGAGCCTAAAACGGGCGCTCATAGGGATAAGGACGGCGCGATAAAAGCGCTTGGAAACTACGTCTTAACCGAGCTGCACAAGCTAGACGATCTTAGTATAGACGAGCTCATCAGCAGAAGACAACAAAAAATTTTAAGGTTCGGTGCTTATAAAGAGAACTAAATTTTAAATTCAGCACTTTTTAAAACTAAATTTAATAACTTCACACTCTAAGAGGACAAATGGAAAATACAAATCAAAATTCTACCCAGACCGCCGTTTCAAATTCTAATCAAAACGGCAGAAAAACTTACGCTAAAACGCACGTTCCCGTCGAGGGCTACCAGATCGAGGAGCTCCGCTCGATGGATCTTGAAAATCTCATCGCCATAGCAGACGAGCTAGGCGTCGAGAACCCGCGCGAATTCCGCCGCCAAGCGCTCGTTTTTGAAATTTTACGCATGCAGACGAAGCAGGGCGGCTTCATACTTTTTACGGGGATTTTAGAGGTTACCGCCGAGGGTTACGGCTTTTTGCGCGGTATAGATTCAAATTTAAGCGACAGCGCCAACGATGCCTACGTGAGCCTCAGCCAGATCCGTAAATTCGCCCTTCGCGTCGGCGACATCGTCACGGGCCAGGTGCGCGAGCCGAAAGATCAGGAGAAGTACTATGCGCTTTTAAAGATCGAGGCGATCAATTACAAATCGATCCAAGAGGCCAGAGAGCGCCCTCTATTTGACAATCTCACGCCGCTTTTCCCGACCGAAAAGCTCAAGCTTGAATACGATCCTATGCGCCTTACCGGTCGCGTGCTCGATCTTTTCACGCCGATCGGCAAGGGACAGCGCGGGCTCATCACGGCGCCTCCGCGTAGCGGTAAAACGGAGCTCATGAAGGAGCTTGCCAACGGCATTACGCGCAATCACCCCGAGGTCGAGCTTTTGGTGCTGCTAGTCGACGAGCGCCCGGAGGAGGTGACCGACATGGAGCGTAGCGTACGCGGCGAAGTGTTTAGCTCAACCTTCGATCAGCCAGCGTTCAACCACGTTCGCGTCGCCGAGCTCGTCATCGAAAAGGCAAAACGCGCCGTCGAAAACGGCAAGGACGTCGTCATCTTGCTTGATAGCATCACCCGCCTTGCGCGCGCCTACAACACCGTCACGCCTAGCAGCGGCAAAGTCCTAAGCGGCGGCGTGGACGCAAACGCCCTGCATAAACCGAAGCGCTTCTTCGGTGCGGCGCGAAACATCGAAAACGGCGGCTCGCTTACCATCGTCGCTACCGCGCTCATCGAGACCGGCTCGCGAATGGATGACGTGATCTTCGAGGAGTTCAAAGGTACGGGCAACAGCGAGATCATCCTCGATCGCAACATCTCGGATCGTAGAATTTACCCGGCGATCAATATCACCAAGTCCGGCACGCGCAAAGAGGAGCTTTTGCAAGGCGGCGAAAATTTGCAAAAGATCTGGGCGCTACGCTCGGCTATCTCGACGATGGACGACGTCGAGGCGCTGAAATTTTTATACGCCAAGATGCTAAAAACCAAAGACAACATCGAGCTGCTATCGATAATGAACGGCTAAATTTTATTAAATTTGCCGCCCGCTTAGTCGTTTAAAATTTATAAGCGGCGAGTGTCGCGGCTCGTCGCGACGCTTCCGAGCAGGCGTCTTGCTATGCGTCCCTGCGGCGGCTACTTTGCGCCGCACACTTACCGGTCTAAATTTCGCGCTGCGGACGCGAGAATTTTGACCGCCCTTTTACGGGTACATATCCTGCTTTGCTACGCCAGATAGGAGCTGCGTGCAGAGCGCATACGTTTTTTTGTGGTACTGCGGCACTAAATCGCTCGCTTTAATTTCACATCTCGCTACTTGGTATTTGAACTTTACGTTGCGCACGGCTTTTCTTTGTTCGCTCAATCGTTTTAAATCTACAACTCGTCGCGCGGACGGATACCGCCCCGCGACCTTCCTTCGCTCGCTCTACAGTTGCGGCTCTATAAAACGGCC
>CAUUKU010000039.1:0-17097 GCA_963545665.1 uncultured Campylobacter sp. | reverse complement strand
TAGTCGTCGGCAGCGTCAGATGTGTATAAGAGACAGACTCTAGATATATTAAAAATTTGAAATTTAACGATAAAAATTCGACACCGGAATTTTTCATCTACAACGCAACTAACGAGTTTATCGCCAAATATGCGCAGACAAAATACGGCACGAAGATAAAAGAGCTTATCAAAAAACAGTTCGGGCTCAACGACGTGATCGTCAAAATCACCTCAAAAGCTAAAATTTCGCCGAAAGAAAAGGTGAAAATCATCTCCGAAAAGCCTAAGAGCACCATTTTAAGCGAAAATTACAACTTCGAAAATTTCATCATCGGCGATTCAAACAAATTTGCCTTCGAGTGTTCGGTATCTGTTGCAAAAGAGCCCGGAATCCGCTTTAATCCGCTCTTTATCTACGGACCTAGCGGGCTTGGGAAAACTCACCTGCTTCAATCGATCGGAAATTACTGCATCAAAAAGGGAAGGACCGTCATTTGCGTCACTAGCGAGCAGTTCGCTAATGATTTCGTCTTTAATCTCAAAAACAACTCAATCGATAAATTTAAACAGAAATACCGCAACTGCGACGTTTTACTCATCGACGACATTCAGTTTTTAATCGGACGCGATAAAGCTCAAGAGGAGCTTTTTTATACGTTTAACGAGCTAAAAGACAAAAACTGTCAAATCGTGCTAACCAACGACCTGCCGCCAAAATTTTTAAAAGGTTTTGAAAACCGCCTCACGACGCGTTTTGAAAGCGGCATCATAGCAAATATCACTCCGCCTAATCTCGAAACAAAAATCGCTATCATCAATAAAAAAAGCGAGGAAAACCGCGTCAAAATTCCGCACGACGTCGTAGAATACATAGCCGCAAATATGGGTGATAACATCCGCGAAATCGAAGGCGCAATAAACAAACTAAACGCATATTCGTCAATACTTCGCACAAAAATCACGCTAGAATTTACCAAAAGCACACTGCAAGATCAGATCCATCAAAAATATTCAAACGTAAACTTAGAGCAAGTAATCGAAGTAATCTCAAAGGAACTAAACGTAAAACCCAGCGAGCTAAAAAGCAAAACGCGAGCTAAAAACGTCGTAAAAGCACGTCAAATTTGTATATACCTGACCAAGCAGCTAACCCAAAACTCAATGCCGAAAATCGCAACGTTTTTTAATCTAAAAGATCACAGCGCCATTAGCAAAAATATCAAAAAAATCAACGAGCTCATCCAAACCGACGAAATGTTAAAAATAAAGATCGAAGAGCTAAAAAACAAAATAACCAAAAAGGATAAAAATGAAATTTAGACTTTATGAAAACAAAGTAAAAAAGGTGAACGAAAGTGAATAAAACAAAACTACTTACTCACGGAATGAACCGCCTAAAGACGAGCTTTAGGATGAGTTTTTCACAAAAACCGCTTACCAACTACAACAACGATAAAATTTTAAAAGGATAAAATATGAAAGTCGTAATCGCCAAAAAACTCTTAGAAGAGATAGTTTCCAGTACGAGCTCCTATCTTGATAAAAAAGATCTAAGTTCAATAACCTCTCACCTACTAATAACCGCTAAGGGAGGGATTTTTAGTATAAAGGCTACCGATCATGAAATAGGCCTTAGCTATAATCTTCAAAACGTCTCTATAGAAACAGAGGGCGAAGCCACGGCAAACGGAGGTAAACTTCTTAGCGTTATCAAAGGCTTAAGCGACGATAGCGTTACTTTAGAAACCGTTAACGGAGCACTATTTGTAAAGCAAAAAAAATCCAAATATAAGCTTCCGATGTTCGAGACGAGGGATTTTCCAAGCTTTCCTACGATAGAGGGCAAAAACAGCTTTGACGTAAACGCTGGAATTTTAGGCAGAAGCCTTAAAAAAATCTATCCGTCGATCGATACGAACAATCCAAAATATGAGCTAAACGGAGCCTTAATCGACGTAAAAGAGGGATTTTTGAATTTAGTCGGAACCGATACTAAGCGACTTAGCGTTTATAAGCTGATCACTCAATCAAAAGCGGGCGAGCTAGATACTAAAATTTTAATCCCTAAAAAGGCGATAGGCGAAATTCAAAAGCTATTTTCTGACAAAATTAAAATTTACTACGACGAAAACGTGCTACTAGCGGTGAGCGAAAATTTTGAGTTTTTTACGAAGCTTATAAACGGCAAATTTCCAAACTACGAGCGGGTAATCCCAAGCGATACGGCGTATAAAATTTTAATCCCGCGCGATAAGATGGTAAGCGGCGTGCGAGCAATAAACGCGATGTGCGAGGAGATGAAGGTTACCATTAAAAAGGACGGAATGGTTTTTGAGAGCATCAACGAGGATAATTCTGAGGCAAAGACCGAGATTGAAGCGGCGATCGAGATAAACGGCGAGATAGTTTTCGGCGTGAAAAACCGCTTTCTGCTTGATTTTTTAAGTAGCATCGAGAGCGAAATTTTTGAGCTAAGCTTTAACAGCTCCGATACGGCGTTTGTGCTTAGCGCGGATGGCTTAAAAACGGTCGTCATGCCGATAAATAATATTTAAAGGAAAATTATGAAGCAAAATTACGGCGCTAGTAATATTAAAGTTTTAAAGGGTCTTGAGGCCGTTAGGAAGCGCCCCGGTATGTATATCGGAGACACCAATATCGGCGGACTTCACCATATGATCTACGAGGTCGTGGATAATTCGATCGATGAGTCGATGGCCGGGTACTGCGATACGATCGACATTGAGATCACGAGCGAGGGAAGCTGTATCGTTAGCGATAACGGTCGCGGAATTCCCGTCGATATGCATCCGACCGAAAAAATTCCGGCCGCGACGGTGGTTCTTACGGTACTTCACGCAGGCGGTAAATTTGACAAAGACACTTACAAAGTCTCCGGCGGTTTGCACGGCGTGGGCGTTAGCGTCGTAAATGCGCTTTCAAAGAAGCTCGTTGCTACAATCAAGCGCGACGGAAATATTTTTAGACAGGAATTTTCAAAAGGCATTCCCGTTACCGATCTGGACGTGGTAAAGACGACCAATCGCACGGGCACTACGATCGAATTTTGGCCGGATGATGAAATTTTTGAAATTTTAGAGTTTGACGATGAAATTTTATCGAAAAGATTTCGAGAGCTTGCGTATCTAAATCCAAAAATTACGATAAATTTTAAAGATAACCGCACGGGCAGAGACGAGCACTTTCACTTTGAAGGCGGCTTGGAAAGCTTCGTAAACGATATGAATAAAGCGCCTGCCATATCCAAAGCCGTATCGTTTAGCGACGGCGCGGAAGATGTTATGGTGGATTTCGCGCTTATGTATAACGAAACGTATAGTGAAAATTTACTGAGCTTCGTAAATAATATCAAAACTCCGGACGGCGGCACTCACGAGGCTGGTTTTAGAGCGGGTCTTACGCGCGCGATAACAAATTACGTCGCGGCAAATGCGGCTGCGCGTGAAAAGGACACGAAGATCACCGGCGACGACGTTCGCGAGGGCCTCATCGCGGTAATTAGCGTAAAGGTTCCCGAACCGCAGTTTGAGGGACAAACTAAAGGTAAGCTGGGCTCCAGCTACGTTAAGCCGATCGTGCAAAAGATGGCGTTTGAGGTGCTTAGTAAGTATTTTGAAGAAAATCCGATCGAAGCGCGCGCCATTATGAATAAGGCTCTTTTAGCCGCGCGCGGTCGCGAAGCGGCGAAAAAAGCACGCGATCTAACGCGCAGAAAAGACAATATAAATTCCGTCGGCACCCTTCCGGGAAAGCTAGCTGATTGTCAGAGTAAGGATGCGAGTATTAGCGAAATTTATCTAGTCGAGGGCGATAGTGCGGGCGGTTCGGCGAAGCAGGGAAGAGACCGCGTGTTTCAAGCGATCCTGCCGCTTAGAGGTAAAATTTTAAACGTAGAAAAGGCGCGCCTGGATAGAATTTTACAATCCGAAGAGATTAAAAATATGATCACGGCCTTTGGCTGCGGCATCGGCGAGGAATTTAACGAAGAAAAGCTCCGCTATCACAAAATCATCATTATGACCGATGCGGACGTCGACGGTAGCCACATCCAGACGCTGCTTCTAACATTTTTCTTTAGATTTTTGCGCCCTATCGTAGAAAACGGCTATGTTTATCTGGCACAGCCGCCGCTTTTTAGATATAAAAAGGGCAAAAAAGAGATCT
This sequence comes from uncultured Campylobacter sp., assembly GCA_963545665.1. Classification (GTDB taxonomy): domain Bacteria; phylum Campylobacterota; class Campylobacteria; order Campylobacterales; family Campylobacteraceae; genus Campylobacter_B. The sequence goes on along the minus strand of CAUUKU010000039.1, from coordinate 12,931 downwards.
ATTTAAAAGACGAAAAGGCGCTTAGCGAGTTTTTGATCGAAACAGGCATCGATATGGGCGAGTTCGAAGGCATCGGCAACGAGGATCTGATTGATTATCTAAAAATCGTCTCAAACTACCGCTCGCTTCTTAATGAGCTTAAAAAGCGCTTCAGCGTGCTTAGCGCGATCAGATTTTTGATAGAAAACGACGAAGCGAGAAGCCTAGGCTACGAGGAGCTATTTGAAATTTTAAAACCGCGCCTAGAAAGTGAAGGATTTAATATCTTAAATTCCTACGTAGACGAAAGCGGCATCCGTATATACGTCCAGACGCCGAGCGGCCTAGAACAGCTCGTGATAGATGAGAATTTATTCGGGAATTACATTTTTGAAGAGGCAATTAGAATTTATTCGAAGATCAAAGAGCGCGGCGTAAGCTTTGGCAAGGATTTTATTGAAATTTTAGACGAAATCGAAAAAAGCTCGAAAAAAGGCGCTTATATTCAGCGCTACAAAGGTCTTGGAGAGATGAATCCGGAGCAGCTTTGGGAAACCACTATGAGTCCTGAAAATCGAAGGTTATTAAAAATAAATATCGCCGATGCGCAGAGTGCGAGCGATACCTTTAGTCTTTTCATGGGCGACGAGGTCGAGCCGCGCCGAAACTACATCCAAGATCATGCAAAAGATGTAAAACATTTGGACGTTTAGATGCTATTTAGTGAGACCAAAGAGCGCGAAAATCGTTTCATAACGGCGCTTAAAATTTCGGCGCCTTTTACTTTAGTACTCATCGCTTTCGGCGTTATTTTATTTCGAAACGGCGAGTTTAAAATCGAGTACGCAGTACTCTTTTTAGTGCTTTTGATCTGCTATATTTATTATGTCATCTATCAAATCTACTTCGGCTTTCAGAAGACGCTGATCGATCCCGTCACACACGTATTCGTGCGCGAGGAGATCGAGAGAATTTTAAGCGAGGATCTAGCTAAAAACCGCCAAATCAACATCGTGCTTTTGCGTATCAAAAATATCATCGATATAAACGAACGCTACAGTTATAAAAACGGCGATGAAATTTTATACGAGTATTGCAAACAGCTATCGGATTTTATGGCGGAACAGGGCTTTAAGGATCTTCCGATCGGGCGCTTTATAAACGGCTACTTTGTATTCGGCGTCGAATCAAAAATGACGAATTTAAGTCATATTTTGCGGATGTTTGAGCATAAAATTTCAAGCCAGACGATCAAAAACGTAGAGATTAAAAGCGAATTCACGATGCTTCCAAGCTCGTATGATAGAAATTTAAAAAATATCGTAAACGCGCTTTTTTATAAGATAAATCACTTAGACGACGAGGAACACGGCGAAAAGGCGATTGACGTAGAAAAAGTGCTAATCGACGTATTTTCCGCCGACGTAATGGAAGCGATCGATAGCGAAAATTTCAGCTTTAAATATCAGCGCGTCGCAGGTAGCGACGGCGTGAAATCGCATATAAATTTGATCCCGAAGCTTGATCTGCGAAGCGGCGAAAAGATCACGAAAAGTAGAATTTTAGATATTTTGCTTCTAAATCATTACGACATCAAATATGATATTTCGATGATGAGGCAGATTTCTAGGATCATCTATTTTAAGGATATCGACGCTAAAATTTTCATCGAGGTCATGCCTCAGACGCTGCGAAATAATGAGTTTCGCAATGAAATTTTAAAGCTCATCGACAATAATCTGATCGATCCGAAAAAGATCGTGTTTGAGTTTAACGAAAAGCTCATCTACCCGGAGATCAAGCGGTTTGAAGAAATTTTGATAAAATTTCACGAGCTCGGCTTTGGTTTTGCGCTGTCGCAGTTCGGCGGCTCGAACGCGAGCTTTGAATATTTAAAATTCTTAAACGTCGATTTTATCGTTTACGACATAGAATTTAACAAAAATTTAAATGACGAAAAGATCAAAAATATATTTATCGGCATCAACGAAGCCTGCGCAAAATCGGGCATCAAAACCATAATGCGCTTCATCGACAAGGAGGAATTTCAAGCGGGACTTTATGAGATGGGGATCGATTATGTTCAGGGATTTTGCGTCGAAAAGCCGAACGATATATCGAATTTAAGGAGATCATAGTGAGATACGGCGAAGAGGAAATTGAGAAATTTGACATAGAAAAGATGGAAGTTTGGCCCAACAAACAGGAGCGCGACTATTTGATAAAAATCACCCTGCCCGAGTTTTGTTGTCGCTGCCCGCGCTCTGGCTATCCGGACTTCGCGACGATCTATTTGGAATATATCCCTGATGAACTCGTAGTGGAGCTAAAAGCGATTAAAATTTACATAAATTCCTTTATGAACCGCTACATCAGCCACGAAGATAGCATAAATGAAATTTACGGCGCGCTTCAAAGCAAGCTGAAGCCTAAATTTATGAAAATCACGGGCGATTTCAATCCGCGCGGCAACGTCCACACGGTAATAGAAATAAACTCGGATCAAATTTACCGATGATAAGCTCAAATTTAGTCGAACAAATTTTTAAATCCGCAAGCATTAGCCGCTGGAACGATTACCCAAAGATGGTGAGCTTGGTCGAGCTTGATAAGCAGGCGCATAAATTTATCATCGCTTATTTTATCGCTAGCTTCGAGTGGGACGTGGATATCAACTACGTCATCGAAGCGGGGATTTTCGAGTTTTTAGCGCGCATCGTCGTGACCGACATCCGCCCGGACGTCTTTCATCAGATACAAAAAACCAAGAAAAAAAAGATCAACGAATGGGTTTTAAGCGTCCTAGAAAGCGATCTTTTGCCTATTCAAAACGGCGCGTTTTTCGAGCGATTTAAAAAATATCTAAATTCCAAGGATCATAAGAAAGAAGCCGTTATTTTAAAGGCGGCGAGCTACCTCTCTACGCGGTGGGAATTTAACATCGTCTATCAAACGAGCCAGTTTCTAAACGACATAGAGGAGCTAAAAGCCAAGGTCGAGGAGGAGCTCGAGGATTATTACGAGCTCATCGGCGTGCGAAAGATCGTGATGAATAAAAAGCTCGCCCGCATAGTCGATCTTAGCGGCAGACTTCGTTTTCAAAAGCGCTGGGCGCAGACGCCGCGCATACCTGAGACATCTGTGCTAGGACACATGCTGGTAGTCGCGATTTTAAGCTACTTTTTCTCGCTTGAAGTGGGTGCGTGCCGCTCGCGCACGGCATATAATTTTTTCTGCGCGCTATTTCACGATCTACCAGAAAGCCTAACTCGCGACATTATTAGCCCCGTAAAATACGGCGTCAAGGGCCTTAGCGACATCATCGGCGAATATGAGATGCGGCTGATAGACGATAAAATTTTACCTTTCGTACCCGAACACATCAGAGACGATTTCAGTTATGTTTTAGGCATCCGTAAAGAGAGCGGTAAATTTATAAAAGACGAGTTTGAAAACCGAACCTTCGAGCTAGGCAAGGAGCCTAAATTTGCAGAAGGCAGCCTAAAGATGTTTAACGAAGATAAATTTCGCGCAATCGACGGCAAGGCGCTTAAGTATTGCGACAAACTCGCGGCGTTTTTTGAGGCGGGGATTTCGATCAGTTACGGCGTAAAGAGCAAGGAGCTGCTTAGCGGGTATAATTCGATGTTAGAGTTTTTCAAAGCCAAGCCGAAAATTGAAGGCGTCGATTTTCAGAGTGTTTGCGAGGATTTCAAAGAGCATTTCGGGCTTAATAGGATCGATTTGTAAAACCCCTTCCCAGATGGCTGCGGCACATGCGAGATCTAAGTGCTCTGCTGTATTCCTACCCTGAAGCGGTGCCTAAAAAAAGCATTGCACAGGTCTAAGAAAGGGCAAACGGGATTATATGGAAATGTTTCTTAAAGTAAGGTTATAAATGAATTTTAAAAATCATCTTTTATCCGTATTTCGCGAGGTCTTTATCCCTCATCATCGCTCTATCGAGTTTAGAGCTAAAATTTTTGCCGCAATGCTACTTGCTAAAAAAAAGCAGACCGACGAGGATTATGATGCGATCAAAGATATAGCGGGCGAAATTTACGTAGGCGACGAGCAGCGCATCGGCGTGCTGGTATCTATCGTAAAAGAGTATATCTTAAAGGCAAAGACCTATAAAAGCTTAAATTTAGACTCGCTTCTAAAAGAGATCGACAGAAATATTAAAAATAATAAAAAATATGTCAAAAAGATCGATTTTTCGCACCTGCGTCGTTTGATCGGAGACGATGATGACGATGCGCTGATCCAACAGCGCGTGTATGAGTTTTTTGTCTGCGAAGTCAAAGAGTACTCGTAAATTTTGATCTTAAGAATTTTTTTAGTATAATCGTCAGCTTTTGAAATTATAAACGGAGAGAAATTTGGAAAATATCAGAAATATCGCGGTCATCGCGCACGTCGATCACGGAAAGACCACTATCGTAGATGAGCTTTTAAAACAATCCGGCACTTTCGGCAACCGCCAAGAGGTCGGCGAGCGCGTGATGGACAGCAACGATATCGAGCGCGAGCGCGGTATTACGATCCTATCCAAAAACACCGCCATCCACTACGGCGGCGTTAAAATCAACATCATCGACACTCCGGGCCACGCCGATTTCGGCGGCGAGGTCGAGCGCGTACTAAAGATGGTAGACGGCGTGCTCTTGCTCGTCGACGCGCAAGAAGGCGTCATGCCGCAGACGAAATTTGTCGTGAAAAAGGCGCTATCTTTGGGGCTGCGGCCGATCGTAGTCGTAAATAAAATCGACAAGCCCGCAGCCGATCCGGACCGCGTAGTAAATGAAATTTTCGATCTTTTCGTAGCGCTTGACGCAAACGACGAGCAGCTCGAGTTTCCGGTCATCTACGCCGCGGCCAAAAACGGCTATGCAAAATACGATCTAAACGACGCGAGCGCCGATATGAAGCCGCTTTTTGAGACGATCATCTCTCACGTCCCTACTCCGAGCGGTAGCGATGACAATCCGCTGCAGCTACAGGTTTTCACGCTCGATTACGACAACTACGTCGGTAAGATCGGCATCGCTAGAATTTTCAACGGCACGATAAATAAAAACCAAAGCGTTATGCTAGCCAAAGCAGACGGCACGCACATCAACGGTAGAATTTCAAAGCTCATCGGCTTTAGCGGGCTTGAGCGCGCCGACATCGACGCGGCGGGCACGGGCGACATCGTGGCGATTGCGGGCTTTGACGCGCTTGACGTAGGCGACAGCATCGTCGATCCCAATAATCCGATCCCGCTTGATGCGCTGCATATCGAAGAGCCGACCCTTAGCGTAATTTTCAGCGTAAATGACGGACCGCTCGCCGGCACGGAGGGCAAATTCGTAACCTCGAACAAGATCGACGAGCGCTTGGAAGCGGAGATGAAAACTAACATCGCGATGCGCTATGAAAACGCGGGCGAGGGAAAATTTAAAGTAAGCGGCCGCGGCGAGCTTCAGATCACGATTTTGGCCGAAAATATGCGCCGCGAGGGCTTTGAGTTCTGCCTCGGGCGCCCGGAAGTCATCATCAAAGAGATAAACGGCGTTAAGTGCGAGCCCTTCGAGCACCTAGTCATCGACGCGCCCGATGATTGCACCGGCACCGTCATCGAAAAGCTCGGCCGCAAAAAAGCCGAGATGAAGCTGATGAGCCCCACCGGCGACGGGCAGACGCGCATGGAGTTTGAGATCCCCGCGCGCGGTCTCATCGGCTTTCGCTCGCAGTTTTTGACCGATACTCGCGGCGAAGGGGTGATGAACCACAGCTTTTTGGAATTCCGCCCCTTTATCGGCGCGGTCGAAAAGCGACAAAACGGCGCGCTCGTGAGTATGGAAAACGGAGTGGCGCTAGGATATAGTCTGTGGAATCTGCAAGATCGCGGCGTGCTTTTTATCGCTCCGCAGGCAAAGGTCTATCTGGGCATGATCATCGGCGAGCACAGCCGTCCGAACGATCTGGACGTCAATCCGATCAAGGGTAAAAATTTAACCAACGTCCGCGCCAGCGGCAGCGACGATGCGATCAAGCTCGTGCCGCCGCGAGCATTAAATTTAGAGCGCGCTTTGGAGTGGATCGAGGAGGACGAGCTTGTGGAGGTTACGCCCGTAAATATCCGCGTGCGCAAGCGATACCTGGACCCTACGACGCGCAGACGAATGGCTAAAAAATAGAATTTCAAAATGAAATTTTAAAATTCGGCGTGAAATTTAGCTTTTAAATTTCACGCCTTTTTTTATAGGCAAATTTTAAAATTTACGCTTCTGAAATTTTGCTAGGAGAGGCAATGAATCTTGTTTTATTCGACTTTGACGGCACGATCACGCGCGATGATTCGTTGCTTGAGTTCGTCGCCTACGTAGTCGGATTTAAGAAATTTTTTCGCGGGATTTTGGTGCTATCGCCCATTTTAGCGGCGTATAAGCTAGGTCTTGCGAGCAATAATTTTACGCGCAGAAAGCTCTTGGGCTACTTTTTTGCGGGCATGAGTGCCGATAAATTCGATAAAATTTGCAAAAAATACTCCACCACCCACATCGAAGATATCCTAAAACAAAGCGCGATGGATAAGATCGCAACCTACAAAGCCGCGGGCGATAAGATCGTCATCGTCACCGCCTCGCTCGAAGACTGGCTGCGTCCGTGGTGCGAGGCGCAGGGTTTGGAGCTTTTAGGCACCAAAATACGGCGCAAAGGCGGCATCATCACGGGCGAGATCGAGGGGCAGAACTGCTACGGCGCGCAAAAAGTCGCTCGCGTGCGCGCGGCATACGACGTGCAGGCTTTCGATCGAATCATCGCTTACGGCGATAGCAGGGGCGATCGCGAGATGCTCGAGTTTGCCGACGAGGCGCACTACAAGGCGTTTGAGTAGCGCGGTTAAAAAGCCGCAGTATAAAGGGCCGCCGTAAAGGCTTTAGCGGCGGCATTTATGAGCGACCGCAGTATAAAAAGGACTGCCGTGAGGGCTGCTATATAAACCGGCTCGCCTAAGCGCGCGGGTATAAATTTAACTCCGCCGCCCTACTCGCCGCTTGCAGCGGGCCTTAAAAGGCGCGGCATAGATCGCTCGGCGGCTGAAATTTTAGCGTTAATTTAATCCGGGCTTAAAAGAGCTTTTGCCGTTGTCGTCGCGACCGCATTGCCGCAGATGTAAAATCTAACGCTCAAAGCCTCCAGGCGAAATTTTAAAATTTTTGCTAATCGCAGCACGGACAAGGATGAAATTAAAATGATAATTTATCCGCGCCTCACGCAGATCTGCTTGCTCATCCGCAGAGACGATGTGCGATCGCCCGCAAGCACGTCTTGCGTGCTCGATCATGAGCAAAATCGCGTGATCGGTCGCGACGGATTTTATAAATTTAATACTTCTATTTCGGTATAATCGGACAAATTTTATGGAGGGCGGTATGAAAAATTTTATCCTAATTTTGAGAGTTTTATCTGTAAGTGCGGCAGTTGCGGTATCTGCGGCGTACGGCGCCGATGAGTTAGCAAGCCCCGGCGCCGCGACGCATGGAGGAAATTTTAAATTAGAAAGGCAAGATAGCCGCGCAAGCACCGCTTATATCGTCGCTGAAAACCATGCCGCAGCGGTAGATCGCGTTGCTACCGCGGATACGAGCGCCGCTGCAAATCGCGCCGCCGAGAACATAGCCGCTAACGAGAGCAAATCGGACGCGAGCGGCACGGGTGCGCAAAGCCCCGATCGGCAAGCGACGCCTAATTTTGCGGCAAACTCTACGCAACAGGCGGCGTCAAATTTGCCGCAGCCGAATTTTGAGGCCGTATATGACGATAACGCCAGCGACGAGCAGATCGATGCGGGCTTGGACGCGCTTTTGGAATTCGCGGCGCAAAACAGGGGCAGGATCGACGAGGATTTCGGGGAGTTTAAAGATAGAATTTTCACCGCTTTCATTTTTAATCCGAAGGTGCTGCGAAATTCAAAATTCGACTTCGAGCGGATAGAAAAAATCCTCAAATTTAAACCAAATCTCAATTACGGCGGAGACGGCGGTTATTTCTCGCCGCTAAAGCTCGCGATCTTTTTCGGCTCGAAATTTAGCGGCGAGACGGCGAAGCTTTATCGCTTTGATAGCGCCGATGCGATGCGGCTTTTAGAGCTTTTGGTACAAAACGGCGCGGATGTCAAAGCTAACGGATTGCTGCTAGATGCGGTATCGAACGATAATTTTGCGGCGTTTAAGTTCTTGATCGAAAAGGGCGCGCGAGACGCTAGCGGCGCGGTCGGCTCAATCCTTGGCAGCGAGGTGATATTTTTAAACGAACATAATATATCGTCGATCATCGGGATTGATGCGCCGCCGCCGAAGCAGGTGCGGGAGTTTGCGGCGAGTGAGAAATTTAAAAAATTTAGCGCCGAGAGGCTGCGCTACTTGGATGAAATTTTAAAATTCCAAAGCTTTGCCGATCTCGATCGCAGGCATCTTGAGGGCTTTATTAAGTTTGTATCTATGCTAGACGACGATGCTGCGGCGGAGTTTTTGCTCGCACGCGGCCTTTGCGAGCAGAAGGAGCTTTGCGAACTTTTAGAGGAGAGAGCAAAAAGATACGACGCTGTAAAAATTTCTAAAATTTTAAGCGGCAAAGGGAAGTAAATTTTAAAATTTACACGGCCTGATGCGATCTGCGGGTAAATTTGCGCGCGTTTATGCGATCTGCGTGAGCAAGTTTAATCGCACGATCGGACTTGGCGCGTAAACGGCTCGCTCGCGCGATTAAATTCGGCGTAAGCGGAAGCGGCGCACGATTGAGTTCGTCTCGCGGATAAGACTTAGCACGTCCTGTTCGGCAAACGGCGCCGAAACATCGCCGCTTACGACGCCATTTGCGAGTTTGAGTAGCTCGGCTCGGTCGCAAGCTGCCGTTTATCGAAACGCCGTCCATCTCGTCGGTAGGCCGCCGACGCATCGACTGCTTGCAGCTACGTCGTGTGCTACCCGCCCCGAACTCGCTTACGACTTCACTGTCGCAGCATCTGCGATCGCGCAAAGTGCGCCCGTGCTAAGGCGCCTATGAGCCTACATTTACGACCGCGCGGACGGATCGACTCAAGATACTGCGCCGAGCCGAATTTGCAACAAAATCCCGATTAAAATTCTAAAAATTTTTAGCAAATTCTATCGGCAGCGGCTTTATCGCTAAAATTTTACCGCATAAAATTCCATTGCGAGAAATTTCGGTACTTAAAATTTGTGCAATCACAGCGCTTAAAATTTTACGCGGTTGCGGCACATTGCCCGCTACGGCGATCTCAAATTCCGCCGCTCGGCGCCAAGATTCCGCGGCCGCTTTTAGCTCTAGCGCGCCGCGTTAAATTTATCCAAACCTTGGATCTGTTATTTGGCTCAGTTGGAGCAGCTGTTGCGCGAGATTATGCGGGCTAGATCCATCATCGCTTCAAAATCGGGCTCGCGTTCCACCTCGCCCACTACCTGCTTATACACCGTCACGCCGAGGCTATCGATGATAAATAGGGCCTTCGCGCACAGCCCCGCAAGCGCTCCGCCGCCGATTAGCATGCCGTAAGAGCGGGCGAAATCTTTGGCGCGAAAGTCGCTTGCGAAACGTAGATTTTTGATCCCGTTTGCAGCGCGAAATTTCTCCGCCGCAAAGGGCAGATCCATCGAAACCACGATCGCTTCGGTGTTTCTAAGCCCAGTCGTTAGCTGATCAAATTTACGCAACTCATCGGTGCATCCCGGCATATCAAGCGACGGCGCCGACATGATGATCTGCACCCGCTCGCTTTTGCCGAGCCTGATCTCGCTTAGATCGGACGCGGTCAGCGTGCATACCGCCGCTTTGTCGCCGAGCTCGAGCGTGCTGCCCGCTAGCGGCGCGGGTTCGTTCATAAACTCTACTTCATTCATTTTTTCCTCCGTTAAAATTTGCCGTAGAGTAACGCAAATTCTTTAAATTTCGGGTAAAATTAGCAAAAAATTTAGGAGACGAAATGGCGGAGGACATCTGGGGCGACAGTAGTAATCCTGCGTCGCTAGCCAGCATAAGGGCGGCGCGCAAAAGTAGCGAAGAAAAAAAGCCCGTAGATGAAAATATACGGGAACAGTCTCAAAATTCTGATTTAGCGCGGGAGGATCTTGCGACCGATGGTGCGAGCGAACAAAATTCCACAGAACAAAATTTTACTGAAAAGAATTTTACGGTAGAGAATTCCGTAGAGCAAAATTCTGAATGGCAAAATTCTGCTTCTTGGAATTCCACGGAAGGTAATTCTGCGCCAAATTCGGCGAAGCAAACTGTAAGTAGAGCCTACGATATAAACAAAGCCTACGTATTTTATATGTTCCTCGGGCCTTTCGGCGCGCATAGATTTTATCTTGGGCGCGTAATCTCCGCGGTCTTTCAGCTTTTGGGCGGACTGGTGTTTTTTGTCTGGCTCTGTTTAATAGTGATTGCGGCTTTAATGGTGATTATGAGCGATAGTGAACTGGCGACGCTTATAAACTCATCTCGTCCCGATGTAGCCGCTAAGATCTCGCACGTAAGAGATATAAAGCAAGCTTTTTTTCATTTTATGGTTATTTTCTCGGCGCCTAATGTTTTGTTTTTGATCTGGCTTATTAGCGACTTTTTTAGGCTACCCGATATGGTGCGAGAGCTAAATGTCTCCGTGGGCGCGGGAGTGGTCCCGTATGTTTATACGGATGATGCTAAAGAGCAGAGCGAAAACCTATCTACTGCCAAAACCACTCTTTATATTGCATTTGGGCTTGAGGCGTTAAATGCGGTAGGCAGATATATCAAGGACGCAGATAAAGTGGGCGCGTTGCAGGGGATCGGACTTATATCGATGATATGTATGGCAGTGGGGTTATATTTTTTAGCGCGCACGATACGAAGTACTGACCTGCTATCAAATGCCGTGATAGCCGGGGTTTTCTCGGTTATAAGCGCGATAATCATCGTATTTATAGGCTTTGGGCTTTTTAAACCTTCTGTTTTTACGCTAGGCATTTGTTGCGTATGTGCAGCAGTATATCTGATCTATCAGCTGCTAGTTAGTAAAGAGCTTTATGATTGCAGCGGCGAGAAAAACTATCTGCGGACGTTTTATGTTATTGCGGCTACGGAGGTAGTAACTCTAGTCCTGACGGCACTCGGCTCGCAGCTTTTCATCCTAGTATCTGCTATAGGATGGGTGGCCGTAGTGATTTTAGGCGCCGCGGCGGTTTACGCCACTAGAGAGATTACCGCTTCAAAAGGCGGTTACGACTTAGCGCATCTGGCGTCTCACATAAGGCAGATGAATAGGCAGGAGTTTTAGATGCGTAATTTAAGGGCCGATATCGTATAATCCCCCACTATCTAAAAAAGGAGTTTTAAATGACTTTTATGGAGTCCGTGCAAACTTGCGTCAAGCAAAAATACGCCGCATTTAGCGGACGAGCATCAAGGTCGGAATATTGGTGGTTTTTCCTATTTACCGTGCTTGGCGGGATCGTTTTGAACCTGATAGATAGCGTTTTGGGCACTACGATAGGATATAACCGAATAATAGGCGGCATGATCATCCACCGAGAAGTCGGCATTATAAGCGCACTTTTTAATCTGGCCATGCTCGTGCCGGCCATCGCCGTTTCGGTCAGGCGACTACATGATACCGATAGAAGCGGCTGGTTTTTTCTGCTTATTTTAACGCCGATCGCGGGTGCTTTTTTTGGTAACATCGGATTTTTAGTCTCATTTGCAGGCTGGATAGTGCTATTGGTATTTTTCGTGCAGCAGGGCACTAACGGTCGCAACCGCTTTGGAGACGATCCGTTGCGACCTGCAAGCAGAGGTTCGGGTTTTTGATCCGAAGATTATAAAAGCAGATCATTTTGTCCGTAAAAGCGGGCTAAAGCGATCTGCTTCGAGCTTGGATTAGCGCTCGCACAAGCTTTGTATTTAAGCTCCGCTTCGCGCAAATAGCGGGGTTTAAACCCTGCGGCGAACCGCGCCGAATTAGCTTGCCTACTTAAAATTTTACTGTGCCGAATTAGCTTGCGAGCTTAAATTTCGCCGCACCGAACTAGTCGCGCGAGATAATTTATCGATCTGCTGCAAAAATACGGGCCCGAGTTAGCTCAATCGAGCGCAAATATCGCTGCGGCAAAGAATTTTAAATTTTAAAATTTATCGTGCCGAATTCGATTAAAATTTCATGCGGCAAATCTTCTCAAATGCGCTAGGACGTTTCCGGCCGCGGCGGACGCTAGGATCTGATGCGTCAAAATCGCTAAATTTATAAAATTCTAATCCTATTTCCCTTTAGCTTTACGATTTTTTTGTCGTTTACTAGCTTCGTGATCGCTTGGGAGACGTTTTGACGAGGCGCTCCGAGCAGGCTTGCCAGCGTCATTACGTTAAAGGGCATATGAGCGATCTTATCGGCGTTTGCGATACGGTTTAGAAAATTTAAAATCCGCGTCTGAATTTTCGCAAAAACGATCTCTTTTATCAAAATCCGCTGCGAGTAGATGTTTTTAATAAGCGCGTTTATGATCGAGCTTGCAAACTCGTCTCCAAGCAGCTCAAAAAGCTCCGAGATGTTGATCTGTAGCGTCTCGCAGTCGCTTAAAATTTCAAGGCTCGTGTTTTTATCCAAGCAGACGTAGGCGCCGCTTTTTACGAAGCTAAAGATAAATTCCTTGCCGTTTTCGTAGCAGTTTAGCTTCGCTCTGCCGTGCAGCAGAATGATAAATTTAAATTTCTGCGCGTAGATTATGTCGCCTTTGACGTAGTTTTTGCGTCTAAATTTAGCAATACGCTCCTTGCTTAAAAAGTCGAATTTTTCGCTGTAATCGTTATTTAGCCTATCTATCATAGAATCTCTCCGTATAAAATTTCACGCAGATTTTACATAAAAAGGATAAATTCGTCGCAATTACGACAAAATTAAATTTATCTT
>CAUUKU010000038.1:0-17201 GCA_963545665.1 uncultured Campylobacter sp. | reverse complement strand
ACACTCGACTAGTCGTCGGCAGCGTCAGATGTGTATAAGAGACAGACGTTATTTTATTGCCATACCCATAAGCAGCGTAATAATTCAGCATTTTATTATAGATATCTCTGCATTTATCGATATTATTGGATTTTTTACAATCATTGCTCCTCACAGTATAAAGAATTATTTTGCCTTTTTCTAAAAAATCCAAAATCGCTCTCTTATACAGCTCCTCTTTGGGCAAAATTCTATCCTCTTTGAGGCAGTATCCCTGCTTGTATTTGTCGTAGTCGGAGAGAGAAACTATCACAAAGCCTCGCGAAGTGGAAAAATCGGGGATTATACGGATAAATGCGGCGCAGAGTATTATTATAAGAAGTAGCACTGCGGCTAGGATTTTAAATTTAAGTTTGCAAAATTTCATAACGATCCTTTAAATGCCGCCAATGAAGCAGACGCACACCTAGCCGCTGCGTTAAATTTATACCTTCGCTCCGCGTTCATCGCCCTGAGCTTTTAAATTCGAGATAAATTTACGCGATGCTCAAAGTTTTTCTATCCGCGCCAAAACCTCTTTGCATCGCTAAATTTCATATCCCGCGTTACTAAATTTTAAATCGCCGCAACATTTAAATTTTTGGTTCTCGCGGCGCTCAAATTTTACTCGGCGAGGCGCCAAAAATTTCAGATAAATTCTAAAGCCGCGCCTTAGTTTTATGCCGGCAAAATTTAATCGCGCCGTAAAAAGTCGGTCTGCCGCATAAAATTTAACCGCACCGCGCCAAAGCTCGTTACTTCTTCGGCTTGCTTAGCTCATAGCCGAAGCGGATCTTTTTGCTCTCGCCCGGCTTTAGCTCAAAGTCCCAGCTAAGCAGCCCGTCCTTGCCGAGGCTGCTCTGCTCGGGCGAGTTTTTCAGCGCGACCTTTACGTCTTCGTGCGTCGAAACGGGCGCTCGCTCTTGCAAAACTACGTTCCACGCGCGCTTGGAGCTATTTTTGATCTCGTAATCCCAAGCCATGGAATTTTTACTTTCGCCGCCGAAAAATGAGTTTTTCGTGAAGTTGTTCGCCTGCTCTTTTTTGACTTCGATCAGACTATTTTTACCTAGATATGCCGTAGCCTCGGAGTTTGCGGCAAAGCCCAGATACACGAGCCCGATCTGCACGCCGTCGAGCTTTACTAGCGTCTGGCTCCGCTCTATGTTTCTTTCGGGGCTAAATTTAGCCCGCACGTAAGCAGCCTCGCTGCCGTAGCCGTCGATGAGTAGATCAAATTTTGCATCCAGGCTCTGTTTATCGAAGCTAAACTCGCCCGTCTCGCCAGCTTTTAGGCTCACGCCGCTAATTTTCCACACCTTTGAGAGCGAGCTTTCGATATTCGAGCCCGTCCTTGCGTACGACGATTTAGCCTCCGCCGCAGGCGCCCTCTGCATATCCGCCACCTCTAGCATCACATCCTTTTTATACGCCGCCGCGGGCGCCGGCTTTGCAGGCTCGCCCTCATACCACGGATAAAACGGCTGCGGCGCGGTCTGCGAGGAGTATTCGTAAGGATACAGCGCGATCGTCAAATTCGCTAGCTCGGCGTTTAGCGGATTTTGCACCGAGAGTTTTTGCGCGACCTCGATTTTGCCGCTAGCAAGATCTGCAGAGAGCTCGTTGTGCGTGTAGGCGCTTACGTCAACGGGGTAGCTTATTTTTACGAAGCTCGGATCGCAGCCAAAGTTCGCGTTTAAGCGACGCTCGTTTTTGATCCGGTATTTTGAAATTTTCTCTTTGAGCTTTCCGATCTGCTCGTCCGTCTTTGAAATTTCGCCCGCTACGAGCAGGACTTCGTCGTAAACTTTTTGCGAATCCGTCTTTAGGCTCGCCAAACTTCTATCTTTTAAGCTCGCAAAGTCGCTTAAAAAGCGCTGTTGCGCCTTAAGCGCGACTAGGCGGTCGCTTAGCTCGCGCAAGCTCTTTTCGTCCGCCTCTTTTTTGGCGAATTCCGCGTTTTTCACGGGCTCGCTATCCTCCAAAGACGCTTCGCGCACCTCGCAAGAGCCCGCGATCTCGATGCTGCGGATATCCAAGTACTCCGGTACGTTCACGCTGAAGTTTGATTTTTGCGCGCCGAAGTTTTGATGCAAGAAGGCGGAGTTCGCGTAGATATCGAGGCTGTTTTCCTGCGCGCTCAAATTTACGGCAAGCGCCGCGGCGGCACTCAAAAGAACTATTTTTTTCATTTTTACTCCTTAAAAATTTTACGTAATTGTAACGATAAATTTTGATTTTTATGCTTAAAATTTAAGATAAATTTTAAAATTCTCGCCCTGCCGCCCGCTTTGAAATTTTAAAATTTCGCCGCCGTAAAAACTCTGCCGCAGAGGCTAAAATTTTACCGCTACTAGCGCCTGCAAACACTTTCACTATCGCGACTAAACCGATAAAATTTTAAATTTAAGAAGCTTCTATATTTAAGGATAAGCTGTGCTCGTCCGCGAAGTAAAACCGATAAATTTTAAAATTTTACGCAGTAAAATTTCTGACTATCTTTCGCGGAGACTTCACAAGCGTCTTAACGCTTGCTTGTATTGCTCCGCTCAGGTGCAGGGAGTGCTTGCACTCCCGCTCGCAAGGACGAGCTGTGCTCGTCCGCGAAGTAAAGACTAGAATGGATACGTCAAGCAGCAGACCCTGCCGACCTTTTCGTTGTAGCTGACGTCGAGCTTCAGATCGTATAATTTGCTTAAAATTTCGCTTTTTATGATCTGCTCGGCCTTGCCGTATGCGACCTCGCCGCCGCCTTTTACGAGCGCGACGTATCCGCCCAAAAGCAGCGCGAAGTCTGGATTGTGCGTGGCTAAAACGACGGTGTAGCCGTTTTTTAAAAGCTCTTTTGTGGCGCGGAGGAATTTGTATTGGTTGGCAAAATCCAGCGCCGAGGTGGGCTCGTCGAAGATCACGATCTTCGGCTCGCTGCAAAGTGCGCGCGCGATGGACGCCATCTGCCTCTGGCCGCCGCTTAGGCGCGTGATGATCTTGTCTTTTAGGTGCCAAATTTCAAGCATTTTCATGTAGCGCTGCGCGAGCTTGTAGTCGTTTTCGCTCGGCTGCGAAAAGATCCCGATATGCGCCGTGCGCCCCATCAGGACGTATTCGAAGACGCTGTAGTCGTACTCGCAGACCTCGCTTTGCGAGACGTAGCCGATGATCTCGGCGCGCCCTTTGGCGCTGAGGCTCGCCATATCCTTGCCGTCGATTGAAATTTTACCGCGCAGAGGCTCAAGCGTGCCGCTGATTAAATTTAAAAGCGTTGATTTACCCGCGCCGTTTTGACCCAAAATCGTCAGCATCGCGCCCGCTTCGAGGTGTAAATTTACGTCGTGTAGCGTCAGAGGGGCGGATTTTACGTAGCCGAAGTCTAAGCTCTCAACTCTAACCATTTAGCTTCCTTTTGTTTTTAAGCAGGATGAATATAAAAAATAGCGTGCCGATAAAGCCCGTAAGCACCCCTAACGGGATCTCGCTTTGATTTATACTGCGCGCTACGTCGTCTACGATGAGCACGAAGATCGCGCTTAAAAATATGCTCGCTGGGATCGCTTTGGTGTTGCTCACGCCCACGATCATGCGCGTTAGATGCGGCATCAAAAGCCCCACCCACGCGACTATGCCGCTGATACACACGCTGCTTGCGGTTAGCAGCGTCGCGCAGACGATGATGATGCCCCGCTCCAGCACGACGTTTACGCCCAGCTTCGCCGCGGTCGCATCGCCCATGGATAGGACGTTTATTCGGTAGCTCATCAGCACCAAGACCACGATACAAACCCCCATCACCGGCGCTATCATCGCTAGCACGGAGGGATCTACTTTCGCGAGGCTTCCTAGCTGCCAATACACGATGTCTGCAAGCTTCGTCTCGGGATCCGCCATAAATTTTAAAAATCCGATCAGCGCGCCCATCAGACCGCTTACGATGATGCCCGCAAGCACGAGCATTATGGTGGCGCTTGAACGTAGCGCTCGCGTGATCAGAAGCGTAATGCAAACCGCCGCAAGGCCGAAAATAAAGGCGAAAAGCTGGATCAAAAGGATATTTAGATCAAGCAGGATCGCGATCGCCGCGCCCACGCAAGCCCCCGCGCTGACGCCCAAAAGATCGGGCGAGACGAGCTGGTTTTTAAAGACGCCCTGATACGCCGTGCCGCTGATGCCCAACGCCGCACCCACGAGCACTGCGGCGATGATACGCGGCAGGCGCACCTGCATGACGACGTTGTGGACGTTTTGCGCTACTTCGCCGCCGCTTAGCGCTTTTAGAACCTCGGCGATGCTTAGGCCGAAGCGCCCTATACAAAGCGATATCGCGATCGTCGCAATCGTCGCTAGTATCAGCAGCACGAGCATAAATTTAAAATTTTTCATACCTTCCCTTGCTTTAAATTTTATCTTTTGCCTTAAATTTAATCTTTGAAATTTCGCTTTATCGAAACCCGTTTAAAATTTCGCTTTAAATTCCGCCTTCCGGCTCCTAGGCGAAAGGCTTGCGGTAAAATTCCTTCGTGATGGCCCTAAGATCAATATTTCAGAAAAGATCCGGATGAAAATTTTAGCCGCCTGCAAGATTTGTAGTGACGTCCTCGCGCCCGTACGGTCCCGGCTGAAAATGTTTGCGGCGCAGCATAGACGCGCTTTTGCCGCACCGCCTCAAGCTGCGAAACGCAGGGCTTGGCATCAATGCCTCCTCCTCGCACGACGTCTTCAACCGACGATGACTTAGAGACTGCAGCGGCTTTGATTTATGCATCTAAATCCTTAAACAAATATGGCATTTTAGCACATATCATATTAAATTTTTATGATTTCAACTTTCATACATGCGGGCGAGATCTAATGGCGTGCAGCTCCGTGCAATAAGGCTTTTAGCAAAATTTAGCTTGCGGATTTCAGATGAGTGCCTACGAAATTTACGGCGAGATGGAATTTTAAAATTTCATCCGTTTGCGAAAGATAGACTTAAGCCTGATGGCGGAATTTTGCCGATTTAGCAGCAGACGCAGCGCGCGGCGGGATGGCGTTAGACGGAGGATTGGGGCGCGCATTAGGAAAAGGCGGGCGCTTCAGGGCAAAGACGGCGCAAGCGCCGAGGCAAAGGGTAAAGCGCGCCTGCTGTGAGCTAGTCGCGAAATTTGAGCCGCGAATTCAGTGTCGTTAAATTTAACGCCGCAAATTTAAGATCGTAAATTTTAACGGCGCGGCTTTTGAAAGACCGCGGTTTGTGCTACGCCATCGTTGCAAGTAGCTGAAATTTAACGTTTTTTACAAACAAGTGCTTATGCAAAAAACTAAATTTAACCCCGTGAGTTTTATAAATTTAGCGATCCATAAAAAACAAAATCTCAGCGGGACAAGCTTTGTTTAAATTTAGCGCCATCCGCAAAATGCAAAATTTTCGGCTCCATAGCTTTGCAAACTACCCAAATTTAACGTCGTCGTTATCTTAGATAATCGATCAGCCTAGCGGAGATTTCGCGAAACTGCAAAATTTTATGCCCCTTTTTTTCGCGCATGAAGTCCTGCGCGTCGCGCAGTCTCGCAAACGTGATGAGATCGTCGCCTCTGGCGCTTTGCAGCACGCTGCCAAAAACATAAAACGCGTCCTGCGCCCGCAAAATTTCGCCGCTTGCGTAATCGGTGACGTAAAGCTCCGCGCCGCCGAAATTTGCGTTCGTGGAATTTGCCTCGCCTAAATTGCCGCTAGCTGGATTTTTGCTCGCAGAATTTGCTCCAGCGGAAGCTCCGCTAAAATTTGCGCCCGAACTCTCACTTTCAAAAAAATATGCAAACATCGCCTTGGGCGAAGCAAACGCAAGCGCACTGCCGTCTTTAAGCCTCGCGTAGGTGCGAAATTCGGGATGCGCGCTAGTATCGATGCCGTATTTGGCGCAGGTGAGATTTACGTCTTTTAGCCACGCGGGCTCGCGCACGCTTTTAGAATTCTGCGCCAAGCCGGAGCCTATACTATCAGACGCGCTTAAATTCTGCGCCGAGCTAGAGCTTTGCGGCGCGGAATTTTGTATCTCAGTTGCGCCGCAAAGCGCTATAAATACCGCCAAAATGAGTGGAAATTTCACGCTAAATCCTTCGATCTAAAGATAAAATAGCCCAAAATCAGGCTCGCCGCGCCCAGTGCGATCGGATAGAGCAGCGAAAAGGCGATGAAAAGCCCGCGCCCGAAGTGATCTAGGATAAAATACGCCGTCGTGCCGATGACTGCAAGATCGGGATCAAATAGGCTGATAGCGGCGATGCGGAAGTCCTCCATCGGGTTTGCCAGGGCGATCGCAAAGATCAGATTTTCGTTTACGCCCGTTTTTGCGAGCAGTCCGATTAGCACGAGATCCAAAAACGCAAGGCAGAAAAGCCAGACGAAAAACGCGAGCCCAAGCCCCATCTCTTGGCTTTTTGAGACGGCGCAGATCAAAAATGCAATCCCCAAAAACGCCGCGCATAAGCTAAAAAGCAGCCCCGTATAAAGCAGGCAGATCGCCCACGGAATGCCCGTGCCTTTGATCGCGCCCCAAACGATCGCAAGCAGCAGCGACAAAAATATCGGCACGAACACTCCAAATAGCCTTCCTAGCGCCTTGCCGTAGTAATACTGCGCCTGCGAGATCGGGAAGCTTAGCAGGTATTCTAGGATATTTAGGTCGCGATCGGCTAGGATCGCCTTGCTGGTGGTTACGAGCACAAAGACGGGCAGGATGATGATGCAGATCTGAATAAATAGCAGCAGCAGTCGCGAAAGCCCGCTAAAGCCGAGCACGCGCGAGTCGGTCACCCCCGTGATGAAAAACGCCGCCACGAGCCCGCTAAAGATCAGCAGATAGAGCAAAAACCAGCGCGAGCGGAAGGACTCTTTGATATCCAAAGCGGCGATGGTGAGTAAATTTTTCATTCTTTTCCTTTATTGCGCCTCGGTGCGCTTTTAAATTTAGATGCTTGCGCGGCTTAAATGTGCGCTTTTAAGCTCGGCTCCGTTTCGCGGCGCGGATTTTACAGCCTTAAATTTCGCTCGCCGAGCGTTTAAACGGGCGGCAAAAATCTTATCCGCAGCGTGCGACTTCAGCTCGCGCATAAATTTTAAATTTACGGCTCGCTTACGGCGCCTGCAAACAGCGCGTCGTTCAGCGTCGCCCGCGGCATAAAATTTAAAATTCTAAAAATCCCGAAGCGACAAATTCTGCGCCATGTGTTAAATTTAGCCGCGTTGTGAGATAAAATTTCGCAGCCGTCTTTTAAGCCTGGCTTTGCCTCACGTTAAAGCTGCGAAGTAAAATTTATCTCATCTATGGCGGTCGGGCGGCGCGCTGAAATTCAGGCTTTAAATTTAGCGCAAAACATGAACCGCTTAAAATTTGTCTTAGCTAAAACGTCCTTAATGCGCGTGCCCCGAATGCATATCGTGCGCCGTGCCGTTACTTTCGTGCATATGTCCCATATCGTGCGGCGCGCCTTGAGAGTGTGCCGTGCTGCCCGCATCGCCGCCCACACCATGATCTGAACCGTGAGCATGCTCCATGCCGCTCATATCGTGCTTGGGCTCGCTCATCCCGTGCTCCGCGGAATGATGGCCTTGCATACCGCTCATGTCGCCATGCCCTGCACTTATATCGTGCGCGCCATGCATATGGCCCATGTTGTGCATATGCCCGCTGCCGCTTGCTTTGAGCGTGGTTACGACCTGATCGAAGCTGAAGCTTTGCTTGCCCTCTTGCTTGTTTTTAAACGCGCCCCAGCCGTATTCCATCGGGGTTTTGAAGCCCTTGTAAAAATATGCGCTTCTCGCGTCGATAAACTCGCCGTTGCCGCTAGCGTCGTTGATGTAAATTTTAGCGTCTTGCAGCCAGCCAAGTTTATTGTTTTTCACCATAAATTCCACCAAGCAGCCGATGTCGTCGAAGTAGTGGTTTTTGCCGTCCACGCGTACGTCGACGGCGAAGCGGTTGTCGCTGATCGCCATCTGGCAGTGTTCGCACACGTCTCTGTCGTAGTGGATATTGCCGTAATCCTTCCCGTCGCCGCAGCCTAAAAACGTAAGCGCAACAAGTGCGCAAAGTAAAAATTTAAACATTTTTGTCATCTATGATCCTCCCTAGATCCATACAAATCATCCTGTTTACCAGTCCGCCCACTTCCTCGAGCCTATGCGAGATGAAAATCAAACTCTTACTCGCGGCATACTTATGCAAAAGCTCTCCAAAACGCTCTCTGGCGCTTGGATCGAGATTTGCCGTGGGCTCGTCGAAAATCATCGCCTTGCCGGCTCTGCCGAAAGCCAGCGCAATTAAAAATTTCTGTTTCATACCTCCCGATAGTTTGTAAAACGGCTTGTTTAAATTTGAGCTCAAATCAAGCTGTAGCTCACCGCAAAATTTCCGTACCTCCGCCTCGTCCGTGCCCGCAGTTTGCCTCGCAAAGTATATCAGCTCGGCTAAGCTTAGCTTCAGCGGCGGCGGCGTCTGCGGCACGAAGCTTAGGTTGCGTAGCGCAAGGCGCCTTTGCTTAAAAGAGTCGTAGCCGTCAATGCTAACGCGCCCGCTAGTGGGGATATACTCGCCCAAAATCGTCCGCATCAGCGAGCTTTTACCCGCGCCGTTTTGCCCGACGAAAAGCACCTTTTCGCCATCCGCGATCTGTAAGCTTATGTCGCTTAAAATGAGCTGATCGTTAAATTTTTTGCTGACGTTTTCTACTTTTATCATTATTTTTCCTAAATCATCTGCTTTAGCTTGTTGCCGATACTTAGTGCGTCGTGATGACACACGTCGATACAGCGTCCGCACAGCGTGCAGTCTATCCCTTTTAACATAAATTTCGTCTTATCGTCTAGGTTTTCGGATGCCTTTTTTTTGGTGATGTCTAGCACATGGGGGACGAAGCAGACGTCTTGGCAAACGCCGCAGTGATCGCACCTGCTTTTATCCCAAGTAATCTTGCTAAGGCTCGCTTTCGCCGCAAGCGAGTAGGTACTGCCTAGCGGACACAGATGCGCGCACCACGCTCGCCTGCTAAAAAATACTTCGAGCAAAAACACAAAAACGATCCAAAGCCCCGCTAGCGAGAAGCCATAGATGATGAGGCGCGATAAAATTCCGACTGCGTTAAAAATTTCAAAAATGAGCAGGTCTGTAATCGCGCTTAGCAGCAAAAACACCGCCCAGATCGCATATCGCATATCGCGAGGCAATGAGCGCTCCTTGATGACGCGCTTTGAAATTAGCGTATTGTGCAGCTTCTCGCCGATCTCGCTAAGCGCTCCGTAAGGGCAGATCCACGAGCAAAACGCCTTGCCGCCCGCGATGAAATAAAACAGCAAGATCGTGCCCGAGCCGATGAGCAGATTTATCGGCAGATCCTTGTGCGCGGCGATCACTTCAAGCGTGATGAAGGGATCTGCTAGGTGAAAGCCCAAAATACGCGAGCCGCTGATGTCGCCCTCTAAAATTTGAATATCCGCGCGAAAGGAAAGCACGAAGAGCAGATGCACTAAAAATACCGCGGCGTAGCGCAGCGCCCGAATGCTGGGGCGCCATTTGCCGCTTTTGCTTCTAAGCGCGAAGGTCGAGAAAAAGCTCGTATTTTTGATCGTGCAGCGCGCGTGATATTTATCCAAGGCCTACTCTTTAAATTTTGAAATTTCATCCGCGAGTGCATCTAGGCTTTCGTCGCTTACGTTGGTTAAAAGTCCGCTCATCAGGCTGTTTTTGATCTTGCCCGCCTTATAATCTTTGAGGCTTGCTAAAATTTGATCCTTACTCTTGCCGCCGATCGGCGGAGCGATCTTGCCGCGTCCGTCATCGCCGTGGCAGGGCGCGCAGCTTACCAGATAGGCGCTGCTTACTTCAAAGTCGCGCTCTTTGACGCTCTGCTGCAAAATTTTAATATTTTTTACGTCCTTATCGTCGATGAGATCGACGCTTTTGCTCTGCGGCGCTGGTTTTGCTTGCGCCTGCGGCTTAGCCTGCTCCCGTTTCGGCGCGCCGGAGCCGCCCGAGCTTGCCATAAAGATCATCAGCGCGATCAGCGCGACGCCTAAAATCAAAGCTAAAATTTTACCCGGTTTCATTTCTGCTCCTTAAATTGTCGGTTGAACTCGTAAATTTCTTTCGCCATCGTTTCTATCTGCTGCTCGCTCATGCCGTTTACGAGCTGCACCATAAGCGGGTTAGGCTTTTCTTTAAATTTATACTTTTTAATCATATCCACGATCTGCGCGTCGGTTTTATCTAGAAGCGACGGGCCTATGATGCCGTTGGCGTAGTCGTCGTGGCACGCCGAACAGCGCAGGATAAAATCATGTCCGAGCCGTTTTTTCATCAGATCTAAATTTAGCTTTTCATATTGATTTTTAATGCTCGAATATGCCACGATATTTTTGGTCGTTTCGTTCACGTCGCCGTTTAGGTTAAAATTTACCTTTCGCTCGCCGTAAAAATCGTAGCTTACGAACTTATCGTCCTTCTTCGGCGCCTCGCCGCTTTTGACGGTGATGCGGGCTCTAGCGGTAGAATTTCGCTCTGCTTTTTGTACCGTGCTCTGCTCCGCTGCACTTTGAGCTTTACTCTTTTCATCCTCCCCGCAGCCGCATAGCAAAAGCGCCGCAGCTAGCGAGCAGGCAGATATTTTGATAAAATTTTTTCTCATTACCTTCCTTTATAGATCGATTGAAAATCCAGCCCCGGCACGATCTTTATGATCTTTGACGGGCACAGTTCTGCGCACGCGCCGCAGCCGACGCAAGCGCTGCGGATCTGCGGGACGAAATGCTTGCCTGCTTCTATCATCGCGATGGCATCGAGCGGCTGCGGGTAAGGGCACAGCGATGCGCACAGATCGCAGGGCTTGCCCTTTTTCGCCGCCAGCGCGGAGTTTAGCTCGCGCTCCTGCTCGGTCTTGGCGGGCTTTAGGCGCAGATCGCTAGATTTTAAGACCTGCCCGCGATACGCCAAACAGGCGTCTAAATTTTCAATCACGGCGATACCCATTTTGACCTTTTTAGGCTCGTTCGTTTCGTGGCTGAGCGCACCGCTTGGACAGGCGAGCACGCAAGGAAGCGCGCCGCAAAGATAGCAGCCCCGATCTTTGGCGTCGATAACGGGAGTGCCGATATCAAAAAGATGCGTGATATCGAGCAGATAGATGCTGTGATAGGGGCAGACCTGCACGCATTGGCCGCACTTGATACAGCTACTGCGGAAGCCGCGCTCTGCTAGTGCTCCGGGCGGGCGAAGATAAGCTCTAGCGGTACTTGGCGCCTCGTTGCTTCGGCTTTGCGGCACGGAGCTGCGCTCGGCGGAATTTTGCGCTGCCTCCGCATGTTTCTGCGCCGTTTGGGCGGGCTCCTGCAGTGCTCGGGCGGGTTCTTGCGACGCGGTAGGATTTTGTGCCGCTGTAGTAGGATTTTGTGCCGCTGCGGAATTTTTAAAATTTAACTCCGCCTCTTTTAAGCCTTGCTGCGTAGAGTTTGTCGCATCGTCTGAACTCTCCGCCCCGTCTACTCCGCCCGTAAAATTTCGCGCCGCTTCGCCCGTCTCGCTAGCGATCAAATTTATCGCATTTAGGCTTATCGCGCCGAATGCGCCGCCTAGGGCTATAAGTTTCATCGCTTCGCGCCTATCTTTTATCATCCTCTTATCACCATTCCTTCATCTTGGGCTTCGGGTCTTTTAGAAGCAGCTCGGGTTCGGAAAACGGAGCGAGCTTGGAGATGAAATTTAAAAGCGCGATCCCGCTGGAGCCGTAGAAAAACCGCACATTAGGCCTATGCGCCCAAAGCCTATCCGCGTAGGCGTATGAGCTGTAGCTAACGTCGCCGTAGCCGTCGCCGTCGCGATCGAATCCGTCGTAATCGTCGAAGTAGTTGCCGCTCCATTCGTTTTGCAAGAGCTTAGACTGCGGCGTATCGTTTAGCACGATCTCCATGTTGCCTTTAAATTTATTGTTTTTAAAGACGCTTTTGTGCTGCGTAGCGTGAAACTGCACGCCGATGCTGTTGTACTGCACGTCGTTGTTCTCAAAAACATTCGTACTGCCCGGCTGATAGGGGGATTGATCCAGATAAAACCCGCGGGCGTTGTAGATGATCTTGTTGTCCGCGATGATGAAATTTGAACTATCTTTCATCCCGATGCCGATACCGTAGGCACCGTTTGCGTTGCGTACGACGTTACGTCTGACGTTATTATCGCTAGAAAACATAAAAAATAGCCCCACGCTGTTGCCGTCGTAGTAGTTATCCTCCACGACGTTGTTTCGCGAGTTCATAAAATGCAGCGAATAGCGACACTGCCTGCCTTTATTGCCCGTGATGACGTTGCCGTTGGAGAAGGTAAAAACGGTGTCGCGGACGTTATGCACGTCGTTGTTCGTGATCCTATTTGCGTTGGAATACCAAAGCTTTATGCCGTCGCCTTTGAAGCTGGTACGGTAGGAGTTGCTCGAAATTTCGTTGCCGTCGATCGTTACGTCGTTAGACTTGCTTAGCACGACGCCGTAGAGTACGTCTTTGATGAGGTTATTTTTTATGATTACGCCGTTTACGTCGCTTACGTTGATGCCCGCATCCTCGCTAAGATGCTCGAAGCCGCCGTTTTTGATTGTTAAATTTGCAATCGTAACGTGCGGCGAGCGGACGCGGATCACCGTGCCGTTGCGTTCGCCTACGATCACGGCGCCGCGGTCTAGCCCGTCGATCGTAAGCGGCTTATCGATTAGGATGTTGCCGTAGTATTCGCCTGCCGCTAGCTCGATAATATCGCCTGCTTTTGCGCCGTCTATCGCGTCTTGAAGCTCGCCTGAGCTTAAATTTAAAGCGAACAGGAGCGCAAAAAGAGATCTCATCTGTATTCTCTTAAAAATTTCTTTTTAGAAAGCAGCGCCAGCACCGATAGTAGCGACAGCGCTATCATCAGCCAAAAGCCAAGAGCCGGGTATGAGTGGGTAGTGAAATGCGCCACGCTACCGTCGCCGAACGCCGTAGGCATAAAAGGCTTGATCTTAAACGCGCCCCAGTCTTGC
Source organism: uncultured Campylobacter sp. (assembly GCA_963545665.1). Lineage (GTDB taxonomy): Bacteria > Campylobacterota > Campylobacteria > Campylobacterales > Campylobacteraceae > Campylobacter_B. The sequence continues at coordinate 4,151 of CAUUKU010000038.1, read as the reverse complement.
AGGTTGTGCCCGAACCAATACAGCCAGCCCACGTAGCAGCCGATGAAGATAAGCGGCGCAATGATCGGCAGTATCATAAGCAGGGTCTGCCCCTTGCCGTCGTAGTATAAAAACGCAAGTATCCCTAGCGTCGCGATTATGAGATAATACGGCGATAACGAGTGCTCGAGCGTGCCGCCGCGCCAGACGGGATACATGCCGATGTAGTGATTTAGGGTATTCATCTCGCTAATATCGCCGCTAAAGCCGTCGACGTGGACGTAAAGCGGAATTCCGTCAGGGAAAGCCTCTTTAGGGTAGTTCGGCGCTTCGAGCGAAATTTTCCACACCGGTATGCTAGGTACGCCCACTTCAAATTTATGCTCCATCATCGCGCCTAGATCATTTTTAACGTCGTTAGGGATGAGGTGGTTTTTATACGAGGCTTTCGTATATAAATTCCATATCGGCGCGGCATACGGCGGCATCTGCGCGGCGCTTGTTATCTCGCCCGATACTATCCTTCCTTGAAGTTTAAAAAATCCAAGCGCAGGAATCGTAAAAGCGACCGTCATAATAAGCAGCGCTAAAATCGCGTAAATTTTATACTTTGGCATTTTTATCTCCTTGATTGATCTCCCCCGAAAGGGGGAGAGGTTTAGTTAAGACCCGCGTTTTCGTCTATCCATTTTAGATACTCGATCATATCTTTGATCTCGTCGTCTTTCATATGCTGATTAGGCATGCGAAGGTTGAAGTAGTTTATCATCGCTTTTATGTAGTCGTCCTCGTAGAATTTAGCAGGGTCTTTGATGAAGTCTGCTACCCACTTCTCGCCATTTTCGTGACGGAGTAGGACGCCCGTAAGATCAGGCCCCGAGCTTACTTGACCGATGACGTGGCAGCCGTTGCAGCCTCCGCTTAGATACGCCTTTTCGCCTCTAGCGGCGGCCTCGCTCATAGGAGTGGAGAGCTCGCGCACGAGGTTATTTTTAGCACGCAATCCGACGTCGGCGGTCTTTACTAGGTACTGCCAAATTTGACCCTCCCAAAGTATCGCGCCGTTCATATCGCCCGCTTTTACCGCGGCGTCTGCTTTAGCTTTGGTCTCGGGGATTTTGCCGTATTGATCCATGGCGTCGTCGACCAAAGCCTTAACCTTAGGATACTTCTCGTAGTTCTTCTCTTTTAAAAATTTTACGACCGATTGGATGACGTCGTCGGTGGCTTTATTCGTAGCTACTACCTTGTCGTATTCGGCTTTTAGAGCCTCCGGGCTAAGAGCTTTTAGCATGGATGCTTTGACCGATTCATATTTTTTATTCGGATCTTTTACGTATAGGTAGCCGAACATCTCAAGGTGTAGCGCAGAGCAGAATTCCGTGCAGTAGAAAGGAAATACGCCTTCGCGATCTGCGATGAAATTTACGCTCGCGGTCTTGCCCGGCTCAAGCGACATATGCACGTTGTAGTTATCGACCGTAAAGCCGTGGGTCTCGTCCTCGGCGCGCTCCAGGTTAGTCATATAGATCGTTACGTTATCGTCCTTATTAACCTCGATATGTTCCGGATTGATGTGACTGCGGATCGCAGTGGCATAGACTTTTACATTTTTGCCGTCGCGCTCGATGCGCTCTTGACCCGCTAGCGTCATAGCCGGGTGCTGCTTGCCAGTACGCGAGTTGGTGCCCATCGTGTAGGTGGCCTTAGGCTGTAGCTTGCTTGCTGCGATAGATATGACGTCGTGCGGCTCGCCAAGACCGATCGGAAGATCGTAAATCATCTCCATTTTTGGCCCGGTGATGTCGATTAGCTGGTGGTTTTGCGGATGAAGCGGTCCGATAGGATTAAATCTATCGATCGAAAGCTTATCCAGCGCGATTACGTATTTGCCGACGGGCTTTGAGGATTTGCCCTCCATGGAGTCGAGGTGGCCGATGTTGTAATGAACGTTGATCTTATCTAAAATTTTTAGAGTTTTGTAGTTCCATTTTACGACCTGACTATCGACGTAAAGCGATGTATAAACTATACCGTCTTGAGAATCGAAGGTATTATGAAGAGGTCCAAGACCGAGCTCGGCTTGCCCGTGAAGCGTCTTTTGCATATCTAGGATCGGAATTCCGTATGGGTCCTTGCCCACATATTCTTTTTTATCGATCAGCTCTTTGATCTTTTTGAAATCATATACCGATGCGTGGGTATCGAGCTTGCCGCCTACTAAGATATATCTGCCGTCGGGGCTGACGTCGACGCCGTGAGGGGATTTAGCCTCGGGGATCAAAAACAAAGCGCCCGCCTTTACCGCAGCGTCTATCGTAACTACCTTATGACCGTTTATCACTTTATAGTTTTTGCTGTCTTGAGCTAGCTTTTCTAAAATTTGCCAGTTATAAACATGCAAATAGTCGGTGTCGTTGCGGCTCATACCGGCTTCCATCGGAGGCAGACCCTTTTCGATGCCGCCTGTATACATTTCGGAGTTGAAGCTATTGGTAAACGCCCAGCCGAAGCTCTCGCCCTTACCCGCATCGCTTAGATCTTGCATATACGGAGGAAGCTCTAGCGAGAAGGATTTACTCTCGTCGATCCTGCCCTTATCGTAGTCGAATTTCCATAGCGTTACCGCGCCGCGATAGACCGCCTGATACTCTTCAATCGGGTGCCAGTTATTATCCAGCGGAGCGGCGTATTGGCTTGCTTCGATGACATACTCGGTATTAGGCGTTACGAAGCTTCCGCCGTGCTCGCTTTTGATCACGGGGTTTACGACTATTTGAGTGGTCTCGAAGTCTTTTAAATTTATAACGGCCAAGCGCGGATTTGCCTTGTCGTTGATAAAGAGATAATCGCCCACGTACTCGCCGTTTTTCTCGGTAAAATTCGGATGGTGGGTGTCGCCCCAGGTTATCTCTTTGCCGTTAATGGCGCCGGATTTTAAGACCGCCTTGCTCTCATCATCAAAACCGTATCCCTGCCAAGGCTCCGGAGTAAATACGCCGATATATTTGTAGATCCTCATCGACGGCACGCCGTATACGATCACCTGTCCGCTTTGACCGCCGGAGGAGAACACGATGAAATCGTCCTTCCTACCGCTAGGCTGATAGGTCTTAGCAGCCGCTAAAACGTCTTGTTCGCTTAAATTTCGCTCCTTCATCACGCGCGCTAGATCGCTGTCTGCGGCACACAGGGCGCTTGCGAACAATACCGAGCTTAAAAGCACGGGTTTGATACATGTAAACATGTAATTTTCCTTTCTTAAAATTTGTAAATTTTTCCTGATCTGTCGATCACAATGACGGAATTTCCGTCCGCATACATCGCTAAAAATTCGCTCTTTAGATCCAGTTCCTCCTTTACGTCCTTTTTCGTGTTTTTATAAATTTTATCTCGCGTCGCGATAAATTGCGTATCCTTTGCGCACACCACGGCTTTGATCCACGAGCCTACGCTCCTTTTCTCGCCGCTTTTTAAATTTATAAAATTCCCGTCGATGTCGCCTAAATAAAACGCATCGTCGCCGTCGCAATACGCAAGTGCCGTGCCGATCGCGCCGCTTTGAAATTTTCGGCTAAATTTTAGCTCTTTATCCAAGCAGATTACGTCCTTGCTCCAGCCTGCGAGGCAAAGCCCCTCCGCGCTAGAGCTAAGCGCGTTTATCCTGCCGTGGCCGAGCGAAATTTTACGCGGCGCGTCGGAGCCGGGGTCAAATTTAATCAATTCGTTTTTGTTCGCTACGGCATAGATTTCGTCCTGCACGGCATAGACGGCATCTATCTGCGCCGTCTCGCCTTGCGCCGCTTTTAGCGCTTTTAAAAATTTCAATCTGCCGTCTAGTACGATGATCTCGGGGCCCGCAAAAGTTAGATAAATTTTGCCGCCCGAAAGAGCGAGCGCCAAAATTTCGTTGTCGCTGTATTTTTGTGTAAATTTTATCTCAAATTTAGTCGTATCGAAGAGCCTTATCTCGCCGCCTTCGTCGCATAAAAGTAGCCGTCTTGCGCTCGCATCGAATGCGCTTAGGCGCAGCGTGGCATTGACGTCGAAGCTGCTTGCAAGCGCAGTTTGCGATAGAAAAATCAAGATACAGGCGCAAAATTTATAACAACCCATGATCCGCCCCCAACCTAAGCGTAATGATACTCCCGTGTGCCTTAACCCTCTATTAG
>CAUUKU010000037.1:0-17243 GCA_963545665.1 uncultured Campylobacter sp. | reverse complement strand
TACTGATCGGTCTCGTGGGCTCGGAGATGTGTATAAGAGACAGATAAAATGCTATTCGGCCTATTCGCCTGTATTAGCATTTTTGCCGCAGGAGCCTGTGCCGACGAAGGCGGCATGGGGCATGATATGCAGATGTCGCAAAAATCGCGCGACGTCATCGCAAATCCTAAGGGCACGTTGCAAAGCAGAGGCGTCATATCCTTGCAGGACTACGTCCTAGAAGAGCAAGAGATGTATGATTGGTTGTTTAAAAACCACCCGATTTTCACCAAATACGGCGGTAAAACGGTCGGTAAGCTCGACGTTCACGACCGAGGTTTGGAGTGGCTTGCGGAAGGTCACGGATTTGACTTTTCTAAAGCGAGCAAAAGAGACGGAGGCAAGGGCTTCAGCTCTATGATGTATAGAATCCCTGCGGGCTCTTCGCTACAATTTCCGAATAAATTCATAGGTTCTGAAAAGTGCGGCGAGTGCCACCCTGCGCAGTACGAGGTATGGAGCAGATCGCGCCACGCCACGACTATCCGCTTCCCGGGCGAACACCCTGAGGTTAATAACAACTTAACCGATCCGGTATTTAGCCCCGACACCGCGTCGATCCTTCCAAAAGGTATCACTCCCGACGTGATCTACGCTACCGTAGGACACTTAAGGACTAAATTCGGCTACGTAGATGCGTGGCTGCTACGCGGAACCTATCACGTAGAGGGCGGCTTGCTACGAGACGGCACCGGTCAGATCGTAGCCGGCGGTAACCAATTCCAAAGGACTTGGGCGTTAAATTTAGACGACGAGACGGTTAAAAAGATCAAAAAGATCGCTCCGGAATTTCCGGGCACGCTTGAGGAATACGGCGATAACGGCGGTTACGTAAGAGGTCTTGCGTCGTATGCCGCAAAATATAAAAAATCGATGTTTTTCCAGGCAAACGGTTCGTACTGCGAGGTCTGCCATCCATTTAAATTCGACTTCAAAACTAAGAAGGAATTTTATGCCGCTTTGGGTAACGCAAAAGAGCTTCAAAAGCACACTATCTCCAAAGGCGTAAGCTGCGAAGAGTGCCACGGAGCGGGCGGTCACCTTGACGGCGCTACGAATTTTAGAACCTCAAACTGCGAACGCTGCCACCAAAGATTTAACTATAGCCCTGATTTAGCTCGCGCTAATCCGCTAAACAACGGCAAGCCTGATCTATCTCTTAGCTCTAAATTTAAATCTATGGGTCCTGGATGCGGCTCCGAGGGTTCACAATCCTACTTCACCGCTCACTACGATAAGGGTATGCGCTGCGTAACGTGCCACGATCCGCACGATAACACCGGACCGGTTGTAGGCGATAAGAACGTTAAGGGTGTAAATTATAACTCCGAGCAAGGCTATCTAAGTGCGTTTTACTCAAGACCAAAGATTACGAAAGAGTGCAAAGACTGCCACCAAGAGCAAGCTTACATTGCCGCAAGAGCCGATACGCATAAAGACAACACTTGCGCATCTTGCCACATGCCGTTTATGATGAGCTGCGAGAACTTCTACGCTATTCAGTTCCAAGAAAACGCGGGATTCGATACTCAAAGAAGATCTCACATCTGGAAGATTGACATAGATCCTGCTAGAAAATCTCTAGTCGCAGGCGATGCCGCTAAAGGTCCAAGAGATGCGAAGGATTGGCACTTCCAAAGAAATAAAGATGGACGAAATTTCGTCGATCTTATGTGGTCGTGCGCGAGAACCTCGTGGGCAGATAAAGATATGCAAGATACTAAAGGCTGCCACAGCCCTGTCGTTTCCGAGCTAAAAGAAACGCTTCACTTCAAGAACCAAAAACAGGTTTACGATGAGGTTATGGGCTGGCAAACTCCGGTTAAGAGCGACTTCTCGCAAGTCAAGATCGGTATTCAGGGAATTTACTCTATCCTTGAGACTAAAAAGCTTGGCTCCAGCGACAAAACTCGCGTTTACGAGTTGATCGAAAAAGCTCAAGACACCGTCGATCTTATCGAAAAAGACGGCTCATGGGGTATGCACGGCTTTAAATATACTAAGCAAAGGCTAGAGGCCGCTAAAGAGTATATTAAAGAAGCTCAAAGAATTTTAAACGCAAACCTATAGCGATAAAAGGGGTGGGATTTCCCGCCCCTTTTTTAAATTTAAATTGATGAAGGTAAAATATGCAAAAAACACTCTTTTTGATACCGCTTTTAACCGCTAACTTATCTTTTGGCGCAGATCTTACGCAGAGCGATCAGCGTGAGGCTTACGCTATCGGCGCATCTACTGCGACATACTTGATAAATCAAATTAGCGGGCAGGAAAAACTAGGGATAAAAACCGATAAAAATATAGTTATAGAGGGTTTTTTGGATGTTTTTAAAGACGGATCCAAGATGAAAAGCGACGAGGTGACAAAGCTTTTAAACGACAGAGCCGCCAAGCTTAATAAGGCCGTCGATACGATCGCTAAGGCCGAGGTGGACAAAAATTTAAAAGCGGGTAAAGAATTCATGGCGAAAAATGCCAAAAACCCAAACGTCAAAACTACAAAATCGGGCGTTCAGTATGAAATTTTAAAATCCGCTAAGGGCGATAAACCAAAGCCCGAGAGCATCGTCGTGCTAAATTACAAAGCGTATCTACTCGACGGCACAGTGTTTGACGATACTTCTTCGGCGAAGATGCCCGCGCACCTGTCTATGATAAATTTAATCGACGGCCTGCAAGAGGGACTACTTATGATGGATACCGGCTCGAAATATAAATTCGTAATCCCTAGCGATCTTGCTTACGGCAACGAAGGGATGGATAAGATCCCCGGCGGCTCGACGGTCGTTTTCGAGGCGGAACTGCTAAAGGTTCTAAAGCCGGGCGAGCTCGCCGAAGCGGCCAAAAAGCTTAGCGAGAGCGAGGCTAAAAGCTTTCACGATGCGAATAAGACGAAATAGGCTTTGTCGGCATTTGATCGGAGGGGAATTATGCAAAATAAAAGAAGAAAATTTATAAAATCGTTCGCCTTGGGCTCGTTCGGACTGGGCGCACTCGGCTATTCAAATTTACTCGCGCAAAACGATCCCGGCACGGATAAAAGCGCGCAAGACGCAAACGCAAGCGTTCAAAAGCAAGAGCCGAAAAAGCCGCACTACGGCATGATTTTCGATCAAAATAAATGCGTCGGCTGTACCGACTGCGAGATCGCTTGCAGGAAGGTAAATTTAGTCCCGAAAGGCCAAATGAGGCTTTTTATCCAGGATAAAACAGATCCGCTAAATTTGAAAGAAAAGCGCTATGTTAGAGTATCTTGTCAGCAGTGCGAGGACGCGCCGTGCGTGAACGTCTGCCCGACGAAAGCCTGCCACAAGGATGAAAAAACGGGCATAACGACGATGAACACCGATGATTGCATCGCCTGTAAATACTGCATCGTCGCCTGTCCTTACGACGTGCGCTTTATAAATCACGAAACAAGAGCCGCAGAGAGCTGCAACTTTTGCTTGGATACGAATTTAAAGGACGGTCACGAGCCGGCCTGCATCGAGGCGTGCAGATACGAGGCGATCGTATTCGGCGATCTAAACGACGAAAACTCGCACATCAGCAAGTTACTTCGCGTAAAAGACAGCCTGCGCATGCATCCTGAGTGCGGCACGAAGCCGAGCCTGCGCTATATTCCTGCGGTTAGATTGGGGGTGTGATATGAACGGAGCCATAAATTTCACTGCGACCTTCTCGCACGGCGTGGAGTGGGGCTGGCCGATCGCGGTTTATCTTTTGCTAGCGGGTATGAGCGGCGGCGCTTTAGTAGTCGCGATCCTCGTCAAATTTTATAAAAAGCAAACCGCAAGCACGCCGCTATTTAAAGCTGCGTCGCTGCTATCTTTCGTAGCGATCCTTCTGGGTATGGTCTGCCTGGTAGCCGATCTTGAGAGGCCGCTTCTTTTTTGGAAAATTTTGATCAATTACAACTTCACCTCGGTTATGTCCGTGGGCGTGGCGGCGCTTTGCGTCTATATCCCGCTTAGCTTCGTAGCCTGCCTTTATGCGTTTGAAGCTGATCTTAGCGGATTTTTATCGCGTAGACTTACTTTTTTAAAAGGGCTTTTCGCGCTCGTAATGAAAATTTTAAACGCGCTTCGTCCGCTACTTCTTGCGCTTACGCTTGTTTTTGCGGTTGCGATCTGCGCCTATACGGGCTTTTTGATCTCGGTTTTAGTTAGATTTCCTATCCTTAATACCGCCGTTTTACCTGCGCTTTTTGTGGCGTCTGGCTTATCGGCAGGCATCGCGGGCTCAAGCCTGATAGCTGCGCTTTTCTTTAAAGCGGACCCGCACGGCGGCGATCTTAAAATTTTACACGCGGTCGAGTGGCCGGTTTTAGCGATGGAAATTTTACTAATCGGCATGATTTTCGTCTCGCTAGTAACGGGCAGCGACGTGCAAAAAGCCGCCAGCGTCGCCTTTAGCGAGGGATTTTATGCGAAGATGTTTTGGCTAGGCGTCGTGGGCGTAGGCTTTTGCGTACCGCTCGTTTTAAATTTCGCACTGGGCAAAAAGATCGCTCACTCTGCGTTTGCATTCTACGCGAGCGCGCTTGCCAGCGTCATGGGCGTGCTGCTTCTTAGGATGTTTATACTATACGCGGGACAAACTTACGATATAATAATGTAAAACTGCGGAGGGTTAATGAGCGCGCTAAAAATATTAAAATTTTTCATCTCTTACAAGTTTGCGCTCTGCCTCCTTTTTATTCTAGCCGCAGGCGCCGGCGTCGCGACCTTTTTAGAGAGCATCTACGACACGCAAACGGCTAAAATTTTAGTCTATGAGGCGCGCTGGTACGAGTGCGTCATGGGTGCTGCGACGCTGAGCCTGCTAGGAATAATCATAAAAACCAAAATGTGGCGCCGCTTCGGCTCCTTCGTGCTTCACGCGGCATTTATCGTCATCTTTATCGGCGCGGCGCTGACGCGCTATTTCGGCACCGAGGGCGTACTGCACGTAAGAGCGGGCGAGAGCGAAAACGAGATGGTGAGCGTCAAACCATACTTGCAAATCCGCACGCAAGACGCGCTGTTTGAGCACCCGCTAAATTTAAGCCAAATCGGCGATAACGATTTTAGCTTCACACAAAATATAAATTCTAAAAGCTTCACCGTCAAATTTGGCTCCTACAAACCCGCGCCCAAAGGCGAGCAGGGCACGCTTGCGGTAAAAGCGGGCTTTGAGGGCGGAAGCGAGCAAGAAGCGCAGCTGCGCGGCGGCGCGGGCTGGCTCGGCGAGCCCAAAATTTTAAACTTTGACGGCGAGGAGATAATGCTAAGCTGGGGCTCGAAACTCATAGAGCTTCCGTTTGCGGTAAAGCTTTTGAAATTTAAGCTCGAGCGCTACCCGGGCTCGCAAAGCCCATCATCCTACGCCAGCGACGTTGAAATTTTAAAAGAGGGCAAGGGCGCGGGGGAGCATGAAATTTATATGAACCACCCGTTAAGCTTTGACGGCTTTAAGCTCTTTCAATCCTCCTACGACACCGACGAGCGGGGTACGGTGCTGGAGCTTAACCGCGATCCTGGCAAAATTCCCACTTATTTCGGCTATTTTTTGCTTTGCGTCGGATTTATCGGCAATCTTTTTACCGCGGGCAGCAGGTTTAAAAAGCTAGCTAAATTTATCAAAAATAACGCGCCCGCCGCGCTTCTTTTGATCGCGCCGCTTTTTTTCAGCATTGAGCTTCGCGCTGCGGATGAAAACTACCTGGCAAACCTTAAAGCCAACTCGCGCGTTCATGCAAACAGCGCGTTCGCGGAGCTTTTGGTGCAAGATTATATGGGTAGGATCAAACCGCTTAGCACCGAAGCAAGCGAGATCGTAAATAAAATTTCGGGCACGGATTCGCTCTACGGCTTAAGCGCCGAGCAGATGATCCTAGGAATGAGCCTAAATCCCGCGTTTTGGCGCGATCAAAAGATCATCAAGATCAAAAACGACGAGATCAAAAAGATGCTAGGCTTAGCGCCGCAGGAGCGATATGCGAGCTTTAATTCGGTCTTTGATGAAAACGGCAACTATAAGCTCGCGCGCGTCGTGGACGAGGCGAATGAAAAAAGCGCCTCGCGCCGCGGCGTGCTCGATAACGAGCTGATTAAATTCGACGAGCGACTAAATATCGCGTATCTGACCTTTAGAGGGGTGTTTTTTAAATTTATCCCCGTGCCGAACGACCCGCAAAACGCGTGGCTCTCGCCGAACGACGCCTTTGCGGATTATAGTATCGCTCCGCAGATCAAAGGCGTGCTAAACGACTATCTAAACGGCTTGCAAGATGGAATTTCGGATAATGATTGGGCTAAAGCGGATGCAGCACTTGCGGAGCTGAAAAACTACCAAAGAGCCACCTCGGCGGCTATTCTTCCAAGCGTTAGCCGCGTCAAGGCTGAGGTGTTTTATAACAAAGCTTCGGTTTTCAAAAAGCTCGTTTATTGCTATATGATCCTAGGCGGCGTAGCTCTAATATTGGCGCTTTTGGGCGCACTTTGCGGCAAGCGCTCCATGCTCGCGCAAAAAATTTTATTCGCTGCCTTTTCCGCAAGCTTTGCGGCACATACCCTCGCGCTTGCGTTGCGCTGGTATGTCGCGGCTCACGCGCCGTGGAGCGATAGTTATGAGTCGATGATCTACATCGGCTGGTCGGCGGCGCTTGCGGGGATCATATTTTTTAGAAAGTCCCTACTCACGCTAAGTGCGAGCTGCTTGCTAGCTAGCATCGTGATGCTCGTAGCACATATGAGCTTCGTAAATCCGCAGATTACCAACCTCGTGCCGGTGCTAAAGTCGTATTGGCTTAGCATCCACGTCTCGGTTATCACGGCTAGCTATGGTTTTTTAGGGCTTAGCTGCCTGCTTGGGCTTTTGGCTCTTGTCTTGATGGCGCTTAAAAACAGCGCCAATCGCGAGCGGCTTAACGCACAGATCAGATATATAACGGCGATCAACGAGATCAGCCTCATCGTGGGGCTTTCGATGCTGACGCTCGGAAATTTCTTCGGCGGCGTATGGGCGAATGAGAGCTGGGGGCGATACTGGGGCTGGGATAGCAAAGAGACCTGGTCGTATGTCTCGATCATCGTCTATGCGATCGTGCTGCATCTAAAATTTATCCCGAGGCTCAGCTCGGTCTATGTTTATTGCGTGAGCTCGACGCTCGCGTATAGCTCGATCATAATGACCTATTTCGGCGTAAATTTCTACCTCACCGGCATGCACTCTTACGCCGCGGGAGATGCGCCGCAGATACCTGCGCCGTTTTATTGTATAATAGCGGCGATAATTTTAATAATCGCTCTTGCTTTTAGGGGCAGGGACGTAAAAACGATATAAAGGAGTAAATTTGAAAAAATTTCTAATAGCGTTAGCCTTGGCTGCCGCGGCAAACGCGGGCTTTATCAGTGAGGGCATTCAGGCACAGCAAAGCGGCGATCATAAAAAACTCGCAGAAATTTACGAAAGAGCGTGCGGTTTGGAAAATAAAGCTTCGGGATGCTATAATCTAGCAGTTTTGTATTTTGAGGGCACCGGCAACGTAGAGAAAAATTTCGAAAAAGCGATCAGCCTCTACGAGAAGGCGTGCAGCGCTAAATTTGCGCTTGCGTGCAACAATCTAGGCTATGTCTACGAAAGCGGCAACGGCGCTGATCAAAATTTTACCAAAGCGGCGGCTTATTATGAAAAAGCCTGCAAAGATAACGAAGGCTGCACATCGCTTGGGCTTTTATACGCAAACGGCGCCGGGCTTGCAAAGGACGTCGCTAAGGCGGCGAGCCTTTATGAGAAGGCCTGCACCTACGGCGATATGATGGGCTGCAACAACCTGGGCTATCTGTATCTAAAGGGCGAAGGCGTGGAGCAAAGCTTCGCAAAGGCTAAAATTTTTTACGAAAAGGCTTGCGGCGGCGACATCGGCATCGGCTGCAACAACCTTGGCTATCTATACGCCTTCGGGCAGGGGGTAGGGCAGGATTATAAGCAGGCAAAGCAGCAGTATGAAAAGGCGTGCAACCTCGGCCACTTCGACGGCTGCAATAACCTAGCCATAATGTATGCCGAAGGAAAAGGAGTGAAGTCCGATAGCGCCAAAGCAAAAGAGCTTTTCAAAAAAAGCTGCGACGGCGGCATCAAGATGGGATGCGAGAATTTGGAATTTTTAAATTCGATTAGTAAGTAGATTTAAAACATCAAATTTTTAAGGAGACAGTATGATTTTACGTTCGTTTTTAGCTTCGGCTGCGCTCGTCGCGTTCGTTTTCGGTGCCTCGATGGACGGGGCCAATAAACCGGCAAAGCCTATGTTTCAAAGCGTGGATCCTAGCAAGGCTACGCTTGTAGGAAGCGGCGAGGACAAAGAATACTGCGCCGTTTGCGGAATGAATTTGGTTAAATTTTATAAAACCAACCACGTTTGGAACGGCAAGCAAGTAGCTTCTCTGCACTGCTTGTACGAGCTAACGGAGGGAAAAATTCCAAGCGATGCGCAGGTCGTAGATACGAAAAATCTAAATTTGATCGATGTAAATAAAGCCTTTTACGTCGTGGGCAGCAAGGTCAAAGGCACGATGACGCGCAATAGCAAATACGCCTTCTCAACTGAAACCGACGCGAAGGAATTTCAAGCCGAAAACGGCGGCGAGATAGTAAACTTTGCCAAGGCCTATGAGATTGCGGGGCAGGACTTCGCGGGCGATAACAAGATGATCAAAGCCAAGCGCGAGGGCGGCGTTTACGCGCACGGTAAAGAATTTTACGAAACAAACTGCGCTAAAACCGAAGCGAAAAGTTTCAAAGCCATCTCCGAGCTTAAGGCTCATCTCAAAAAAACTTGCGACGCAAAGGGCGCAAACAAGGCGCCTGATTACGACAAGCACATACAGGCCGCGGCGCTATATCTATGGGATGCACCGGCAGATTTAGGCGGTAGCGACAAAAACGCAAAAGCGAAAAAGCCTGAAAAGATCGTCGTACCGGAAGGCGCTAAATGCCCGGTTTGCGGCATGCTAGTGGGTAAAAACCCTAACTGGGCGGCGATGATAGAGGTTGAGGGCGGCGAGAACCTGTATTTTGACGGCGTAAAAGATCTGATGAAATACTACTTCGAAAAGGGCAAGGGCTTTGATAAAATTTTCGTAACCGACTACTATAAGCTTCATAAGATCGACGCTAAAAGCGCCTTTTACGTGCTAGGCTCCAACGTCTTAGGGCCGATGGGCGACGAGCTCATTCCGTTTGGGAGCGAGAGCGCGGCTAAGACCTTCGCCAAAGATCACGGAGGCAAAAGCGTAATTAAATTCGACGAAATCAAAGAAAGCGTGATAGAAGGGCTGTAGGGGCTATGAGGCTCATTTGCGCTTTAACGATTTTTTTTGCCGCCCTTTACGCGCTCATTGCGGTGCATTATGTAAGCTTTGATCGCGCAAAGGGCGAGCAGCGTCTGCAAAAGCTAGCGCGCGAGATAAAGGACGTGCGGCTCTCAAGCAGCTTTAAGAGCAAGGCCTACGCGGAGTTCGTCTATGATAAGTAAAAATTTTATCGACTACTCCGTAACTCTGCTGCGAAAAGACAGAGCCGATCACGCTTTTAGCTTCGCGATCTTTGCATTTATCGTTTTTATTTTAAGCTCGGTGCTTTTCATCTCGGGCTCCATTCAAAACGATCTTGAAAAGGTCATCAAGCTCAGACCCGACATCGTAGTAGAGGCTCTACGCGCGGGCAAACGCGATCTGATGCACGACGGCTATATCTACGACATCTCCAAAATCGCGGGCGTCAGCGAAGTGCAGGGCGCCGTGGACGGGATGTATTACTTCGCTCAAAAGCGCGTTTGGTTTCATATCGTGGGCGACGAAAATTTGAATGAAAATGAAATGATCGTAGGCGAGGGGGTGAAGGCGGCGATGGGCGAGTGGTACTACGAGGACGAGTTTCACTTCTTAACCGAACAGCGCCTAATCGCGATTAAGATTAATAAAATTTCGCCGCACGAAAGCAGCATCGTCTCAAACGACGTGATCTATCTCAACCCCGCCACCGCGCGCGAGGTGCTAAGCCTAAAGGAGGGCGAATACACCAAGCTCTACGTAAGCGTGCCCAACCCCAACGAAGTAAGCGAAGTAGCGCTTAAGATCGTAAATTTATACCCCAACACGGAAGCTCTTAGCGCGGAGGACGCGGTAGCCGAAGTGAGGCATCTGTATTATTACAAGGGCGGGATCTTTATGGTGCTTTACGCCGTGGCGATGATCTCGTTTTTCATCTTGCTAAAAAATCAAATTTCGCTCGCATACGGCGAGAAGAAGAAGGAGATCGCGATCTTGCGCAGCATCGGCTTTTGTATAAAGGACATCATCGCGATGAAATTTATTCAAAATTTCATCGTCTCGCTAAGCGCTTATCTGCTCGGCGTCGCGGGCGCTTATGCTTATGTTTTTATCCTGGACGCGCCGCTTCTGCGCGATATATTCTTAGGCGGCGAGCTGCGAAATTTCATCACCTTCACGCCCGCGATAAATTTTAATATGCTCTTTTTGATCTTCGTCTTTAGCGTGATCCCGTTTTTGGCGTTCGTCATCATCCCATCCTGGCGCATCGCTATAGGCGATATGAGCGAGGCGGTCAAATGAGCAAGATAGAGATTAAGCGGCTTTTTAAAATTTACAACGAGGGCAGGGCGAATGAATTTCGCGCTTTAAAAAACATAAGCCTAAGCGTCGAAGAGGGGCAGATCGTAATCTTAAAAGGGGTCAGCGGCAGCGGCAAAAGCACGCTTCTATCCATCATAGGCGCGCTTTCTAAGCCGAGCAGCGGCGAGGTTTTGGTGGATGGTGCAAACGTCTCCAAGCTCGCCGATATCGAAAGCTCCGCGTATCGCCACAAAAAAATCGGTTTTATCTTTCAGTCTTTCAACCTGCTTGAGGCGCTTAGCGTCTATAAAAACGTCCTTGCGCCGCTTAGCCTTGAGCGGCTGAGCGGGGATGAGCTTGGCGCGCGCATAGATGAAGCGATGCAGATCGCCAATATCGCGCATAAAAAAGATCAGATCGTCTCCAGCCTTAGCGGCGGCGAGAAGCAGCGCTGCGCCATCGCTAGGGCGCTTGTAATGGGGCCGCAGATCATCTTAGCCGACGAGCCGACGGCAAATTTAGACAAACAAAACTCGCTCGGTTTTATCGAGATGCTCTCAAAGCTCAAAGAGCTTAAAAAGACCGTTTTGATCGCGACGCACGACATACTCTTCGACGAGCTGGATTTCGTGGATCGATACGTGTTTTTAAAAGATGGAGAAATTTCAGCATGAGCGTATTTTTATCGGGTAGCGTGATCGCGTTTTTGGCCGTAGAGCTGATCGTAATAGCGCTGATGGCGATCTCGCAGTTTTATATCGTGCGGATCATGCGCCGTTGGGACTTTAACGCCACCTCAAATTTACAATACACCCTGGAGAAAAGAAACTATCTCATAAACACCATTTTATTCTTCACGATAGCGTGCAAGATCATTTTGTTTATATTTTTTGCGCTTTGCTTAAACGAGCTCTCTTCGGTCGTGCCCGGCGCGATGTGCTCTGCAGGCGTCGTGGGCTCGAACCGCTACGGCAATATCTTGCTGCTTTTAAAAATTTTACTGATCTTCGGCTTTGGGCTCTGGCTTATTTTAAACAGCCTCGATCTTAAAGCGGGCAAATTCCCCTATCTGCGGCGCAAATACCTGATCTTTACCATTCTTTTTACTGGCGTTTTGGCGGAGTTTATTTTAGAAATTCTATTTTTTACCAATATCCCGTTGCGCGTGCCGGTATTTTGCTGCTCGGTCGTATTTCGCGCGCCGAAGCTTCCGTTCGGCTATACGCAGGCACTTTTGGCGACCTTTTTCTATGCGATATTGGGCGCCATTTTGATCTTAAATTTCTTAAAGCAGTCGATGGCGAGCTTTGCTCTGAATTTGCTCTTTTTGTTCGTCGCATACTACGCGATCACCTATTTTTTCGGGCTTTACGTTTACGAGCAGCCTAATCACAAATGCCCGTATTGCATGCTTTTGAAGGATTATTACTTCGTCGGCTATGCGATTTGGGGCTCGCTGTTTTTGGGTATATTTTTCGGCATCGTGCCGTTTTTAACGGAGCTCATCACAAAGCGCGCCTACACCCATCTGCTTAAATACTCCTCGTTCTGGCTCATTCTAAACGCGCTCATCTGCAGCGCCTACGTCGTCAAATACTACTTCGTGCGGGGTGCACTGCTATGATTAAGAAAATTTTTGCCGCGGTTTTGCTCGCCTGCGTGATGGGGCTACTCATATCGTCTATGGATATAGCCGAATCCAAAATTTCCGTGCGTCACGGCAACACCGATAAGAAGCCGCTACAGATCGAATTCGGCAAATACCTATGCCTAGAGAGCGGCACGGTGATAAACGATCTGTATAACACCGCTCAGGCCATTATGCCAAACGGCGATACATATTTTTTCAACGACATCGCAAACGTCTTCATGTGGCTGATGCGGCAAAAAAACAAAGATGAGATCGTGGTGTGGGTTTATTCGCAAGACACCGAAAAATACATCATCGCCAAGGACGCCTGGTACTCGCGCGTCGAGATCACGCCGATGGGCTACGGCTTTGGGGCGTATGAGTTTCATAACTACGGCAGAAGCGATTACTACTACGATGAGATCGTGCTGTGCGCCGCTCGCGGCGAGACGCTGCTAAATCCGCTCATAAACATCCTGCTATCCGAAAATAAAATTTAGCCGCGCGTCGGATCGGAAAATAAAATTTAGTCCTGCGATGGATCGGAAATAAAATTTAACCCTACGGCGGATATGAAATAAAATTTAACTCCGCAGCGGGCGCAACTTGTCATGGATACGGCCGCCGCGTAAATTTTACTCATGCTTGCTTCTTTTATTAATGTTACCCGCTGCTGCCCCTTTCGTTAAATTTAGCCTGCTCTCGCCACTTTCATTAAATTTAACCTGTATCCGCCTGGGCTCGCGTCCATTCGTATTCCTTGAAATTTAGCCCGCCTGCACTCGAACTCTCACTCGTCCGCTCTTATAGAATTTAGCTCGCATTTACCTGGGCTCACATCGGATTGCTCTCGTTAAATTTGACCCGTCCGAACCGCTCGCTCGCGCCTGCCGCTTCGTCCGCGCCGCCGATCGGTTTAAAATTTCAAGTCGCGCTCGTTCGTTAAAATTTTAAATTTACCCGCTCGCTTAAAATTTCATGTTTGTCCGTACGTTTCAAATTTTAAAGCCGCGCCGCACTTTTTAAAATTCCAAGCCGCATTCGTCTCTGCTCGTTACATAGAATTTTATTTCGCACTAGCTACTTGCGTTAAATTTAGCTCGCGTCTGCTTGGACGTCGCCCGTCGCGCGATCAATAAATTTATATCAATACGGGCGCCGAAATTTTAAGCTATAATGGCGCTAAATTCCACATTAAAGGAGAGAAAATGAGCGAAATTTTAGATCAAACATTGGAGAGTGCGAAAGAAATTTTAGGCGCCCAGGCGCTGGATCTTAAGATCGAGCGCGCGGTCGTGGGGCTGTTTTTTAGCGGCGTGAAGCTGCAAGGAGGCGCGTGCGGGCTTAGCTATACGCCGCTAAAGTCCCTATCGGGCGCCGTTTGCTGCCCCTCGCAGGCAAGCGCGATGCCCGATTCGGGCAATATCGCGGGCAGGAGCGTGCGCTATCTGCTGCGCGATCTGGGCTCCGCCGCGCCGCTTAAAAAGACGCTCGCACTTGCCGCGCTAAATGCGCTTGGAAGGGCGTGTTTTGATAAAATCACCGCCGATTACGACGTGAAATTCAGCGCCGATCCCTTTGATGAGCTACGGATTGAGCGCGGCAGCTTTAGCGTCGTCGTGGGCGCGCTGGTGCCCTACATCAAGACGCTGATGAAAAATGGCGCGGATTTTAAAATTTTAGAGCTTGATAAAAGCACGCTCAAGCAGGCCGAGCTGCCGTTTTACCTGCCCGCAAACGAGGCTGCAAGCGTCGTGCCGCGCGCCGACAACGTGATAATCACCGCTACGACGCTCATCAACGACACGCTGGATGGGCTTTTGCGCCTGAAAAAAAGCGGCGCCAAGCTCGTGCTCGTGGGGCCTACCACGCCGCTACTGCCGCAGGCGCTATTTGAGCGCGGTGTGGACTTTGCGGGCGGCACGCTCGTGCGGGATGCGGACGCGGTGCTCGATATCATCGCGCAGGCGGGCTCAGGGTATCACTTTTTGGGTAAATTTGCCGATAAAATCACGATTTGCAAGGGCTAGGGCGCGGATTGAAATTTTAAAATTTTGCGCGCAAGCGGCTTTGCTGCGAATTTTTATAGATCTACGCGAACGTCTTAAGGGGTCTTTTTTAAAAAACTATGTAAAATGTCCGCTTTAGAAATGAGAGGAGCTATAGATGAATAGCAAAAGACGAAATGTGATGAAATTTAGCTTGGCGTGCGCAGCTTCGCTACTTTGCGTCGGTACCGCCTCGTTTGGGGCGAGCTTAAATTCGAAGGAGAAAAATATGCGAAAGTGCGTCTATATCGTGCACGGCTACGACGCTTCGCCTAAAAGCCATTGGTTTGCCTGGCTCAAAGGCGAGATCGAAAAATCGGGCGCGAGGGCGGAAATTTTAACGATGCCTACGCCTGCGAATCCGAGGCTTGAAGAGTGGCTGAAAACTCTACGCGAAAGCGTAAAATTTGAAGGCGAAGTCTATTTGGTTGGACACAGCCTCGGTTGTCCTACGATCTTAAATTTTTTGCAAAGTAGCGCTGCAAGCGGCGCAGTAGAGGGCGTCGTGCTGGTCTCGGGGCTTGCAAAGCCGCTTAGCGATCCGCAATTTAAAATTTTAGACGAGTTTATGGATAGGGACTTTGATTTTGGGCGCATAAAAGCCGCCGCAAAACAGCGCGCGGTGGTTGCCGCAAAGGATGATTATATCGTGCCGTTTAGCTTTAGCCGTGAGCTAGCGGGGCAGATCGATGCTAAGTTTTACGAGGTAGAGAAGGGCGGGCATTTTTTGGATAGAGACGGCTTTACGAAGCTTGATCTTGTGTATGAAATTTTAGAAAAAATGATGAAACTAAAGGGCTAGATTTGGGGCAAACGCACCCGCTTGGTTTTTGCTTCTGTATTCGCGTCGCTCAATTAAGTGCGCCGTTTTAAAATCTCATCTAAATTTCAAAGGATAAAAATGAAAAATTTTCTCACGTTGTTTTTGCTTCTTAGCTTTGCTTTCTCGCAGGCCGTGGGCGGCCAGAGCGGCCCGAAGCAGGCCGTAGGCGGCGAAAAACCGACTTCAAAGCCCGCTTTCGGCGCTAAAAATCGTGCCGCAAACGGCGCGAAGCAGGATGCGGCGGCCAAAAATGGCGTGCGGCAGGGCCGCTCCGCAAAAGGCACGAGCCCTCTTACGGGTAGTAAATTTTCTGATTACTCGGGGCTTAAGTTCGTTCCGCGACCGAGCCTTAAGGGTAAGCAGACGGGCGAGTTGGAGCTGCGGTTTAGTTACGACGTGGAAAAGACGGGCGAGCGCGACCCCGATACCGGCATAGAGCTAAACGACGTTTATGAGCGCATTTATACGCCGCAGGGACAGACGCTGTTTTACGATAAAAAGATCGGCTATACGAAGCCGCCTTTGCGCCCACTATTAAAACAGGTCGTAAAATTTATAAAAAGCGGCCCTGAGCGGTGGATCACGGTGGATTATTACGATGCGGACGGCTCGCTCGGCGTTACCGCACAGCATTGCTTACGAGACGAGATAAACGCCGAAGCTAAGGAAGCCTTCGATAAAGGCGAGGTCGCCGCATTTTATACCGGCAGTAATAAATTTGACGTGATGATGAATATTTTTTCGGATAATAATACCCTTTCTTACTCGAACGGCAAACCCAGCCAAAAGCACTATATCACGGTGCGCGAGGGCGTCAAGGAGGATTATTATGAAAATTTTACCCCCGACGGCAAGATCGCAGATACGAGCTATTTAAGGGATACGGAATTTATCTGGCTAAAGAGGTTTTATCCAAGCGGTGCGCTAAAAACCCTGTCTCATTACAAAAACGGCTTTGAGCGGCAGTATGACGAACGCGGCAAGCTCGTAAAAGAGGAGAGATTAAAAATTCGCGGCAAGTAGGCGCCAGGCTCGCGGTCGCATAAGCGGGTTTGCACTCGTAAGGGCGGGGTGCAAAGTATACGGCGCCGAGCAGAGCCCTGAGCGGCGGCTTTTGCCGCATTGGATTTAAACATCTGCTGCGAGAAGGACTTTGCGCGGCCGCGGCGAGAGGAATTTTAAGCCGCGGCACGAGATGGTTTTGAATTTTTAAGTTGCAACGCGCGGCGCGGTAAAATTTAATAGCTTCACTGCAGGGGCGAATTAAACGGGCGCGCGGCAAGCAAGCGGCAAGCAGGTTCTGAATTGCGGCTTGCGACAAGATAAAATTTAGCGGCCGCGGCGGAGCTTTTGCGACGACGAAATTTTAAAATTTTAAAGCGCGCGGTGAGGCCGAAATTTTAAATAACGCTCGGCTCGCGCGGGCTAAGTCCGTGCCCAAGCCCGTGCCGCGCGAGAGATAAAATTTAGCGGGCGCGAAAGGCGCATAAGTTTAGCTTTTCTTTTCGTTAAACATATACGAGATTGCGAAAACGATCGTACAAACGGGCGCGACGCAAATGCAAACGCCGCGCTCCAACTGACGGCACGCTCGCCCCAAAAATACCCCGCCGCGAGGCATGCCAAAAACCCGCCGTAAAAAGCGCCGAGCGATAAATTTTCTACCAAAAAAAGCAGTAAACTAAGATTTAGATTTTTTACAAACAGCTTGCTTGGCTTAAAATTTTTATACCTTTTGAACAAATACCAAAACAGTGCGCAAGCCAAAATCGCCAATATTGCAACAAAAACGGCAATCCTTAGCGCGCCCTCAAAAGGCAAAACCGCCAAAATCAAAGCCGCCACCCACCAATCAAGCAAGAAAACCATCGGCACCGCCAGCAAATACCTCGCCGTCCTGTGAAATTTATACCTTTGCTCCGCACTCACTATATATTGCGCACTCCTTGACATTTTATCATGGCATATCTGCCAATTCTTTTATCATACTCTCAACACTTTTGTCTATATTGGTTTTAGTAGTGCCGCAGTTATCAAACTGTCTCTTATACACATCTCCGAGCCCACGAGACCGATCAGTATCT
>CAUUKU010000036.1:0-17412 GCA_963545665.1 uncultured Campylobacter sp. | reverse complement strand
CAACGCGCGCTTGAAATTTTAGTCTCGAGAGATGATTTTGATTTCATCCGCGCAAGATCTGCCAAAATCCGCGCCGAATGGATCTTGGACCGTGAAATAATGATCTATCGCGCCGCATCCGTGCCCGATCTGCTCATCCCAGCCCAGTGCCCTGCGCACGAAGCCCTTGGCATGGGCGACGGCTGCGGGCAGGCTAAGCCCCGCCGCCAGTGCGCACGCGATCGCGCTTGAGAGCGTGCAGCCCGTGCCGTGGGTGTTGCGCGTAGAAATTTTAGGCGCCGAAAACTCGTAAAATTTGCCGTTTTCGTACAAAATATCGACTGCGAAATTTCTCAAATTTTCGCCCTCGCCACTCAGTTCAAAACTTGCATCTAAAGACGCTGCGGATAAATTTTGCCCAAAAGAAGGCTCCGCGCTCGTCGTTAAATTTCCGCCTCCGCTAGTAAAATTTTCATCCGCGAAATTTGCGCTCTTCGTCGAACCCGCAGAATTTTCGCGTGCACCGTTTTCGCCCGCTTCGCGCTGCGAAGCATTAAAATTTCGCGCCGCATTCATTTCCGCCGCTCCCGCCGCAATGCAAGTCGCGCTCGCAGCCGTCAGATCGCCTCCTTTAATCAAAATCGCGCCGCCGAAAAACTGCGAAATTTTAACCGCTGCGGCGCGCATATCGGCTAAACTTAAAATTTTCATCTCCGCTAAGACCTCTGCTTCGCGCACGTTAGGCGTGATTATATCTGCGGCGGGAGCGAGCTTGTATTTTAGCGCATGCAGCGCGCTTTGTTTCATCAAAACTCCGCCGCTAGTAGCGACCATCACGGGATCTAAGACGACGTTTTTCGCGCCGTGCTTGCGTAGGCTCTTTGCGATGGCTTCGGCAACCCCCTCATTGGAGATCATTCCGATTTTAACGGCGTCCGGAAAGATGTCGTTAAAAATCGCGTCCAGCTGCGCCTCCACAAAATTCGGCGGAACGTCCAGTACGCCGAATACGCCGCGCGAATTTTGCGCCGTAAGCGCCGTAATAGCGCTCATTGCAAACATCTTATGCGCGCTGATCGTCTTGATATCGGCTTGAATGCCCGCGCCGCCGCCGCTGTCCGAACCCGCGATAGTAAGAATTTTTCTCATAAAAAGCCTTTAAAATTTTAGCGCGATTATATCGAAATTCCGCTATAATTCCACTCGGTAGATTATTTTACGGGCTAAATTTAAGTTTTCTTTATGTAGTTTTTATTATAATCTACGTTCGTTTAGTAATAACTATTACAAAAGCAAAATTTTAACTTAGCTTTGAGGAAGTTGATATGAAAAAAGTCGCTAGTTTGATTTTCGCAGCATTTTTGGTTTCGGGCTGCTCCTATTTTGAAAAAAAGGAGGAAAGCGGCGCAAAACAAAGCGGTGAGGCTCCCGCGCTGCCGGTTGGCGTATTTATCGCCAAATCCGCCGACGTGCCGATAATTTTAAAATTTAACGGACAGACCGTGAGCGAGCTTGAGATAATGCTAAAGCCGCAGGTTTCGGGCACTATCGAAAAGCAGCTTTTCGAGCCTGGTCGTAGCGTCAAAAAGGGCGACGTGCTCTACGAGATCGACCGCTCGCGCTACCAAGCGGCGTTTGACAGCGCAAACGCTACTCTTCAAAGCGCCTCGGCAGACTACAAAAGAGCCAAGGCGCTAAAAGCCGGCAACACAATCTCTCAAAAGGACTTCGACACCGCAAAAGCTGCGTTTATGGTAGCCGAAGCAAATTTTAAAAGCGCTAAGATCGATCTTGACCACTCGCTCGTTACTGCGCCTTTTGACGGCATGGCGGGCGATACGCAAAAAGACGTAGGCGCATACGTAAACGTTGGCGAGGATCTGGTGCGCCTTAGCAAATTTGATCCGATCGAGGTGGAATTCGGCATCGCGGATGTCGATAGACTGGAGCTTGATGCAAATTTAAGAAACGGACAGTGGAAGCAGCTAGGGCGTCAAGTAAGCATAAATCTCGGCGACAAGGACTACAACGGCACGCTAAGCTTTATCGATAGCGTCATCAATACAAACACTGCGTCCGTCAGTGCCAAAGCGCAAATTCCAAATCCAAGCTTAGAAATTCGCCCGGGCATTTTTACTAAAGTAAGCGTCGAGGGCTTTTATCAGAAAAACGGCTTTAAAATTCCGCAAGTAGCGCTCAAGCAAGACCTTAGCAACACCATAGTCTATGTCGTACAAGACGGCAAGGTCGCTAAAAAAGTAGTCAAAATCGCGGCGCAAGATACCCGCACGGCGACGATTTCAAGCGGACTGCAGGACGGCGATCAGATCATTTTGGATAATTTTAAAAAGATCAACGTTGGCTCCAAGGTCGTTCCCGTGCCCGCAAGCGCCGATCCTTACGTAGCGGGGCAGTCTGAGGCGTCTCAGAGCAATGCGGAAAGCGGGAAATAATGTTTTCTAAATTTTTCATCAACCGCCCCGTCTTTGCCTGCGTCGTTTCGATCATCATCGTAATCGCGGGCGTTTTGGCTCTTAAAAATTCCTCCGTCGAGGAGTATCCGCAACTCACGCCGCCGCAAATCGTCGTAAGCGCTACATATAGCGGCGCGGATGCGCAAACGATCGCCGACGTCGTCGCAGCCCCTCTTGAAAACGCGATCAACGGCGTTGAGAATATGATCTATATGCAAAGCTCGGCAAGCTCCTCGGGCACGGTTAGCATAAACGTATACTTTCAGATCGGTACCGATCCTAATGATGCGAAAGTCAATGTAAATAACCGCGTAACGCCCGCGCTTACGCTGCTTCCCGATGAAGTGCGCAGGTATGGCGTAACCGTCACCGAGCGTAGCGGCACGATGCTGGAAGTGCTTGCATTTTACGATCCTAGCGAGCAGATGGACATCGTAGAGATGCAAAACTACGTAGCTACCAACGTCGTAGATGAGCTAAAGCGCGTACCTGGCGTCGGCGAGGCTCAGGCGCTGGGCACGAAAGACTATGCGATGAGAATCTGGGTAAAGCCCGAGCTGCTTAAGACATTTAACGTTACGACCGCCGAAATAATCGCCGCGATAAGCGAGCAAAACAGCCAATACGCCGTAGGCAAGATGGGCGAGCAGCCGATGAACTTAGGCAATCCCTACGTCTATGCGATCAAGCCCGAGGGTCGTCTAAAAACCGTCGAAGAATTTGAAAATATCATCATACGCGCGCAGAAGGACGGAAATTTTTTGCGCGTAAAAGATGTCGCCGAGGTCAAACTCGGCGGCGCAAGCTACAATATCTCGGCGAAATTTAACGGTAAAGAGATGGTGCCCGTGCTTATATTTATGCAAAGCGGCGCCAACGCCCTAGCCGTAGTCGAAGCGGTAAATAAACGTATAGACGAGCTTAAACCGAGCTTCCCGGGCGAGCTCACCTACGGCGTCGCCTACAATACGACGAGTTTCGTAAGGGTCTCTATCGAGGAAGTTATACATACCTTCATCGAAGCGCTGATTTTGGTTATTTTGGTTATGTATATGTTTCTGGGCAATATCCGCTCTACGATCATCCCGACGCTCGCCGCTCCGGTATCAATCTGCGGCGCGTTTATCGGAATTTACGCCTTCGGATTTTCTATAAATTTAATCACCCTTTTTGCGCTTATTTTAGCTATCGGCATCGTCGTGGACGATGCGATCATAGTAATCGAAAACGTAGAGAGAATTCTGCACGAAGAGCCGGATCTTAGCGTCAAAGAAGCTACCACGAAGGCAATGGGCGAGATCGTAGCGCCCGTAATCTCGATCGTGCTCGTACTTTCGGCGGTTTTTGTGCCGGTTGCGTTTATGGAGGGTTTTACCGGGGTTATGCAGAGGCAATTTGCATTAACGCTCGTATCTTCGGTATGTTTTTCGGGCTTCGTAGCGCTTACGCTGACGCCCGCGCTTTGCGCCCTGATCTTGCAAAAAAAGGAATCCGAGCCGTTTTTCTTCGTAAGATGGTTTAATAATCTTTTTAGCGCTTCGACTAAAATTTACGCCGCAGGCGTCGGCATGGTTTTGCGCCACGTACTAATCAGCCTCGTTTTTGTGGGCATCATCATCTATGCGATGATAGAGCTTCTTAAACTTACCCCTACCGGCCTGGTGCCTAACGAGGACAAAGGCTCGATTATGGCAATGACTACGCTTCCGTCGGCATCTACGCTGCCCAGGACGGAAGCCGATCAAAATTTCATCGCAAGTATCGCCAAAAAGCATCCGAATATCGTGGACATAACCCAAATCGCGGGATACGATATGCTAGCAGGAGCGCTCAGAGAAAACGGCGGAGCGTTTTTTATAAAGCTAAAAGACTGGAAAGAGCGCCCGGGCGATGAAAATTCCAACTTCGCCATAGCCGCCGCTCTAAACGGCGAACTCTACGGCGCGGATCGCAACTCAATGACCTACGTCGTCACGCCGCCGCCTATTATGGGTCTTTCGCTTACGGGCGGATTTGAGCTCTACGCGCAAAGCACGACGGGTAAGAGCTACGATGAAATTCGCGCCGATATGGATCGCGTAACCGCCAAGGCTAATCAACATCCCGCTTTAAAGCTCGTGCGAACGACGCTGGATACCGATTTCCCGCAGTATAAGCTCTACGTCGATAAAGAGAAGGTAAAGATGCTAGGCGTTAGAATAGCCGATATTTTCACCGTGCTAAATTCTACCATCGGGCAGTATTACATCAACGACTTTAACCTCATGGGACGCACGTTTAAGGTCTATATCCGCGCTACGCAAGACTACAGAGACGATCCTAACGATCTAAAATCGCTCTACGTCCGCAGCGCTAGCGGCGATCTGATCCCGCTAAATTCTTTAGTGAGGCTTGAGCGCTCTTTGGGTCCGGATTCCGTTAATAGATTTAACGCCTTTCCGGCCGCGTTAATTATGGGCGAGCCAAATACGGGCTACACCTCGGGTCAGGCGATCGCCGCGATCCAAGAGGTTATAAAAGAGGAGCTTCCTAGCGGATATTCGATCGGCTGGTCGGGCTCTGCGTATCAAGAGGTCAGCGAAACCGGCAAGGGCGCGCAAGCATTCGTATTCGGAATGATCTTCGTGTTTTTGATCCTGGCGGCTCAATACGAAAGGTGGCTCATGCCGCTTGCCGTACTTACCGCCGTGCCGTTTTCGGTATTCGGCGCGCTCGTGTTTACATATTTCCGCGGGCTGAATAACGACATATATTTTCAGATCGGTTTGCTGCTTCTAATCGGTCTGGCGGCGAAAAACGCGATTTTGATCGTGGAATTTGCGATGAACGAGCACCTGAACAACCACCGCTCGATCGCAGAAGCCGCCGTAGAGGCCGCCAAGATGAGATTCCGCCCTATCGTGATGACGAGCCTTGCGTTCGGCCTCGGCGTGCTTCCGATGGTTATCGCCACAGGTGCGGGCGCGGCTAGCCGCCACGCGCTAGGAACCGGCGTCGTAGGCGGAATGCTCGCGGCATCTACGATCGCGATCTTTTTCGTGCCGCTGTTTTTCTACCTGCTCGAAAGCTTCAACGCTTGGCTTGATAGACGCGGCAAAAAAGTCCAAACTAACGAGGTGAACGATGAAAATAAATAATGCTCTTTTAAGCGCCTTGACGCTTGGAATTTTACTCTGCGGTTGCAACTTCAAGCCCGTCACGCCGCAAAAGCAAACCGGCTTTAAGGCGGATTACGCAAGCACTAACGTTAGCACGCAGTGGTGGAAAAGTTTCAACGATCCGCAGCTAAACGCCCTGATCCAAAGCGCGCTGGAGCAAAATTCCGACCTGCAAACCGCGCTGAATAACGTCGAGTATGCGCGCGTAAATTTAGGACTAAACAAGCTTGAGTACCTGCCGAATGTAAATTTAAGCGGCAGCGCGGTGCGCCAAAATAATTTCGGCAACCGGCCCGATCGCAACTCCCACGGCGCGTATCAGATCGGCGCCGTGCTAAGCTATGAGATCGATCTTTGGGGGCGCGTGCGAAACAGCGTAGATTCGGCGCGATCTCGATTTAATGCGACGAAATACGACTACGAAACCGCCAAAAACACGATCACCAGCACGGTTGCGACGACCTATTTTACGCTACTAGCGTTAAAGCAGCAGGAGAAAATTTTAAAAGATAGCCTAAAAAGCTATCAAGATACGCAAAAATACCGCAAAAAGCAGCTCGATGCGGGTGCGGTTAGCGAGATCGTATTTTATCAAGCTAAAGCTGCGGTGCAAAGTGCCGAGGCAAGCCTCATAAGCGTGCAAAATCAGCTCTCCGCAGCTCAAACTTCGCTAAATATCCTAACGGGCAAGAGCTACGATGAAATTTTACGCGGCACGGCGCAGACCGCCGCGAAAATGCCTAGCGCGCCGCAGATCCCAAGTGGAATCCCAAGCGATGTGATCCTGCACCGCCCGGACGTCGCAAGCTCGCTCGAAAATCTGCGCGCAAGCAACTTCTTAGTGGGCGTCGCCAAGGCAGGCTACTTCCCTACTTTCTCGCTTACGGGCTCGGCGGGATATGCAAGCGGCGAGTTCGACAGGCTGTTTACCGCAAACGCGAGCACGTGGAGTATCGGCGGCTCGCTCGTAGGGCCGCTGCTTGACTTCGGCCGCCAAAAAAGGCGCGTAGAGCTTGCAAATTTAGAGCAAAACGCGAGCTTCATCGCATACGACAAAGCGCTTAAAACCGCTTTCGGCGACGTTCGCGACGCGCTTGTAGGCGTGCAAAACGCCAAACTAAGACAGGCAAGCCTCGCCGATCTCGTCGCTTCGCAGAGCAAAATTTATTCAAACGCCTCAAGCAGGTATCAGGCGGGCTACAGCGATCATCTGGAGTTTTTAGATTCGCAGCGAAACCTGCTTAGCGCACAGCTAAATAAGACGCAAGCCGATCTTGACGTCTTAAACGCGACGGTGAATGCATACAAGGCGCTCGGCGGCGGCTTTAGCATCGAGGATAGCGAAATCAAGGCGCTTATCGGCGCGGAGCAGGACGTACAGCCCGATATGTCCGCCTTCCCGAAGGATAGAATTTTTAATTAGCTTTCTAAATTTATCGGCGGCGCGAAATTTTAAAATACTCATAAATTTAAAGCGCCGCCGAAATTTTACGGTGCAAGCGGATGTACGAAAGAAAATCTGCTTGCGCTTTTTAAATTTAGCCCCGCGGCGAGCGGGAAGTCTAAATTTTAAAATAGTCGAAATTTAGAGATCTGCGACCCGATAAAATCTCCGCTCGGTTAGGAAGCGGAAAATAGCCTGGCTTAGCGGCGCAGTAGAATTTCAAGCAGCACGGCGAAATTCTAATCGCCGCAGCAAAATTCAAAGCAGCGTGATAAAATTCCAGACGCTGCGGCGAAATTCCAAGCGTTGCGATAGAATTTCCAAGCGCCGAGTTTTAAAAATTTAAAGACGAGCGGTTGCGCGCCGAAACGGAATTTGGCAAAATTTTAGATTTTCGCTATAATCGCGACTTTTAATTTAGATGGGTGTCCGAGCGGTTGAAGGAGCACGCCTGGAACGCGTGTAAAGTGCAAGCTTTCGAGGGTTCAAATCCCTTCCCATCTGCCATTATCTTAAAATTTCATCCCCGCAAAACTCTAAAATTTCGCTCCCCGTTCGGCGTAAATTTTATAAATTTAAAGCCAAATTCCACCCTTGCCGCAAATCCTACGATCAAAGGCAAAATTTCCTCCGCCGAAATCAAACCCAAAGCCGCCTAAATTTTATCTCTGCGCCCGCTATTTACCGATATTGCGCTAAAATTCCTTTCAGAATTTCACTTTGAAGGAGCGAAAATGGATGCGAAGCTTTACTTAAACAAGGCTATAATGCAGCTCTCGCGAGGGCTTGAGGAGGGCGGCGTGCAGAGCCTAAAAGCAGCACTTGAGAGCGAAGGCGACGAGGTTATCAAGACGCGAGCTCGCGTGATCTTGGGCGAATACTACGTAATGAAGGGCGAACCCGCGCAGGCTAGAAAGTATTTAGAGCCCGTGGCGCAAGACGCCGAGCGACTGCGAGATCAATACGACGATCTGCTGGATGATGAAATTTGCAGAGCCGATATGCTTTTGGATATGATCGAGCGCTTCGGGTTTTTGGCGGAGTAAAACGGCTCGCCATATGCGGCGGCGCAATAAGCGTCGCGGCGGCGATAAAATTTTAAGATCGGAGCGAAATGTCGAAATACTCATTTGAAACCATAGAGCGGATGCTGTTAAAATGCGTAGCCGAGGGCGGCGAGCCCGAGCTCGGATTTCGTCTACGCGGCGCGGAGTATATGATCATCGCCTATGCGGATCGCTGCTCGTTTCAAAGATGCGCGGACGAAGCGTGCGCAAACGCAAGCGGCGAACGGTATTTCGCCACGCTGCGGGAACTCTACGCCGCGCCGCAGATAGACGGACGTTCGCTAAAAGAGCTCTGGAGCGAGGCGGATCAGTTTTACTGCTTTGATTTCGAGCTATAAGATCTCGAAATTTCATGCGGCGATGCGGCAAGCGTATGCGGTACCGATACGCGGCGCTGATAAATTTCAACGAAATAAAATTTTGAAAGGACGCAAGCAGGCTCTGCTTGGGATGGCCTCGCTAAAGCCTGCGGCGAGAATGGCAAATTTAGCGCCACAAAACGCCCGAGCCGCTAGCGATAAATTTTAAAAACGGGGGTAAATTTAATGCAAAATTTAAAAGGCGAATCGCTGAAGTCGCAGCAGCCTGAGCAAAACGGCGCCGAGCACCGAAATCCGCCGCAATTTGGCAATAAACCCCTCGTCGTAAAAGACTACAACATAATAGTATTCTTTATTTATAACCTATTCTTCGCCCCCTTGGCGGTACCGGTGTTTCTATACATAGGGGATATTTTCCCATACTATACGCCGTTTGTTTCCGTAGCATTCGCCGTCGTGTCCTATCTCAACAGCGCCCATACGCGCTTTGTTCATTTGACGGACAGGAGCATCAACTACGTCAATAAAGGCAAAATCACGAAATCTATAAAATTTGATGAGATATCGCTCATAAAGCTCACCGCCACGCCGCTATTCGGGCATATCGTCCCCGCTAGAAATTCCATCGGTATTGTGCTTTCGTTCATCGTGATGGGCGTTGCGTTTGCCGGATTTTTACAGAGCTTTAGAGGATTTATAATTTTTATGATGAGCGCGGCGGCATTGGCTTTGCCGTTTTTCATCGCCAAACTGATTTTTTCAAAGATCACGGAGGGGAAATTTAGCTTCCGTGCGATCGATACTTTGATCATCTACGACGGCAAGGGCGAATTTATCAGTTTTATGATGAGCGAAACGGACTTTGAAAGAGTTTGCCGCTACATGCTGAAAGAGCGGCAGATTAGCCCGTCAAAATTTCAAAAGCAGTTTGTGATATTTCAATGAAAGAGCCTATTAAGCGATATCGGCGTTAAAATTTAAAAAGCCGTTTCGGCTCCTTAAATTGGTTGCAAGTTAAATTTGGGCGTAAATTTTATAATTTCGCATGCGTTAAAATTTTACGGCGTGCACGTTAAATCATACAATGCGCACGCTAAAATTTTATGGAGTGCGATGCGGAATTTTAAGGAGCGCGGCATGAAATTTGAAATCTCGCAAAATGCCGCAAATTTCAGAAAATTTCACGAAACCTTGCGGAGCCATAGAATTTTAAAAGCTCCGCAAATTTAGCTTACGCTACCACCGAATGCCCGCTTCCAGCCAAAACTGCCTGCCCGCCTCATAGACCAGATCGAGAGAGGTATCGCTGCTAAGCCTTGCTTTGTTGCGCTTATTTAGGACGTTGTAGATGTCTAAATTCGTAAAAAATTCCACCTCGCCCGCCATCTTTTTAGCGTATCCGATGCGCGCATCCCAGCTGTAGCTTTTGCCGAGATTTACCTTTTCATATTTATCGTATCTGGCAGGATACTTGCCCGCAGGCGTCCTGCCCGTGCGAGCGATCGCCTCTTGCGAGCCTTTAAACGAGAGGAAGTTATTTACGCTGATGCCGTAGCTTGGAATTTTCGTGATGATGTTTAGGCTCGCGGTCCAAGGCCTAGCGTAGTCCTGCGCCGGCAGCTCCGATAACCTCATCAGTCTGC
This sequence comes from uncultured Campylobacter sp., assembly GCA_963545665.1. GTDB lineage: Bacteria > Campylobacterota > Campylobacteria > Campylobacterales > Campylobacteraceae > Campylobacter_B. Next base: position 7,327 of record CAUUKU010000036.1, on the reverse strand, counting down.
CGTCGTATTCGACGATCTTTTCGTCATCTAGCGCTTCTCTATCAAGCGATATGTCGTAAAGGGTGTTGTTCGTCTTCATCTTGATGTGCTCAAAGCCCAGCTCAAAGCCGTTTAGCGTCCCAAACGCCTCGTAATCCTCGATCGTCTTAATGCCGAAGGTTAAAATTTTACTCTCGCTTCTGCCGTCGTTGGTGAAGGTCTGGTAGTTGCTTTGGTAGTTCGGATCCGGCGCTAGGCCTAAATTTCTACGCGAGGATTTGATGATCTGATCCCTGCCCTTGCGGCTTAGATACTTTCCGAAAAACTCAAAATTCCCAAGCCTCTGCTTCAGCCCAAACGCTAACTCGTCCTCGTAAGGCACCCTAAGCTCGTTAAATTTTGTAAGCGATTTGTCCTTGGGCGATTGCGTCCAATTCTGCGTGTAGGCGTTGCGCGGGCGCGTGTAGGTAGTAACCAGCTCCTCTCGCCCTTGCCTTAATTTATAAGTAAAGATATTGCGCCCGTAGTAGCGGCTCGCGCCGAAGCTAGCCAGCGAATCGCCGTCGCCGAAGATGTCGTAATAGCTGCTAAATCTCGGCGCGACGGTCGTTTTATCCATGTAATCGTCCTTATTCAGCCTCACGCCCGGGCGCAGAGTGAGGTCTGCGATTTTGATTTCGTCCTCCAAATAGACCGCGAAGGTGTTCATAGCGACCTTGCTCTTGCCTTTGTAGTAGCTTTTCTGCGTGAAAAACTGACCGTTTCTGCCGAACCTGCTAAAAGAGTCGTCTATCGAGCACAGCTCGTCGTTCGGATCGCAAGCACCTACGCCCGCAGGTAGCGGCGCTATGCGACCTGCGGTCATAAACTCCCTTCTTACGTTAAATTTAGCCTCTTGCTTCTTAAGCTCCAAGCCGGTGATAAACTTATGGCTGCTACCGCCCAGATCAAATTCGTCAAATTCCAGATCCGCGTTGTACGAATAGCTCTTTTGCGTCTGATCGAGATCCCCAAAGCCACCCTCTATCGCCGAAGCGGATAAAATTTTACTGCCCCAATTTTTTACGTTTGAGTACTGCCACGCCCTGTAGTATTCGTGCTCGGCATCGCGCGAACTCTCAAGCTTGCTATATGCGAGCGTTTGGTTTAGCTTCATAAAATCAAACTCGTAATCCGCCTTGAGCGCTAAATTTAAACCGCCCGATTTCATATCGACGTAGGAGTCTTTGACGTGATCGTTAAACATCTTGTTTCTCTGCGGCGCATAAAAGACGCTAGGCGTGATCGTCAGGCGGTCGGTCGCGTACCAAAGCGCTTTTAGGAAGTAGTTGTCTATATTTCGCCTCTGGATCCGCTCGGTGATGGTCGTATCGGCGTTGTATCTTCTGTCGTAGGCCTTGAGCGGAATTTTACTTCTAGTGTTGGTGTAGCCAAACATCAAGCCCAGATCCTCGGTAACGGTACCTTCTAAATTTAATCTCGTGATCCACTTATCGAACCTCGGCTGATTTAGCGGAGTAGCGGAGTTTTCAAAGCTCTGTTCATCGCCGTAGATATGGTATCTAGTCCAGCTATCCTCGGTATGCTGCATCGAAAATTTGCCGTGAAAGCCCGCGCGCGGATCTCGCGTCTTTACCTCCACCACGCCACCGGTAAATCCGCCGTATTTGGCCGAGACGCTACTATCGCGCACCTCGATACTTTCTAAAAAATCGCTATCCACCGCCATGCCCTGCGAGACGGAGTTTATCGTATCAAAGGCCGAAAAGCGCGTAGGATTGCCGCCGGGGTTTTTGGCGGGGTCGAGATCGTTATTCATATTCACGCCGTCGAGCATGAAGTTGTTTTGCCAATATTTCGCGCCGTTGATGCTGATGTTTGCGGGGCTAATCTCGCCCAGCGTGGTGCTTTGGCGGTTCGTGGAGCTAAATTGCACGTTTGGATTAGTGCGCAGAAGCTGCACGAAGTCGCCGTTGCCGCTAGACATCGCCTCGATCATCGCTCTACCTATTTTTTGCGTACCGCCGTAGACGTCGCCCATGCTCGTTAGGCTCTTGCTGACGTTGGCATCGACGTTTATCCGACCCAGCTCGTACTGTCTGCCCTCCCCTTCGGCGTGTAGGCTTGTGATGCAAAGCGCGGCAAGCAAGGAACATGCGAGCTTTCTGTCGCGCGCGCACGGATGATTTGATAAAATTTTTACCGACATATACGTTCTCCTTTATAAAATTTAAAACTACTATTAAATTTATCTAATAATTTTTTAAAGAGCGATTAAATTTAGCGTCGTCGCGCAAGATATATCGGCATCCGCCGCAAACTATCGCGCCGGAAGTAGCGATACGAGGCTTTTTTAAACTACCGCACGAAGCATATCGGCGCGCAGCTGCATCTGCTGCTAAGAGGCGGCGCTTCTTTCAGGAGCCGTTAGCCTCGTAGATTATCGCGCGCTGCGGACGCTTAACTCTCGCCGCGCAGTTTTTTACGAGCGCTTCTGCTCTTTAAACCGGCCTCTTCGCGATTGAAATTTTACTCGTAATATTCGTATTTGTTTTCTATCTTTTTGTGCAGGCCCGCTTCTTTGACGACATCATTTTTTAGCTTGAGATTGACGGAGGTTCTTTGCGTCAAATTGCCGTATTTGTCCCTTTTGACATCTTTGTATCTCAAATACGTATCGATCTGCATCGGTCGCTGCGAGCTCGTGCCCGATTTAGATAGATACTCGAGCTCATTGCCGTCTTTATCGAAAAAAGAGACCATTATCAGGCCGGCCCTTTTTAAAACAACCGCATACTCTCCGTTTTGCAGATAAGTGACGCTTCTTTTGAGGCTTACTTGAGGATTATCATTAACCCTCATCTCTATTAGGGTGCCGTTTTCGTCGTAGATATATGAGTGATCGCCGGCCACCTCTACTCCCGCGTAGCTAGGCGTGCCCACGAAGCTTCTGCTGTGGATCTCCCTGCCGTTTTTATCGAAAATTCTTTGCCTCGTTATCGGAAAGGTTTTGTGCTTGATCTTCTCATCTTTCGTTTCGACTAAATTTCCATCCTTATCGTATTCGTATTTGTATATAAACACCTCGCCGTTTTCAATGCTTTGCTTGATCCTGCCCTTTTTGTAGTATTCATAGATATTCGTGCGATTTCGTCTGCCGTTTATGTGCTGGGTCATTTTGGTAATGTAGCCGCTTTCGTTAAATTCCGTCGTAATGATCCACGTCTCTTCAAGCTTTGATTCGTGATATTTATATTCGATCTCGGTCATCTTTTTTACTTTGCCTTTTAAACCCTTCTGTTGCCAGTCGGTCGGTAGCAAAATCTCATCGCAATACGCGCAGTTTAAAACGAGTAGCGCCGCGGCGACCGCCTTAAAACAATTTTTAAAAAATTTCATACTTTTTCCTTAAATTTATTCATCCCGCACCGCCGGTCCGTTGATCCTAACCACTTCATTTTCGTCGTTAAGATAGATCCTCGCGGCCTCTTTAACGTCCGCTTCACTTATGGAGTTTACGATGCTTTCATATTCATCGGGGGTTAAAATTTCATCGCCGTAGAGCTTGTGAGAGATTAAATTTGAACTCCAGGTCCCCGGCAGATCGTAATTTTTGCGCGCGCTTAAAATTTGCGCCTTTTTGAAATTTTGCAAATAGCGCGAGATGCTCGCTTCGCCCTCTTTGATCCTTTGCGTTATCTGCTTTATTTGGGTTAAAATTTCATCCGTATTCTTCGGCGCGCACGAAAACGAAATGCCTACGCTAGAGCGCGAATAAGGAATTCTACCGACGCTGCTATCGACCGAGAAGCCGTAGCTCTGAGCGTTTTGCTCGCGTATTTGCTCGCGCAGCATCGTTTGCAGGATGTAAGCTAGCGCTTTGATTTTGATTTTATCCGCCTGCGAGCAAGGCACGTTTTTATTCACTATGGTTACGCTTACGTCGCTTCTTTGCGAGCTTTGATAAGCCCGCTCGAATTTATGTCTGCCGCTAATGCTTCTAACGCCGTCGTCGACAAACTCCTCCGCATACGGCTTACTAGGCAAAGCGGCGATGTATTTTTGCAAAAGCGGCTCCAGCTGCAGCACGTCGAAATCCCCGCTAAATACGAAAACGAACGAGGCGGCGTTGCTAAATTTATCGTTTATTATCTTTTTAAGCGGCTGAAGACGTAGCGCCTCTATATCGCTTTTTTGCATCCGCTTCATTCTCGGATTATTATCGTAAAAGAAATCCACGAATTCCGCGCTAAATTTATACCGCGGCGAGCGCTCGCTCACGCTCAGCTCCTCGCTCGCCTTCGTTTTGATCCTTTGCAGCGCCCGCTCGTCCATGCGCGGCGAGTTAAACTCTACGTTTATCGCCTGCAGCAAAAACTCCACGTCCTGCGTGCTACAGCTCCCGTAAAATCCATGAGAGATCGAATCGATATTTTTCCCGTAACTAACCCGCCTGTCGCTTAAAATTTTTGATAGTTCGTAGCCGCTGAACCTTCCCGCGCCGCTTTCGTTTGAAAGCCGTGCGGCAAAGCCCGCGAGCTTGGGATCGGCTAAATTTGACGCGCCGCCCTTGCTTACCGCCGCGAAGGAGATGAAATTTTTGCGGCTTTGAAGCGGCTTTAAAATCACGGTCGCGTTATTTTCGAGCAGGTAGAGATAAAATTTATGCTTTTCGTCGTATTCTTTGCTCACGATCGTCCCGGCGGCGATGCTACCGTCTATCAAAAGCCTGGGCTCCTCTTCGTCCGCGCGGTCGATATACGGCACGGCCTTGCTTTGTAGCTCGTTAAATTCGGCCCGCCGTAGCCCTCTTCCCTCTGGATCAAAGACGCTGATCCTTCGATCTTTTAAATTTAATATCCGTCTAAACTCGGCATTTACTTCGCCAAGACTTATCTCTTTAAGCAGCTTTACGTTTAAGTTCCTCGTGTCCTCATCGCTAAGCAGGGTCGCGCCCGATTGCGAAGCTATTAAAATTTCTTGCGCGCGGGCGCGGGAATTTTTAGTTTTCGCTAGCGCAAATCCGTCCTCTTGCGCCCCAATCAGGCTTTTTTTAAGCCTTTTAAAATCGCTTTGGTTAAAGCCGTATCGCGCGAGCCCCTTCATCACTCCCGACATATCGCGAAGCGCGCCGCCTAGATCGCTTCCATACACCTTGCCTTCAAAGCCGAAAACCGTCCTTTGAAATTGTAGATGCGAGCGCGAAAAATCCGCCCGCGACACGAAGCTTTCATGTGCGTTTTTGCGCTCGTAGAGCATGCGGAATAAATTTTCGATCATCGAGTGGATCAAAATTTTACGCGCGCTCTTTTCGTCCGTAAGCGGCTCGTATTCGTCGAAATAATTGATCCTAACGGCCTTAGTGCCCGTCTCGTTCGAGTCGTAATTATAAATGCTCATGCCACGCTTTAGCGGGATTTCTTTGCTCGGATGGGCGTATGAGTTCGTATTTGCCGCGACGCGAAAGCTGCGGTCTATTAAATTTAGAATTTGCGTTTTATTAAAATCGCCGACCGCGATAAATTTCATAAAGCGCGGCTGATAAATTTTATGATAGAGCTCCTTCAGCCGCTGCGCATCGACGCTTTTTACGACGTTCATATCGCCGATCGGCGCTCTGTTTGGATACGCGCTACCTTCGAAAAGCTGCTCGCTCAGCCGCTCGTATAATCTAGCGGCGGGCACGTCTCTTAGCCGCTGCTCCTCGATGATGACGCCGCGCTCCTTTTGCAGCTCATCCGCATCAAACTGCACGCCGTCTATCCAGCTGCTAAAAATTTTAAAAACGTCTTTTAAATTTTCTTCGCTTACGGCGATGTTAAGCGCGTATATCGTGCTGTCGTAGCCCGTTTGGGCGTTGAGGTCGGCGCCGAATTTCACTCCGAGCCCCTCTAGCTTTTCGATGAGTTCGTTTTTGCTAAAATCGCGACTTCCGTTAAACGCCATGTGCTCGATGAAGTGCGCGAGCCCTCGCTCATCCGAGCTCTCGTCGATCGAGCCCGAGCCCACTACGAGGTAAAAACTCGCCGAGTTTGCGGGAAATTTGTTTTCCCTCACGAAGTATTGCAAGCCGTTTTGCAAAACGCCCTTTGAGACATTTTGATCCCAAGACAGCGCGAAAACATTAGTCGCCGCGAGCAGAAATAATAAAATTTTATTCACTTAAAGCCTTCGTCGTCTGCGCGCATGGAGTGAACAAATAAACGCTTTGCGCCGCGAAACGGCACTTGAAATTTTAATAGACCGATATTCGTATCGTAAAATTTAGACAAAACGGACCTTGCGTATCGTGCGCGCAAACGGATATAGCGAATTTTAGCCTAAAAAGATTAAATGAAAATTAGTATAAATTCTGAAATTTTAAGCCGCACGCTCGGCGTAAGCGATGAATGAAATTTTACTGCGAAGATTAAGCAAAGCAACAATGGCCGGGAGATAGGGATTCGAACCCCAGGAGGCTTTCACCTCAACGGTTTTCAAGACCGCCGCTTTCGACCGCTCAGCCATCTCCCGATCGTTAAAAAATATCAATTCCGTCTAAAATTTAAGCATTTCGAACGAATGCAAAGATCATTCGGTCTTTTCTTTGACCCAACCCGCGCCTCGATTTATCTTTTCTTTAGACCAATCTACCGCGTTGCCGGTATCTTCCTTGACGCCGTGCCAGGTATTTGAGCAGCCGCCGAAAGCGATCAAAATAATAATAGCTACAAATAAGCGTCTCATAAAAAACCCTTTCATGTTGGAGGCGACACCCGGATTCGAACCGGGGATCAAAGCTTTGCAGGCTCATGCCTTACCACTTGGCTATGTCGCCGCGCCAGCTTACCTTGGGGTGGTGCCCGGAGCCGGACTTGAACCGGCACGGAAAGAAAATCCGAGGGATTTTAAGTCCCTTGCGTCTACCGATTCCGCCATCCGGGCGATTTTATGCATAAACTTAAAACGTAAAAGTGGAGCGGGAAACGAGAGTCGAACTCGCGACATCGACCATGGCAAGGTCGCGCTCTACCACTGAGCTATTCCCGCATTATTAACGAAAAATGAAATATTATCCAATGTAAGCTTAAAATTTTATTTTACCGCGTTCTGGGCGGAGAAAATTCGAGCAAGAGGCGAAATTTAAAATTTTTGTAAGTAAAATAATGTAAAATTACGAAATCTTTTGGGGTTATAGCTCAGCTGGGAGAGCGCTTGAATGGCATTCAAGAGGTCGGCGGTTCGATCCCGCTTAACTCCACCATCTATCATTTTACCCATCTCATAAAGCCTTAAAGCGCTCTTAGTTGCGCGGCCTATGAACTGTCTCTTATACACATCTGACGCTGCCGACGACTAGTCGAGTGTA
>CAUUKU010000035.1:0-17766 GCA_963545665.1 uncultured Campylobacter sp. | reverse complement strand
TCTCGTGGGCTCGGAGATGTGTATAAGAGACAGGTATAATAGCGGTGAAATTTAACCGTTTTAAGGAGGCTTCATTATGGTTAGAAAAATTTTATTTATATCGCTGCTGCTTGTTTTTTCAAATGCCGCTACGCTCACCGACGTTCTAGATAGACGCGTCGAAGTAAAAGACGAAGTAGCCAAGGTCGTTTTGACGTTTTATTTCGAAGAGTACTTCGTAACCACGGGTGAAGAGGGCGTTTCGAAAATCGCAGGATGGTCCAAAGGGTACTGGAAGGATCGTAGAGAAGCGACGTGGCAGGCTTTTTTGAAAAAATTTCCGAGCATAGATCAGATCCCCGATGTCGGATACGTCGGCAAAAACACTCTGTCGTTCGAGCGCATCGTCTCGCTAAAGCCCGATGTGGTTTTGTTTGCAAAAAACGACTACGAAAAAGTTAAGCAAAATTTGAAAAATTTAGATAGCTCGGGCATTGCTGCGGTGTTCGTAGATTTTCATGATGAAAATTTACAAAACCACATGAAAAGTATGGAAATTTTAGGCGAAATTTTTGGTAAGCAAGACAGAATAGCCGAAGTGAATAAATTTTATAAATCAAAATTCGAGCTCGTAGAACAAAGGCTCGCCAAAGCCAAAAATACGACCAAGCCCAAAGTTTACGTAGAATTTAGCGAAAAGGCGGGCGCTAGCGTCTTCGGCGTATCGTATGACGATAAGATGTGGGGAGCCTTCGTCAGCGCCGCCGGCGGAGAAAATATCGCAAAAGGGCTGATAAAAGGCGCCTCCTCGCCGCTCAATCCGGAATTTATAGTAGGTAAAAATCCCGATATTATCATATTTGCGGGGAATTATTTTCCAAACGGCGGCAAGAACATCCCGCTAGGCTACGGCGTAAGCAAGCAGGAGGCCGCGGCAAATTTTAATGATTACGCCCAAAGAAGCGGCTGGCAAAACATAAACGCCGTCAAAAATCATAAAATTTACGCGATCTATCACGATCTAAGCAGGCATATTTTCGATTTTGCAGGGATCTTGTTTTTCGCGAAAAAAATACATCCCGAGCTCTTTGCAGATATAGATCCTACCGCGGAACTGAAGGAATTTTTCGATAAATTTTATCCGGTCGAGTTTAGCGGAACGTGGATGATCGATTTTTAATGTCCGCAGAATTTTATAAAAGCCTCGTCTTTAGAAAAATTTTATTAATATCCTGCGGCGCGGGGCTTTTATCTGTTTTATTTATACTCGATATAGCAAACGGGCCCGCAAACTACGGTTTTTTTGAAATTTTACAATCCTTCTTTTCGCGCAGCGCAGATAAAAACCTAAGCGTTATAGTCTTTGATATGAGGCTGCCTGCGGCCATAGCGGCCGTTTTAGCGGGAGCGTGCCTAGGACTTAGCGGCGCCGTCATGCAGACCCTACTAGCAAATCCGCTCGCTAGCCCCTACACCCTAGGAGTGGGCTCTGCAGCGGGCTTTGGAGCCGCCGTCGGCATAGTGTTTTTTGCGGGGAATTTTTTAAGTATAGGATTTTTTGCATTTTTCTTCGCTATTTTAAGCATCGTTTTCATATACCGTTTATCAAATCGCATAAATTTAGGCTCTTCGGGCATCATTTTAATAGGGATCATTTTGGTTTTTATCTATCAGAGCCTGCAGGCCTTCGTGATATACGTCGCGGATGAAGCGGAGGTTTCAAGTATTGTTTTTTGGACCTTCGGATCGCTTTCGAAGGCGAATTACGCGAGCTTATCGATTATGCTCGCAGTATTTGCGGCGGCATTTTTCATATCGCTTTACAATGCTTGGAGCTTTAACGCGGTCTTACTAGGCGATGAAATAGCTCAGAGCATGGGCGTTTGCGTGCACTCTTTTAAAATAAAAATGCTGATCTTAGCCTCGGTCCTAACCGCTACTTGCGTCTGTTTCGTAGGCACGATCGGCTTTGTTGGACTACTGGGGGCGCACATATCTAGAATTTTAATAGGCGCGGAGCAGAGATTTTTCCTTCCGTTTTCGGCCCTGATAGGAGCCCTGCTTCTTTCATTTTCATCGATTTTGAGTAAAAATTTAATAAGCGGCGTAATCTTTCCTATCGGCATAATCACCTCATTCATCGGGGCGCTGTTTTTCCTAGCGATCGTGCTAAGTAAGGGGCGCGGATGAGGGTTGAAGGCTTAAGCTTTTCATACAAAAACAAAGAAATTTTAAAAAATATAAGCTTCGCCGTAAACGAAGGCGAAATTTTAACGATCCTAGGCGTAAACGGCGCGGGCAAAAGCACGACGATGAAATGCTTAGCGGGGATTTTAAAAACGGATGCCAAGATTGATCTGTGCGGCGCGAGCGTCAAGGAGATCGGCTATCTGACGCAAAATATTATGCAAGAGGGCGGACTTAGCGTATTTGAGCTGGTGCTTTTGGGTCGCATTTCGAAGCTAAATTTTAAAGTAAGCCGCAGCGATCTGCAAAGGGTGGAGCATGTACTAAAGCACGTGGGCATCGAGCATCTCGCAAAAAGAAGCTTTAGCGAGCTCTCCGGAGGCCAGCAGAGGCTGGTACTCATAGCTATGGTTTTTGCAAAAACGCCTAAAATCATGCTTTTGGACGAGCCTACCGCAAATTTAGACCTGCTTCATCAAAAAGATATATTAAATTTAATAAGAGACTACACGAAATTTTATAAAATTTCGACCGTCATAAACATCCACGACATCAATCACGCTCTAAATTACGGCGATAAAATAATGGTGCTGCATGACGGTGAAATAGCGTTTCTAGGCGCACCGAAAGATCTTGATACGGCACTATTGAGCGAGGTTTTCGGCGTGGAGTTTGAACTGTTTCAAAACAGAAGCGGCAAAAAATTTATCGCAAATTTTTAGCGTTTCTGCACGGATTTGATCAAATTTGACGAAAAGAGATCGTAAATATCGCGCCTTCGTCGGAATTCGCAGCGCTTATGCTCCCTCCGTTTTTTTCGATTATCATCTTGCTCATATATAGTCCGAGCCCGCTGCCCTGCTGCTTTGTAGTAAAGTGCGGCTCAAAAATTTTACCGAGCCGCGCTTCGTCGATGCGGCTTGCGTTATTTTCGATCGTGATTACTCGCTCGCCCTGCTTTAAAAATGAGCGGATTTTAATCTCGCGCCGTTTAAGAGGCACATCCAAAAACGCTTCCTTTGCGTTGTTTATGATGTTTATTAGCACCTGGATGAGCTCGTTTACGTTGCCGTAAAGCGTAAAATTTTCCTCTATCCGCACGCTTATGTCGATGACGTGCTTTTTAAGCGAGGCGTTTAAAATTTTACGCGCCTGCTCGATCGCCTCGCCGGCGTCAAATTCCTTCTTCGGCATGTTTGGGTTGAAGAAATTTTTAAAATCCTCGATCGTATCGCTCATAAATTTCACCTGCTCGCCCGCGTCTTGAATTTTCTCTCCGAGCTTCTCTTTTGAGAGCTTGCCCCGCTCGTTGTAAAGCTCTAAATTTATGAGCGTGGAGCTGATCTGCGATAGCGGCTGGCGCCACTGGTGCGAGATATTGCCGATCATCTCGCCCATGAGCGCGAGGCGGCTTTGATTTATCATCAAAAGCTGAGTCTGCATCTTCAGCGTCTCGTTTTTTTTGTGAATTTTATAGATGCAAAATATACAGATCAAAAACACCGCAAGCACGCTTAGGCCGCTGACGACGAACTCTTTGGTGTGGTAAAGCAGAATGCTTTTTATCGGAATTTTAAAGCTTATCATCGCGATCGTATCGCCCAGGCTGCCTTTGAAATTCCCCACGTCGCCGTAGAGCTCTTGCATCTTTTTAGGCGCTGCGTTGATGCTGTGGCACTCGATACAGGAGGGCTGGGAGTTTATTATCGGTAGGCTCAAAAGATACGTTGCGCCGCCTTCGCCATAGACGACTCTGGAGTACTCTTTGTATCTGTTCTCTTTAAAGCCTTCTAAAATTTCATTCTCAAACTCGCTTCCCTCGTGCTCGGGATTGAGCGGATCGGTAGCGACGAGCTTGTAGTCGTAGTTGATGTTTTCTTTGGCGAGCTGAATTTTATAAATTTCGCGCGTTATGTAGGTCGAGGACATCAGCCTCGGATCGAAAAAGTCCTCGCTTAGAAGCTTTTTTTCTTTAAGTTCGTTTATTAGCGGGCGCTGCACGGTCGAGACGTAATCGCGCACCGCATTCATCGTATCTAAGATATAAAACGCCTCGCGCCTCGTGTCCTTTAGCGCAAGCTCGCGGTAGAAGTTAAAAACCAAAGCCGTAATTACGATATATAGCAGCACGAAAAGCGCTACGATAAATTTAAATTTATACTTCAAAGAGATACCCCACCGCATATAAATTTTTGATCACGTCCTTGCCGATCTTGCGGCGTAGCTCTTTGACGATCGCCTTGATCGCCTCCTTGCTGGGCTGCTCGAACTCCCACATATAGTCGAATAACTGCTCGTAGGTTACGGTTTGATTTTTGCGCGCTAAGAAGTACTCCAAAAGCTTGCTCTCGCTTTTGGAAAGATGACAGGCGCTGTCTTTGACGTAGATGATTTTTTTGGCAAAATCATACTTCAACTCACTGCTTATTCTAAATATCGGCGCGTGATTTATCAGCTCCGCAGCGACGTCTTGCAGCGCCTTTATAAAGGCGTTTTTGTCGTACGGCTTAGGCAGATATCTAGTGATCTTAAGCTCCACCGCCCGCCACAGATACTCCTGCTCGGTATGGCTCGAAAGTATCACGATCGGCACGCTGATACCCGCGGCACGGATCTTTTTAACGACCTCTAGCCCGTCCATGTGCGGCACGCCGATATCAAAAACCAGCGCGTCGTACGAGCCGCTCATCGCCTCGTCAAGCGCCTCCAGCCCGTCCTTAACCCCCACTACTTCGCCGAAAAACAGCTGTAGCGATTCGGTTATATTTTTTAAAATCCCGGGCTCGTCCTCTAGGCAAAGAACCCTTTTATTGGACAAAACGTCCAATAATTCGTAATCTTGCATCTCATGCCCCCAAATTTAGCGCATTTTATTCTTAATTATCTCTTAAAATCGCCTAGATTATATAAATTTAGCATTAAACTAACGTTAAATATAGCTCGCGTTTTAAATTTGTCCCTCTGCGCTTGCGTTTCTACCGCCCCCGCCTAGAAATTTCGTGAAATTCAATCCCGCTTTTGAGTGAAATTTATAGCGGGCGGCAGGCGCGGCATATACGAGGACATATGCGGCAAGGCGCAACCACTGCGGACAGGCTCCGCCGATCGATCGGGCTTTTATTAGCCAGACTGCTCTTGCGCGATGAAATTTTAAAATTTCATCGCCGAGCCCGCCCGCGGCTTAAAATTTAAAAGCAGGCACGGGCTAAATTTCATAAATTTAAAATTTTAAAGCGACATGCGATTTGAAATTTTGCGCCGCCTCAAATGCGAGTAGCGTGAAATTTTACGCGAGCGCAAAATCCGCGCTAGGAAATTTCGTGCCGCTGCAAAATTCCTAGATCGCAACTCCGCTCGGTAAAATTTTTTATAGTGCAGATGCGGGCGCAAAATCTGCGCCGTGCGATCCCGCACGGATCACACCCGCCCAAATTTCTATACCGTGCGCTAAGACCCATAGCCTAATCGCTACAGGATCGCTTGCAAAACGGACGCAGCATTGCCCGTCGCACAGCCGAGAGCGCTAGCCGTAGCGCGAAACGAGACGGCTCTTTACTGCAAGCCAAACCCCGCAAGTCTCTGCTTCTAGCTTACGGTTTAAAATTTCACCCCAAACGACGCCGTGAAATTTGACAAAATCAAGAGGTAGCATAAACTAAACCGCCGATACGATGAAATTTTAAAATTTTTCAAAATTCCAGCGAGTACGAATGGGCTGCGGAAGTGCGGTAAAATTTTATACAGTCTATTCGGCGTTTTATGAATTTAAATCTCGCGGCGTGCCGATTGACGGCAAATTTCGCGCAGTCAATTTCGCACGCCGTTTCGCACGGCAAATTCCATCCGCGCCGTGATAAATTTTTGAAATTTTATAAAATTTGCCGTCCGCCAGCCGAAATTTTAAAATTTAGCGAGCGCGAGCGGATTACGGGCACGCGAGAAATTCTGCGCGCCGTTTTATGCAGCGTTCGCGCGCCCGTAAAGATTGCCCGAGCGATCGTTATTCGCCTAGGAAGTATTTCAGATCCGCCTGCGCGTCGCCGCTGATTAGGCGAAGGCCGAAATTTTGCACCAAAAAGCCTAAAATTTCATCGTTGAAAAACTCAGGCACCGTAGGGCCCACGTTGATATTCTTAACGCCCAGGCTAAATAGCGCAAGCAGGATGATGACCGCCTTTTGCTCCATCCACATCAGCACGATCGAGACCGGCAGATCGTTTACGGCGATGCCGGTAGCCTCGCTAAGCGCTAGGGCGATCTTGACCGCGCCGTTGCTGTCGTTGCACTGACCTAGATCGATGTAGCGCGGAAGCTCGGTGCCGGGCACGGTTCCAAAATCCACGTCGTTGAAGCGGAATTTGCCGCAGCTGGAGGTCAAAATCACGCAGTCTTTCGGCAAGCTAAGCGCTAGCTCGCGGTAATACTCGCGTCCCTTGCCCGGCGCGTCGCAGCCTGCGATGACGAAAAAGCGGCGGATTTTGCCCGAGCTGATCGCGTCCAAAATTTGCGGCGCGAGGCTCAAAATCGTCTTGTAATGCCCGCCCGTCACCAAGCTCTCGTCGCTATCCATACTCACGTCGCCGCATGCGAGCGCGCACTCGATAAGCGGCGTAAAATCGTCGTTTTGGATATGTTTGATCCCGTCGGTGCCCGCGATAGAGTAGCCAAACAGCCTGTCTGCGTAGCTACAGGACGAGCGAAGCGGCACGATGCAGTTGGTAGTCATCAAAATCGCTCCTTTAAATTCGTTAAAAAGCTTGGTCTGATCGAACCACGCCTTGCCGACGTTGCCTTTTAGGTGCGGATACTTACGAAGCTGCGGATAGCCGTGCGCGGGAAGCATCTCGGAGTGGGTGTAGATGTTGATACCCTTGCCCTCGGTCGCTTTTAGTAGCGCCTCAAGAGCGTGCAGGTTGTGTCCGCTAACCAAAATCGCCTTGCCCTCGACCTTGTTTTGGCTGACCTTAACCGGGGTCGGTACGCCGAATTTTGCGGTATGCGCCTCGCTTAAAATATCCATAATCTGCACGCCTGCGCCTCCGACGGCCATTAGCTGCGCAATATGCTCGTCAAAGTTAAAATTTGAGTTCGTCAGCGTGAAATACAGCGTGTCGCCCATAACGGTATCGACCGCGCTAGTATCGGCGCCGAGCTCGTGCGCGTGGTGGCGGTAGGCGCTAAGGCCCTTAAGTCCGAAAACCATAGTGTCCTGAAGTAACGCTAGCGTCGAGGTTTTGCCGCAGGTGCCACGGTCTTGGCCTTTGGCGCCGCAGCCCTCGGGCGCGCTCATTTGGCACTGATGACAGAACATCTCTAGATTGTCGCTCATAGAAAATCCTTTATAATAAAATTTTAATTAGTAATTTTAAGATTTTATTTAGAAAAATGGCTTGATTGTCGTCAATAAACGGTGAAATTTTATCAAAGTTGCTTCTAAAATGAGAACGATTTGAAATTTAAACCTACGCGGTGTGCGGTTTAAATAGCGCAACGAGCGTGCTGCCGTAAAGCAAACGCCTGCAGCCGAGCGTATCGCAAAGTAAGCGCCTACGACCAAACCGCCGTCGCAAAGTGCGCGACTTCGCGACGAGACGCTCCCTCTAGCCGAGCATTTTGGATAAAAGCATATTTAAGCCGATCTCAGCGCGGCTCTGCAATATAACCGAGCGCTTGATCGGAGCCTGCGAGGAGTTTTAAATATAGATAAAATATTATAAAATTCTTAAAATGTTTAATTAATTATTTAGATTAAAATTATTACAATTAGACGAATTTTTCACAACCCCAAAGGAAAGGAATCGTATGGGAAAGCTAAATTTCAAAGGAGCCCATGTGCTGTCTGCGGCAGTATGCGCCGTGCTATTTGCAAACGTCTGCGAAGCGCAGTATATAGAGCGCGGCAAAATAGGCGATATAAAAAGCTGGGAGACGGACGAATACAAAGCGTACTGGGGCCTAGACAGTATGAACGCGTCGGTAGCTTATGCTAAAGGCGCCACCGGCAAAGGAGTAAAACTCGGCGTGGTCGATTCGGGTATGCTTCTAAGCCATCAAGAATTCGCAGGAGGCAGGGTTACGGGGACGACCGCGAAGGGCGAGTACTCCAAAGACGGCATGCGTTACCCCGACGCGGAATTCGGCAACGCGCCCTTTAAACAAAAAGGCAGTGACGAATACGATAAAACAAATAAGGGCGAATTTAAAAAAGGGCAGAAATTTGAAGCTAACGGCGATTGGATAGCCGGCACGAACGACTCGCACGGCACTCACGTAGGAGGCACGATAGGAGCCAATCGCGACGGACGCGGCACGCACGGCGTGGCATGGGAGTCGAGATTATACTCCGGAAATACGGGCGGAAACGACGGCATGACCTACGGCCCAAATCAAGACTACGGATACTTCTACGCCGTATATAACGAGCTTGCTAAATCGGGCGTAAGGGCGATCAATAATAGCTGGGGATCGAACAGAAGGGTAAATTCCTCCTATCCGGGCGCGGAAGGCTACGGCGGCACCCCCGGCACGGCGGCTAATCCCACCGAGCCCAAACATCATCTATATCTAAGAGATCTAAACGCGGCCAAAAAAGCTTATTATCAATTCGTAGCGGGCGGCCAAAAAAGCTTCATAGACGCCGCATACGAAGTCGCTAAAAAATACAGAATAATCCAAGTCTTTACCGCAGGCAATAGAGACGGCATGGAGGAGTCCTACACAAGGGCGATGCTGCCGTATTTCCGCCCCGACGCAGAAAAGCTATGGCTAAACGTAACGGGACAGACCGATAGCAATACTCAAAGATTTAATACCGCGGGACATTCGAAATGGTGGACCATAGCAGCACCCGGAGTAAAAGTAAAATCCTCCATCGTAGACGTCAAGACGGGCAAAGCAGGATACGCTTCTTGGGGCGGCACGTCGATGGCGGCGCCTCACGTAACGGGAGCTTTGGGCGTCATAATGTCTAGATATAGCTATATGACGAACGAACAAGCAAGAGACGTCTTACTAACGACGGCGAGACAGACGAAGTACTCGTTCAAAAAGGGCGATACTAGCAGGCTTTCAGGCTGGACGAGCGAGCTTGGAGTGCCCGATAAAAGATGGGGCTGGGGCATAGTAGATCTCGGCAAGGCGATGTTCGGACCAGGCCAGTTTCTAGGGAAATTTGACGTAAATATGGACGTAGATGACGTCTGGTCCAACGACATCTCGGACAAGGCGATAAAATTTAGAAAGACCGAGGACGATGCGGATGCGGCGGCTTGGGCAGTGCGCAAAGCACAGCTCGATGCTAAGGGCGGAAATTTGACCGCGGAAGAGAGAGCCGAATACAATGTAGAGCTAGCCAGAGAGCAAGCGCGAGCGCATAGAGCGGCGGAAGGCTATAAAGGAACGCTAATAAAAAGAGGCGGCGGCACGCTAACGCTTGCGGGCGATAACACCTACAGCGGCGATACGATCATAAAAGGCGGGCAGATTACGGCGCTAAATCAGTCTTTAAAAAATAGTAAAGTGACCGTAGAAAACGGCGGCGCTTTGAAGATCAAAAAGAGCCTAACCGTCCAAGAGGTCAAAACCGACGTATTCAATAAGCCGAAAGAATTCGTAAATAAAACTAGAACCGCCACCTCAGATACCGTCACGGCGACGATAAGGCAAGGCGGCAGATTCGTCGTATCGCACGCGGGCATAGTCGGCATGTCCTCGGCAGGAGCTTCGAATTTAAACCTCACGTTTGAAAAAAATTCCATCGTAGATCTAGAAAATCCTCTTTTCGAAGATGCGCAAAAGATATATAAAGACCCTGCAAAATCGAAGAAGTACTGGGTAGAGGGCAGCTTCAGAGGCTACGATCAGACGATCCTAAGAAAATACGCGTTTTTTGATTTAGTAAGAAATTTTAGCGACTCTAAGCTAGAGCTCACCTTCAAAAAGGGCAGCAAGGGCATGGTGGATTTCGCAAAGGGCAAAAATCAAAAACTGATCGCCGCCGCGATAGAGGGCTCGAGCAATCAGCCCGCTCTAATGAGCGTTTTTAGAAGCAGACCTGCGGTGCGAACGAGCGATCTGTATAGAAATTTCATCTTCGCTACGCCGCAGCAGGCCTCCGACACGCTCAAAACGTTCGCTAACGAGGCAAATTTCGTCGCACAAAACGCGGCCGTGATCGATAACGTACTGATCCGAAACGCCGTCTTAAGCCGCAAAAGAAATTTTAACGCGCTAAGCATAGATGAGGAGACGGGGATCAACTTCTGGGCGAACACCGCGGGAAACGTCATGAAATTTAGCTCGGATGAGGGAAGCGGAAATTTCAAATCCACCTCCGTGACGCAGCTCGTCGGCCTAGACGGCGCGCTGAGTGAAAACTTAAGACTGGGAGCCGTACTGGGCGCGGGAAAAACCAAGACCAAAGAAGACGGCAGCAGGGAGTTTGATCACACGAACAGACACGCGGGACTTTACGCGCAGGTGGGCTTAGAGACCGTTAAATTTGATCTAGGCGCCGTATATACGGACATAAAACGCAAAAAAACCGGCAGCTCCACGATAGTGCAATACACCGCTAACAATGGCGCTAAGAGCAACGAAAAGCTCATAAATATGTTTGCTAGCGCGACATACGGCGGCTTTAACGGCGAAAATTTTGAGATAAATCCGTATTTGGGCGTCTCTCGCATCTATGCTAGAACGGGCGGCATGAGCGAAAATGTGGGTCCGTTCGTGATGAGCACGGATAAAAAATCTAGAAACATGAATATCCTAACGGCGGGCATCAGTCCGAGCGTGCCGTTTAAAATAGGCGGCATGAGCTCGTCCGCACAGCTCGATCTAGCCTACAATAGATTTTTCGGCGACACGAGACCGGGCGCGGGAGTAAACGTCGCAAACGCAGGATACGTGGATCTAGAGGGCAAAGAGCTTAGAGACTTCGCCACCGCGGGCGTGGGCGTAGAGACCGCTATATTTAAAAACACGAGCCTTAGGCTATCTTACACCGGCGCGTTCGGAAACGACGTGAAATCAAATAGCCTAAACGCCAAGATCGAGGTTTCGTTTTAACCCGCTTCGCCGGGCTGCAAAGCGGCGCAAATTTTAAAGCCTTCAAAAGCAAAGCGGCGGGCTAGAGTAAAATTTACTTTAGCCTCCGCGGCGCTTGAAATTTTAAAATTTAGCGGCATCAAATTTTATCCGCGCGGCACGGAATTCTACGCCCAAATTTTACGGCGCAAAATCCACAAAACAAAATTCCGTCGATAAAATTCAGCCCATAGATTTAAAATTTTAAAATTCCAAGCCCTGAAATTTTACTCGCCGACATCCGCCCTCGAGCTTCAGAACGGCGATGAGCCGAGGCTAAAAGTTATGAAGAGGGGCGCTGCGTAGCCGCCCCGCAATAGCCGTAGTTATTTTCGAAATATCTCGGTAACCCTATCCAGCACGCCTTGGCAAAGCGAAATGACGATGCCGTAGTTTGTTATGGGCACGACGGCTTGAGAGGCCTTTTGCATGCGGTTTTTCATCATCGTTTTGTTTATCATACAGCCTCCGCAATGAACGATTAGCGCAAATTCATCCAAATTTGCGGGATAATCCCTGCCGTTCGTGTAGCTAAACTCAAGCTTTTTGCCGCTAAATTTGCTAAGCATTTTTGGGATCTTAACCCTTGCTATGTCGCCGTCCTTCGCGTTGTGAGTGCATGCTTCGGCGATTAAAATTTTATCGTTATCCTTTAGGCTTGCAGCTCTTTTGCAGCCTTTTATAAACTCGTTTAGATCGCCTTTTAGCCTTGACATCAGGATGGAAAAAGTGGTGATTTTCGCATCTTTCGGAGCGGTTTTTACGACCTGCAAAACGCACTGCGAGTCGCACACTATCAAATTCGGCTTAAAAATCTGAGCGATTTTTGATACGTCTGCGTCGCTTGAGACGCAAACATAGGCTTTGCCGTCTAAAATTTGCCTTATGGCTTGCACTTGAGGCAGTATGAGCCTGCCTTTGGGCGCTTCGTCGTCAATCGGCGTTATAAGCAGCACTACGTCGCCCGGATTTAAAATTCCGCTAAAAAGATCGTCGCTATCTTTTGAAATTTGCTTTGAAATTTCGGCCAGCCCTTCATAAATCAGCTCTAAGTTTAGCTTAGTTTTAGCCGAGGTTTTGATAAATTTAAAGGGCTTTATCAAATTTAAAAACTCGCTCTTCGTTTCTTTCAGATCGCACTTATTTACAAGCAGCAAGAAGGGCTTATTAAGACTTTTAAATTTGTCTATGAGCTCGCTTTCAAATTTGGCAAATTCGTTATTTTCTACGACCAAAACGGCTATATCGATATTTTCTATCGTCTCGTTCGTCTTTAAAATTCTTTTTTGACCGAGCTCGCCCGCATCATCGACGCCCGCCGTATCAAAGAGCGTAGCGGCGCCCAGCCCGTGTATCTCGATACTCTTTTGCACCGTGTCGGTCGTAGTGCCCGCCACATCGGATACTATGGAGGCGCTTTGGTTGCTTAGCATGTTCATGATACTTGATTTACCGACATTTCGCCTGCCGAATATACCTACGGCTATGCGCATCGATTTTGGAGTGCTCACAGCCCCCGCCTTTGATTAAAACGCACGCTGTTGCCGTTGGTAAGCGAAATTTTATCGCCCATCAAAGAGAGCATCTCATCAAATCTATCGTAAATTTCGGCTGCGTTCTCTTTTAAGCAAAATTTATTCGGATAGAGCTTGTATAGATCGCGATATCTGCTTTGCGTGATGGAGGGCATGATGACGTTTGCGCCGCTTCGTAGAGCCATCTTGCGTCCTTCGTTTGGATCAAGCGTCTCGATAGCGGTCGTGGCGGGGATATTTATCTTAGGCAAAAGCAGTCTTGTTAAGGCGTTTGCCTTTAAAGCCAGCTTTATGCCGCCCGCCTTTGAGTGTTCAAGCGGCGTATTTGCAGCCGGTATAAAGGGCCCTATGCCTATCATATCAAAGTCGTATTTTTTTAAAAACATCAGATCTCGCGCTAGGATTTTAGCGCTACTTCCGGGAAGTCCCACGAGCAGGCCGCTTCCTGTTTCGTAGCCTAAATTTCGCAAATTTTCTAGACACTTTATGCGGTTTTTTAAGCTCATATTTGGATGAAGGGCTTTGTAAAGAGTCCTATCGGCGGTCTCTATGCGAAGCAAGTATCTATCCGCACCCGCTTTTTTATAGGCGCGATACTGCTCAAAGCTCTTTTCGCCGAAGCTAAGCGTGATCTGCACGCCGAATTTCTTTATCTCGCGTATGATTTCGCAAATTTCATCGTCTTTAAAAGCGCTGCTTTCGCCCGATTGCATGACGACGGTTTTGTATCCGCTCATAGCCGCCTCTTTGGCGCGAGATACTATCTCCTCGGCGCTCATTTTGTAGCGTTTTATGTCTTTATTTTTGCTTCTAAGCCCGCAGTAAAAGCACTCCCTGGCGCAGATATTTGAGATCTCTATAAGGGCTTTTAGATGCACCTCTTGTTTTACGAATTTTTGTCTAACTCTGTTCGCCGCCTCAAAGAGATACTCGCAGCCATCGTCATCTGCTATGATCTTTTCAAGCCCGTAAAGCGAAGTGGTATGGTTTTTTTCAAGCTCATTTATAAATTTTATAGATGGCAATCCCTTGTGCCCTTTTCCATATCGCTTATCAAATTTCTAACTTTTTGCGCAACGCTAGGTAAATTTTCCTCAAGCTCGCTAAGATACTTCGGTATGATTACGTTTTCGCCGAGCTCTCTGGCCTCGGTCGAGCCGTAGTCGAGCAGGTATTCTTTAAGCGTCAAGATCGCATTCGGTAGGCAAAGATACTTGATCTTGGCGTTTTTGGCGTAAGGCATAAAATGATCGCCCGTGCGACCCTCGCGGTAGCAGGATGTGCAAAAGCTTGGAATTTTATCTTTTTTCATGACGTTTAGTACGAACTCATCGATACAGCGGTGATCGCCGATTTTAAATTGTTGATTATCTAGCTCGTCTTCGCTATTTTTCTTCGAATAGCCGCCTATGCCTATGTTTGTGCCTGCGTCCATTTGAGAAATTCCGCATTTTTTTATCGCTTCGTCTCTTATGGACGGCTCCTCTCTGGCCGTTAGGATAGTGCCCGTAAACGGACACATAAGGCGGATTATCGCGATAGCTCTCAAAAACTCCTCATCACTTAGCGCGTAAGGCATGTCGTTTGCGCCGGCCGAGGTCTTTTTTATACGAGGAAAAGAGATGGTGTGCGGGCCTATGCCGAAGTATTTTTCCAGGCTCATAGCATGATAAAGCAGCCCTAGAATTTCAAATTTATAGTCATAAAGTCCCAAAAGTGCGCCTATGGCCACATCGTCAATCCCCGCCTTAAGGGCTCTATGAAGCGCGAAAACGCGCCAATCGTAAATGCCTTTTAGCGTATTTTGAGGGTGATATTTGGCGTAAGTTTTTCTGTGATAAGTCTCTTGAAATACCTGAAAAGTGCCTATGCCTTCAGCCTTGACGACCTTATACTCATCCTCAAAAAGCGGTGCGGCGTTTATATTGACCCTGCGAATGTTTAGGTTATTTTTTCTAACGCCGTAAATTTCTCTTACCGTCTTTGCGATGTAGTTATAATCGCTCTTCGGATGCTCGCCGTAAACCGCTATAAGGCGCTTTTGTCCCATATCGAGCAGGCTTTCTATCTCGTTTTTTAGCTCGTCGTTTTTTAAAATTTTCTTTTTTGTAGCGGTATTTTCGGCGGCAAATCCGCAGTATTTGCAGTTATTAACGCACGGGCTTGATATGTAAAGAGGCGAGAAAAGCACCATTCTGTTGCCGTAAACTTCCTCTTTGACCTCCGTCGCGGCGTCAAAAATTTCATCCCAAATTTCATCGTGCGAGTTGTTTAAAAGCACGGCCGCCTCATAAGGAGTTAGCATAGTGCCTTTTACGGCATTTTCTTTGGCTTTTTTTATAACGGCTCTAACTTCGTCTTTGCCTGCGTTTTTGGTTCGAGATAGAATTTCTTCTATCTCGTTTTCGTCTATGAAGTCTTCGTATTCGTGCCCGCCAACCCACTTTAAAATTTTATTATACCTATCGTCTATCCATGACATAATTTACCTTTAGTGAGCCGCTTTGGTAGCGTCTACGGCCATTAGGTCGTCTTCGACCCATTTTGGAGCATGGTGATGAGCGTCCTCTAAAGGCACATCGCCTGGACCGAATCTAAACATCGCCTTTAGATCCTCGGAATTGATAACGGCTAGCGGCATATGCACGCAAAACGCGAGCAGGCTCGTAAGTATAGAGCCCCAAACGTGAAACAAAAATATCCATTTCGTAAAAATTTTACCCATTGCGGCAGGATATGCGTAAAGTAGCCAGCCCGACACGATAAGTCCGAATATCATAAACATAAATATAAGATAAGCGGCCTTTTGACCGGCATTGAACCTTCCTTGAGGGGCGACCTCTTCGGGGCCGAATTTGATACCGAAAAGCCTTCTTGGGTAGCCGCCGAAGTTTTTAAACCAAGCGAACGTATCGCGGTCCCAGATAAGTAAATTTCTTATCATCAAGGAAAAACGATCGAAATTTAACAACACAAAACCGAAAAAGTTTATAGTAAAAACAATACCTATGCCTATATGCCAGTCCATAAGCATCTTAGCCGTAGCTTCATCGACTATCTTAAAATATATCAACACTCCCGTAATTATTAGAGCGATCCAAGTGATCAAATTTACGTTATGAAAGACCTTCTCGGAGAGCGGAAATTTTAAAACTCTATTCTCATGCATGGCTAGCTCCTTTTAAGATCAAATTTTTTCGATCGAAGTAGGCGTTTGTATGAAGTAGTTTTTCCGCCACCTCGCCCATAGGCTCCGTATTTAAATCAGCATAAGATTGAGCGCAGCTAGGGTTTTGATGAGAGCCGGTTAGTTTTTTATCTTGACAGCGTTTGTCGTCTTTGTATAAGCCCTCTTGGCGCATCGCGATATAGGATTTGCGTCTTTTGATGATGTCTGTTATCACATAGCCGCTAATCGCAATAATCGAGGTCAAAACGCCGCTGACTTTCAAAAAATCCCTTCTTGAAAAAATTTTTCCTACAGGTTTTTCTATAAATTGATATCTCATTTCTTATCCTTTTAAGCTTTTAACGGAAGCGGTAGTAGCGAATGAAGCCACGATGTTCCCATGGCATGCACGGGCTGTCCGCCGCCGTTTACGCATCCGCCCGGGCAGTTCATCACCTCTATGAAGTGATATCTGTTGCTATCTTTAGTAATATGTTTTAAGATGGTGTTTAAATTTCTTGAAGCACCGTTTACTACGGCCACTTTTAGCTCGAGCGTCTTGCCGTCGTAATCTTTTAGAGGGATCGGTATTACGGCTTCCGTTAGATCCTTATCATAGCCTCTTACGGGAGTTAGGTCGGGATTTTTTAGTTCTTGTCCCGAGAGTAGAAAATAAGCCGTTCTGAGCGCCGCCTCCATAACGCCGCCGCTATTTCCAAATATAGTACCTCCGCCCGT
This sequence comes from uncultured Campylobacter sp., assembly GCA_963545665.1. GTDB lineage: Bacteria > Campylobacterota > Campylobacteria > Campylobacterales > Campylobacteraceae > Campylobacter_B. Next base: position 1,071 of record CAUUKU010000035.1, on the reverse strand, counting down.
ATAAACGGTCATTGTTTTTTCGGGGTATTCATCCGACATCTCGAGAGGATTTATGCCCTTTTTGCGCAAAATTTCAGCTATATCGCGAGCCGTAAGCGTTGCATCTATATCGGGAAAGCTCTTTGTATCGGCAGGTATTTCGCCTCTTTCTTTTAGATACTCGTATGCGGAGTTAAATTCCGGTCTGCTTGCCTCGTAGATTTTTGCGGTACAGGGGGTAACCGTAGCTACGTAAATGTCGCGTGGATCTTTGTTCCAGACGAATTTAGCCGCCCAGGTTTTAGCAAGAGGTCCGCCCATTTGTATCGGAGATTTTGCGCCCGAGATATGAGGTATCAGCTCCGGATGGAAAATTTCGGCATTTCTTACCCATGCCGGACAGCAGCTCGTAAAATGCGGGAAAGGATGGTGCGAAACGTGCTCTAAATCATGACCGCGTTCGCCGAGTAACCAATATTTTATCTTTTTAATCAGCTCGGTTCCTTCCTCCAATATCGTCTGATCGGCCGCAAAATTTACGTCGTACATATTAAAGCCGGCTTTTTCAAAAGCGTTATACATCTTATTTACAGTTAGTTCTCCGGGTTTTCCGCCGAATTCTTCAGCCAAAGAAACCCTGACCGCAGGCGAAGGGTGAGCTACAACAAAGGTCTTTTCGTCATCAAGTTTTTGCATAACCTCATCTACAAAACTCATCTGCTCTATGACGGCAAACGGGCAGTTTATGAGGCACTGTCCACAGGCTACGCATAAATTTTGATCTATTTTGTGAGCAACTCCGAGAGAACCGTCTATGGCATCCGTAGGGCAAAAGGAGCGACAGGTATCGCATCCGACGCAGCTATTTTGATCTATTCTGATAATACCGCGTAATTCGCCTTTTCTATAAGTACCTTCAAAATCAGCTTCCCCGCCCCTTGAATCAGGTGCAGGAGGAAAAGTTTTGATCTTATAGACACTAAACATACAAACCTCCTGATATTGTTTTTATTTAAACTAATATTAAATTAATATTCACTATAATACCTGTCTCTTATACACATCTCCGAGCCCACGAGACCGATCAGTATC
>CAUUKU010000034.1:0-17875 GCA_963545665.1 uncultured Campylobacter sp. | reverse complement strand
GATAAAACCTTATGTAATGCTGAAAAATAGGCATTTCTATAAATTATAACGCGTTAGTGATCGATTTAGTATATATTAATTTTTGCTTAACGATAGTAATTTGCAGCTATTTTCCAGTATCGCGACCTTCTTAGCAAGCTGCTCCGCACTCCTTGCGTGAGCAAAAACTCCATATCCGCGGATGATCATCACGTCGCTGTTTTCGTTCATCATATAGTTACAAATTTCATACGGCGCTCGCTCGTACCAATCGTCGTAATTTTTAAGATCATAAACTCCTATCTTTTTAAACCGCACGGCTCCAAAATAATCGCGCGGCATGATAAAATCGTGCTCTAGCGTATATGCGATGAGATGCGGCGGCATCGCATAGGTTACGAATTTTGCCTCTTTGATGTTTTTGTAGATGTTTATATGGATGTCGCTATCGATGCTAGCATCCTGTCTGCGGTAGTCCTTCTTTGAAAACAGCGTTATGAAATCGTCCTTACCGAGACTATCGAAAATCGCCCCTTTTTTGTTGATCAAAAATTGATTTTCTTTGATCTTTGCCGAAATCGAGCCGTGAAAGATACCCAAAAGCCTCTCTCTAAACATCGAAAGTGCGATTTTTTTTAAAATTTCATAATAATATTCATCCATCCCCTCGCCTTTATCAAAAAATTGCGCTATTATACAAAATTAGAAATTTCAAAAGGATAAATTCCGTGCAGGCCCCACACGTTCCGGTTCTTTTTTCGCAGACGATCGCCGCTTTTAGCGGCCTATCGGACGGCTATGTTTTAGACTGCACGCTAGGATACGCGGGGCATAGCGAGGGTATTTTGAGCTCCAATCCCCGCCTTAGCCTGATCGCTTGCGACAGAGACGCCGAAGCGATAGAATTTTCGCGCGAACGGCTTAAAAAATTCGCAGGACGCGTCGAAATTTATAAAGCGAAATTTAGCGAAATTTTAGAAATTTTACCCGAGCAAAAGCTTCGTAAAATCCGCGGCATCCTAGCAGACATCGGCGTTTCATCTCTTCAGCTAGATAAAAACTCGCGCGGTTTTTCTACCAAAAGCGACGCGCTAGACATGCGCATGGACGCGAGCGCACCGCTAGATGCGGCATACGTCGTGAACCGCTACTCGCAAGCTGATCTCGCGCGCATTTTTAAAGAATACGCCGAGCTAACAAATGCTAACGCCATAGCGGCCAAAATCGTTGCTGCGCGGGCTAACGCGCCGCTAACAAGCGCTGAAGAGCTAGCAAATTTGATCGGCACTAGGCCCGCTAGAGCTCGCGGCATCGGCCTCGCAGCGCTAGCATTTCAAGCAATTCGCATCGAAGTAAACGACGAGCTTGGCGAGCTGAAAAAACTGCTAGATCTCATCGAGAAAAAATCGCGCGATTTAATTTTAACTAATGCAAATGTCGCTATAATCTCGTTTCATTCGCTGGAAGATCGCATCGTAAAGACGCGCTTTAAGCAGTGGGAGAAAAACTGCATCTGTCCTAGCGGCATCATGCGCTGCGAGTGCGGAAACGACCATTCGCTGGGTAAAATTTTAACCAAAAGCCCGCTAACCGCGAGCGCCGAGGAGCTAGCGCAAAACTCGCGTGCAGCCAGCGCGAAGCTTAGAATTTTTAAGATCAGATGAGCGCGAGTGCTGCAGGGCTAGCAAAGAATTCGCGAGCCGCAAATGCGAAGCTTAGATTTTTAGATTAGATAAACGAGAGTGCTTATCGCGCCGCCGCTTAAGGGCACAGCGTCTTAGTAAGCGCGCTTATCGTTCGTGCGGCCGTGCGGCCAGCACTGCCGATCGGTGGCGTTCGTTTGCGAAACGGCTTGGGGCTATCGGTATTTTTGAGCCGAGAGTTCTCGCCGGCAAGAGTTTAGCGTTTTAATCCAAACGCTCTTTGCTTAGAGCGATCGACATTTCTGAAGCTAGGCTATTATCGCTCGGTGCAGTCGGTATTTTAGGCGGACGTTTATACGCAAAGGATTAAATTTAGTAAAATTTTACTAAAAATTTGGCGTTAAATTTTATGAAATTTAATACGCAAAGTATAAAACCGAGAAAGCAAACGGATGAAAATAGAGATGAAATTTTCACCCGGGAGCTTGAAATTTATGGAGAATTTTAAATGGATCGATACGAATACCTCGCTCAAACCGGCGCTCCTTCGGGATTTACGCAGGATCAAGACGAACTTTTGCGCTACTACGATGCGGGCAAGAAAAAGGAGAAAAATCTCACTTTCTATCAGCTGCTGGTCGTGTATCTGCTGATCGGGGTTGCGTTTTTGCTGACGGTGCCGGCGATCTATATCCGAAACGAAATCTACTACATCAGCCGCGACATCGCCGAGCTTCGCACCAAACACGAAGTCCTGCTCGAAGAAAATCGCGCGCTAAAAAGCGACATCGAAGCGCTACGCTACAAAAATGAAATTTTAGACCCTCAAAGCGTGCAAGATGGGCGCTGAGGGGATTTTCTTTGCGGTTTTTGCCTTTTTTGCGGCGCTGGTGCTTGCTTTGTTGGCCGCTTTATTTTTCCAAGCTCGCCGCGCAAGCGATGCAAACGCCGCCTTTGCCGCGCTGCTGCAAGAGCGACTAAGCGCGCAGGATGCGAAATCCGGAGCCGAGCTTTTCAAGCTCAATCAGGACCTAATGGACGGCTTTACCGATAAATTTTACTATCTTAACAAATCCTTAAGCGAGGGTCTGCAGCGCCAAAACAGCGCTCTTAGCTCAAATTTAAGCTCGCTAGAGCAAGGCTTTAAGGGGGTGGTGCAAAATCTAGCCCGAATGAGCGAGCAAAATAAAGCTTCGCTTCAGGTGCGCGATGAAATTTCGCGCCTAAACGCGATATTGGGCAATGTCAAGCTGCGCGGAAATTTCGGCGAGTACCGGCTGGAGCGGATTTTGTCGATGCTCTATGGGCAAAACACCGCATTTTACGAGCTACAAAAGCACCTACCGGGCGGCAAGATCGCAGATGGCGCGCTTCATGTCGGCAAAGATAAAATTCTTTGCATCGATTCGAAATTCCCGCTTAGCAGCTACGAAAAGATCATGGCTGCCTCGGCCGCGAAGGACGCTGCAGCGCTTGCCGGCGCTCAAAAAGAGCTTGCGAGCGATATGAAAAAGCACATCGCAGACATCGCCGCCAAATACATCGCTCCGCCGCAAACCACGGAGTTTGCGGTACTGTTTCTGCCTAGCGAGGCGGTTTTCATCTACGTGTGCGAGAAGCTGCCGCAGGTGTTAGAGCTCGGCGCGCAAAACGGCGTGTTTTTAGCATCTCCTACGACGCTGCTGGCGCTCTTGGGCACGATACGCGTCTTTTTAAAAGATGAGGCGCTCGCTGCGAACGTCAAGTCGGCAAAGGATGAAATTTACGCACTCGGCAAAGAGTTTGAGACGCACGCCAAACACGCGGCCTTGCTGCAAAGCTATGCGGCAAAATTTTGCGAACAGGCGGAAATTTTAAACAAAAACGCAAAATCGCTAAAAGCTCGCTTCGACAAGATTAGCGAAATTTAGCGCTTGCGGGCGCGCCCTCTAAAACGCATCTTAAAATTTCAAAACGTAGCAGGCCCTCATCCACTGCGCGAAATTTCAAAGCGGCGCGCTTTTTAAATTTTAAAATCGGAAGCGAGCTGCGACTAATAAGCGAGGGCGGTTAAAATTTACGCAGGCACGTGCAGAGCGCGATAAAATGCGAAATTAGATAAGCGTGATCTGCGTTCGACACGCGATGTATATTTCCGATATCCCGCGCACCGTTCTGCGCATGTGTTTTACACAAGCGCTTACGCGGAATACGAAGGGCTAGGCAAGAGGGGTGCCAACAAAACGCAGTGCGTAAAATTTAGCGAAAGCGCGGTATCGAAACCTGCGCGAGCAATGCGGCGACTAAGCGTAATGGGCGCAGTTTAACCTTAAGCGCGAAAAACGAAGCTGTCAGGCAACTAGGCACAAAACGGGCCCGAACGGACGAAAGCCCTACAAAACGCGCCTCACAGCGTAAGACGTAAGCGATCAAAAGGCGCGCCCGTCTAGCTCAAAACACGCGGACGGCGTCCTGCTCGGGCGAAAAGGAGTTTGCACCCGCCGGATCTTATGGGCAACACAAAGCGCGCTAGCAACAGCGCTGCAAAAGCGAGCCGCGCCTTGCGCCCGCGCAAATTTTATCGTATCGCGCATCGCGCGCCGCAGCTCGTCAGGTTTAGAGATATGCTCGTTCGGTGCTTGGATCGGCGTAGGGATTTTGCACCGCCAAAAGCTCCGCTTCAAGCAATCTGATGCGTTCATAGGCCTGAGCGCAAGCTTGTTCCTTTTCATCGCCCTTTAAAATCTCTAAATTTTGCGGCTCACCGCTCGCGCAACCGCCGAGCGCCGCCGCAATGACGCAAAGCGCAAGCGCAAAAATTATATTTTTCAAAGCAGCCCTTTCAAATTTAGTTTCATTCGTTTTTATTTCTCGTTTGCAGAGCCTTGCCTGCTTTATCCCGACGCTTGCCTTTGAATCTCATAGCGCCCTGCTCTTTTAACCAAGCGCCCCGTTAAATTTCATAGCCGTCAAATTTCGGCTGTAAATTTAAGCTCAATTTGCGCGATAAAATTTAAAACCGATCCTAGACCGCAGCCGATCAGTTTTTCAAAACGGTGAGCCGTACCGCCAGGCTGCGTATCTAAAAGCCGCGTCGCTACACGGGCGCGCTAGCCCCGCTGTTTTACGAAACATTAAGCCGCCGAAAAACTGCGCCGCAAAATTTTAAAAATTCTAAAGCCGAGGCGCCGTTTCCAAGCAAGACCGCACAAGATACGCGATATCTGCTCTGCCGAAACGTCGTGAAATTACGCAGAAAGAATTCGCGCCGCGCGCCGCGTAGTCTATCCGCGTCTGCGCCGCCTCATTGCATCGCGCGAAAAATTTATAAAATTTTAGCGATTTTGAAATTTTAAAGAGGTGTGGTTATAAGCCGAGTTCCGTTACAGCGGTCATTTATCTAGACCGATTTTTGCAAATCGGTTCGAGCGAACGGTTCGAATATAAGACGAAACCACCCGTTCTTGCTGCAGGTTGGGTTTGCATTGCCGCCCGTGTCTCCACGCGCGCGGTGGGCTCTTACCCCGCCCTTTCACCCTTACCGCTTGCGCGGCGGTTTGCTTTCTGTTGTACTTTCCCTAGGGTTGCCCCCGGCGTCCGTTAGACGCAACCTTGTCTTATCGCAGCTCGGACTTTCCTCTCCTTGCGGAGCGACCGCACGCCACACCCGAGCGCAATTATAGCTTTTTTGGCTTAAATTTTACGGCTCACGGAATTTAAGGATTGAAATTTTATGCCGCGAGTGCGGAATTTCAGCTCGCGATCTGCGCCGCTACGTAATTTCGATGCGGCAAGAACAGATCGTCGCGAAATAGAATTTTATAAAATTTTATCTACGGCCGAGCCGAATAAAATTTTAAATTTTGAAATTCTATAGCTTAGACAAAACGTTGCGCTTGCTGCGATGAAATTTCACGAAATTTCATCGCCGCGCAAATTTAGATCCACACAGCCAAGCTCTGAAATTCCGTAAAATTCCGCGCGGCGCAACGCAGTTTGACGTGGGGCGCGGCGACGTAGCGCAAAGTGCGGCGTGAACCCCACTCTGCGGCGCCGTTTGACGCAGCGTGACATGGGGGGGGCGAGCCCTACTCTGCGGCGCGATGCGGCTCAATCCTCGTCTGTCGCGGCGCCCTCGAATATATCTCGGTGCAAAATTTCTTCCAGAACGACCGTCGCATAAGAGCCTTTCGGCAGGTAGAAACTGAAGCTAAAATGCGCATTTTGCGCATCATAGGCGTGCTGCACGCGCTCCATAAAGCTCCACGCAAACCTGCGCGAGCCGTTCATCTGCGCCTCAAACTCGCGAGCAGGCGCGAAAATCTCATCTTCAAATCTGCCGCCAAGCCCGCTAGCTCGCAGCTTAGCTCGCCCCGCGATAAGGCCTGCACTCGTGATTTCTCGCCTCGTAAACCGCTCGCACTCCGCGCCCAGATCGTCGCAGCTAAAAAACGCGCCGTGCGGAAAGTGTCCTAAAATCTCGCCCCTTAAAAGCTTGAAAAACTGCGGCTGAGCCGCGATCTCGCGCGCCTCCTCCTTGCTTGGCCCGTAAATTTTAGCAAACTCGCCAAGGCTAAATTCCGCTGCAAATTTTGAAATTTCGACCCGCTTGCTAAGCCAGCGGTTGAAAAGCTCGCTCTGATAGGCGCTGATTAGAAAGTCGCGCATTTTGGGGTTTTTAAGCCGCCTCTGTCCGCGCAGCACCTCCTCGCCCTGCGCCGCGTTGTCGCCGAACTTGCCGAAGCGCTGATAGCCGAAGTAGTTCGCAAAGCCCTCGCGCCCTAGCGTATCTAGCGCGGCTGCGAGCTTAACGGCGTCGGGCGGCAGGACCTTTTTTAGGCGGATGAAAAAGTCATTGCCCTTAAGATGGCCGATTTTAAGCTTGTTTTTGTGCCTTTGCACGCTTAAAATTTTAAGGCTTTCGTGCGAAAATCCGCCCAGCGCGGGCTCAAATTTAGCGGGCATGCTAACGTGCTGCGTCGTAAGGCCCTGCTTGTCCTTAAGCCCCGCGTAGCCGAACTCGCGCATCTTAGCGCCCGTATGTTCGCTTAAAATCCGCAGCGCCTCGTGCGTGCTGATGCCCTTTTTTTGCAGCAGCAAAATGCAGTGCTCGCCATCATTGCTAGGCTCGTAAAGCGGCACTTCACGCACGACGAAATCGCTGGAGTTTTTACTAAAATGCGCATTTATCGGCGCGTGATTTAGGGTGTATAAATTTTTCATAGCCGGCCTTTGCGTTAATCTAAGGCGCAATTTTATAAAATTGAGCCTAAAAAACTCATTATTAAGGCAAATTCTAGTATCATTCGCCATAAAAAAAAGGATGAAAAATGCTTCAAATCAGGCTCTTTCGCTTCGACCCTCGCTGCGACGTCGCAAGCTACTTCAAGCCCTATGTTTATGAAAGCACTCCCTTTGCCGATCTTGCGGCACTGCTTGACGACATCTGCGCGCACGATCCCTATTTCAGCGCGCAAGGAGTGGAATTTGTAAAAATCGGCGGCACCACGGTGAGCGTAAAAGAGCCGCTAGATACGCTACTAGCGCACTTTGGAAGCGAACTAATCATCTCGCCTCTTAGCGAAAAAGAGGCGATTAAAGATCTGCGCTGCGAGCCGAGGGCGTTTTTGGATAAATTTAAAGCCTTTGAGAGCATCGCGGACGCTGCTGATTTCGAGTTTTACAAAAGCCTCGCGCCCTATTTTTACTCGACGAAAATCCCCGCATGCTCACGTGAGTTTTTGGGCAACAGCGCCTTTATCTTCGCGCACCGCCTGATGCAGACGCACCTGAGCGAGCGCATGAGGATTTTGGAGATCATTGAGCCGCAGATGGCGTATTTTACGAAGTGCGACGCCGTGGGGATGGAGTTTGACGACCGCGCGGCATACAGGGCGTTTTGCGATATTTTAAAATACGAGCCAGCGCAGAGCAATAAAATTTTAAGCGCGCAGAGCATGGCGGAATTTGACGCAGCGGGCGCGAAGCACGATTTTAGCGGCTTTAACGTCGCCGTGTGGTATGACGAGGCTGCGGAGGAGCTGGCTAACAGGCTGGGTGCGCAGATCGTGCACTTTGGCTGCGAAGGCGCGCCGCTTGGAGCACAGATATACGAGCGCGAGCGGGAGTGCGCGCTGCGGCTGGGGGGCGAAATTTTATTTGACGCGTTTGATAGCGGAAGCGATTTTTTGCTCCTAAATTCCAAGCTCGCGCTTGATTTTTTAGACGGCAGAAGCGATGAAATCCAAAGGCTTTTCGGCAGAGATCTCGCGGGATTTTATCTAATTGCGACGGATGAGCTCATCGCTCTAGCTCGCGGCGAGAGGCCCGACTTTTCGGCACGTAAACTAAAACCTACGCTGATTTAAACGGACGAGGTTTTAAAATTTATCCTATTACGACGGTAAAATTTTAAATCGACTACATATTGATGATCGGCATAAAGCAAATAGTTTTCTTAATCGCAGGCGGTTTAATCATCTATTATTTCTTTAATTCGGCATTTGCCTGCTTTTGGTATTAGATTCACAATTTTATTTTCCTTTCCTTGAATCTATAACGGTTATTTTAAAATTTTTTACCTGTTTCCTAAGTCCATCAAAGCCGAATGCTATAAAAATATTTCTTAGTAATGGTATTATCTTGCTTTTTGGAAGATTGTGACTTTGTTCCGGATATATAGATATAACTTTCCATACTCTATCGTATACCACCTCATTTACTTTTTGATCCCTTACATAATATAATATCGAATATATCGCCTTTATAGTATAGTTTCCACAATGTTTCAGGAAGCATCGCATGATCACAGTTTGGATCAGGAAAATATCCAGTTTCCATAATCCAGCAATCTAAATTTCTATCAATAATCCATGGTTTACATTTCGGTAATCTCTCATACATTGGATTATATTTATGATAAATCTCGCTAAGTCCATATCTTTCATCGTCCTCTTTTGTAATGATTGCATTTTCAAATGCCATCTTCTTCTCCTTAAAATTTAATGTTTAAAAATTATATCTACAACGTGTTTATATTCGCTTATATGCTCGTAGATATCGCCTTCGCTTTTAGTACCTAGTTTTCTAACCATATCGTTTAGAAAAAATTTCTCAAAATTTTCAGCGGTTACCTTAGCGCCGCTACTAGTGCGCACATCTTTACCGTTTGCAATATCTGCTAAAATTTGATCGGCTTGTTTACTCGTCATTATTTATCCTTTAATTTAATCATGCAGAAAAGTTACGACTTCGTGTTCTTTTGGCAGAAATTTTCTGCCATCGATACCATCATCTCCGTATTCCAATAATGCTTCATTTAAAATTTCATAAATTTCATCCATTGAAATATCTCCAATATCAGAATTTACGCTTTGGAATTTATATTTGATTTTAAATGGATTTTCCGTGAAATATTTACTTGTAGTCTTATCATAAATTCGCCTTATATCAAGCTCGATATTTTTACCTCTATAATGCAGTAGCCAAATAACTTCTCCCGTAAGGCCATCTCTTGGGTCTGGCAAAGGCACTCTGCAAACAAACATAAACCAAGCATCTCTTTGTCTATCTATAACCCAATCCAGCTTATCTAGGTAGTAATCATCATAGACTATTGAGCCATATTTTAGACAACAATTATTTATAATATTTGCAACATTGTATCTTTCCAAATCAACTTTAGAAATATGCTCCGCAACAAACGCCATTCTTTCCTCCTCAAGAAATTTAAAATTTTAGACCGCTTGCGGGTTGCCGCCGCCTTTGCTCTTGCGACAAATCGTTTAGCCATTTTCGCGGCAAATGGCTAAATATACGCTAAATTTCATCTTACCGCACCGCGTGAAATTTTAAAATTTCGCTTTTATACAGGCGCTGTTTTTTTGCCTATCTCTTGCCACTAACTCGCGTCTGCTTGGGTGAAATTTTAAAATTTAGCCGTTCGCCGCGCACATACCGCGTATAAAAACTCCACAATCCGCCGCTAAATTCCATTTGCAGCCGCTCAAAATCGCGCGGACTTGCGTGAGATGAAATTTTATAAATTCTGTCATCTACGCAAACGGACGAAATTTATAAAATTCCGCCGCCCGCAAATCAAGGCGACGAATGAACGCGCCGTCGCGCAGAAATCGCGCGGATTAGCAAAAGTCGCGTTCTAATTTCGGCGGTAAATTTATAAATTCCGCCTACGCTTCGGCGGTTTCGTTTTCGTCGATTACGGCTTGCATCGTGTCTCTGGCGTGCTGCAACCAATCTTTATCGCTCGTGTCGAGCAGGTCTAGGTAGATGATTTTGACATGTCCGCTGTGCGCGGTAAAATCGTGAGAGTTTGCGATGTGCTGCGTGCCGATGAGCACCACGGGCTGGACGCGCAGACCGAGCTTGCTAACGATCGCTTTGGCGCCGCTTTGAAATTGCAAAAGCTGCGTGCCGCGATGTCTGGTGCCCTCCGGAAACATCGTAATGACGCGCCCCTCGCTCACGCGCTGCTGCACTTCATGCACGATCCGCACCAGATCGCGCGGATTTGAGCGATCGACCTGGATCATCTTCGGAAGCGTGATGATTTTGCCGATGATAGGGATGTCGGCGATCTCCTTTTTGGCGATCCAGCAGATATCGCCGGGATGGGTCTCTTCGAGCACGACGATATCCATTATGCTTTGGTGGTTGGCGATGAGTAGCTGCGCGCGCGGATCGGGAGTGCCCACGATTTCGACATCGTATCTGGCGCCGAAATGTTGAAGGCGCCCCCAAATGCGGCGAAAGCGGCGATGAGATGAGTTTTTCACCGTCATAGCGATTACGACCCAAACAACGGTTAAAATAAACCAAAACGCGTAAAATAGCGCTCTAATCCTTGACAAGCTCATCCTTTTTTACCCAGCCGATCTTATTGCCGCCCAGCATAATTTTGTAAAAATCCTTATTCGTGCCCAAAATTTCGACCTTTTCGGCATTTTTGGTTACGTAAAATACCGTGGAGCTTTGCATAGGCAGAATTCTAACGGGAGAATTTTGCGCGATGCTGCCCGTGCCGTAAGGCCTTTGTGCATAGAAATTTACCGTTAAAATCAGTATCGCGAAAATAAGCGGCGTGATATTTTTGCTAAGCAGAAACATCACCAAAAGCCCGGCTGCAAGGGTATAGATCGCGATCTGCTTGTAGGCTTCGAATTTACTCTCTTTCGGATTTAGTCCGATCTGCGTGCTAAGATCCTCGGCGCGCGGATTGAGCTCAAGCCCGAAATTTTCAAATTTTTTAGTCTGAAGATTAAAGTAGCTGAAGTCTAAATTTGTGACATTATTATCCACGACGGCGAAATAATATCCGCTCTGGCTCGCGTATGTGCCGCGCACGGAGTCCACGCCCTGCTTGATTATGGCGGGATTATCGATGTGAAAGGAGCCGATCGCGCCGTTTCGCACGCCAAGATCGAGCGTGAGTAAATTTGAAGCGTCGTCAAATTTAGCGGTTTTATAGTTTTTGAGCTTCAGCTCGTCGGCTACGATATGGGAAAAATTCGCCTTCGCGTCGAGTTTGACAAACTCGGGGTTGGCGGGTTTGATCGAGCTTTTTTCGAAAAATTCCCCGTTGCGCTCCAGTGTCAAAACGAGCTCATTTATCTTAGCGTCCTTGCCGTCCGCCTCAAACCACAGCGTAGTCTCGAACATCTCGTCGCCCTCGATCCACGCGAGCTTGTCTTCGTTTAGCCATTTTATCGCGCCCGTGCGGCTAACCTCGAGCTTAGGCGTGACGGTGATCTTCTGCCCCAGATACACGGAAAAATCGATCTTAAAAATTTGATTGTAATAGACCTTTTTAGGCATTCCGCTCGCTTTTAACGTGAGCTCTTTGGGCTTGATGTCCTGATAGACCTTATCGTCGGAAACGTCAAGATCGACCTCGTTAGTAGGAGCGAGCGCTTTGAGATCGTCTATGCTGAGATTTTCCATAGACATGACCTCTTTTTTATTAAATTTAAGCATCACTTTGGAATTATCGCGCGTCTGCGCATCCTCAGGCTTATCCTCGCTCTTTTTCGGCGCATATTTACTTAGATCGTCGAGCGAATCGATCTCGATCTCCGGCGCCGCAAAAGCGATCGCGCACACGCCCAGAATAGCAAAAAATTTTTTTAGCAAATTAACCCTTTTAACATTTTTATCCCGTCCGTGCCGCCTAGAACATGCTCTATCGCACGCTCAGGATGCGGCATCAGGCCGAAAATCTTTTTGTTTTTATCGCAAATCCCGGCGATTGCGTCCACCGAGCCGTTGGGATTTAGCGGCTCGCCGTTTGCATCGCAGTATTTCAAAAGCACGCAGTCCTCGTCGTATAGTGATTTTAGCGTATCTGAAGGCGCATAGTAGTTACCCTCGCCGTGCGCGATCGGGATATTTAAAATTTCGCCCTTTTCGCAACAGCGCAGGAATTTATTGTCGTTTGAAACGACGCGCAAATGGTGAAATTTTGAGATGAAGCTAAGATTTAAATTTCTACTCATCGCGCCTGCGAGCAGCCCCAGTTCCAAAAGCATCTGAAAGCCGTTGCAGATGCCCAAAATATAGCCGCCCTTTCGCGCGTGATCAAGCACCGCCTGCATTACGGGGCTAAATTTAGCAATCGCCGCGGTTCGCAAATAATCCCCGTAGCTAAATCCGCCAGGCAGCACGATCAGATCGGCGTTTATCTCATCTTCTTTATGCCAGATTATCTGCGTTTCGCAACCCAGCGCGTCAAAGGCGTATTTGCTGTCGCGCTCGCAGTTGGTGCCGGGGAAATTTACGATCGCTACCTTCATATCACGATCTCGTAGTCTTCGATGACGGTGTTTGCCAAAATTTCATCGCACATCCTAGCGACGTCGGCGTAAATTTTATCCCTATCCTCGCCGTTTAGCTCAAGGACGATCTGTTTGGCTACGCGCACGTCCTCTACTCCGCTAAAACCAAGCGAAGCGAGGGCGTGGCAGACCGCCTTGCCCTGCGGATCGAGCACGCCCTGCTTAAGTCTTACGTTTACGACGACCTTCATCGCTTATCCTAAAATTCTACGCAAGACCTCTTCGTAGGCCACTTTTACGCTACCGAGATCCTGTCTAAATACGTCCTTATCGAGCTTTTTGTCGGTCTGTTTGTCCCAAAAGCGGCAGCTATCGGGGCTGATCTCGTCTGCAAGCAGGATGTTGCCGTCACTATCCCTACCGAGCTCGATCTTAAAATCCACGAGCTTTAAATTACGCTCGTCGAAAAATTTAACCAAAATTTCATTAATCTTGCGCGCGATATTTTTAAGCTCGTCAAGCTCGCTTTGGCTCTTTACGGCGCCGAGCAGCACGCAATGCTCGTCATTTAGTATCGGATCGCCGAGCTCATCGTCTTTGTAGCAAAACTCCACCAGCGCAAAGGGAAGCTTCGTGCCCTCTTTGATACCCAGCCGCTTGCTAAGCGAGCCTGCGGCGATATTGCGAGCGATGATCTCAAGCGGGAAAATTTTGCATTTTTTCACGAGCTGTTCGGTCGGGCTGATCGTCTCTACTAGTGCAGTGGCGATGCCGTGCTTTTTAAGCAGATCAAAAATCAGCGTCGAAATTTTACAATTCAGCGCGCCTTTACCGCCCTCTTCGGCCTTTTTGACGCCGTTAAATGCCGTCAGCGAATCTTTAAATTCCGAGATCAATAGCTCGTCGCTCTCGCCGACGGACCACATCTTTTTGCCCTTGCCTTCGTAGATAAGCTCTTTTTTGGTAGCCTCCATCGCATCCTCCTTACTTGATGTTTAGAATTTTTATCGTGTCTATTGCGGTTTTTAGCTGGATGTCGTTGCCGATCTGTTCTTTGGTGATGAAATTTTTCTCATCCTTTTTCTGCTCGCTTTTTTTCTCTTTTTTACCGGTCTCTACCTTGGCAAGCTCGCTTTTGAGGTGCTTTTTAAGATCGGCTTCTTTTATCGAGAACTCATCCTCGTCGCGGCTCGGCACCTTACCCGGCGCCACTATGAGATCGGGCGTCACGCCCACCGCTTGGATGGTGCGGCCGCTTGAGAGATAGTAGCGCGCTATGGTTAGTCGCAGTGCCTCCTTATCCTCGATCGGCAGGATGACCTGCACGCTTCCCTTGCCGAAGGTATTTTCGCCGACGATTACCGCGCGCTTTAGATCCTGAAGCGAACCGCTTACGATCTCGCTCGCGCTCGCGCTACCGCCATTTACTAGCACCGTCAAAGGCAGATCGGTGATCTTCTTTTTAGGATCGGCGTTGTGCGCTTCGGTCTCGTTTTTCGCGCGCCCTTTTTGCGAGACGATCAGGCCCTTATCTACAAACAAATTTACCAGCCCGATCGCTTGATCTAAAAGCCCGCCCGGGTTGTTTCGCAGATCCAAAATGATGCCCTTTGCGTCCTTGCGCTCTTTTATAAATTTAGCCGCGTCCGCCACCACGTGCTGATCGAAATTCGTAACGCGCAGATATAAAATTTTATCCTCTTCGATCATCTTGGCATAGACGGATTCTACTTTGATTATGTCTCGGATGATCTCGACGTCGAAAGGCTTGCTAACGCCTTTGCGCACGATCGTTAGAGTGATTTTAGTTTTCGGCTTGCCGCGCATTTTTGAGACCGCATCGTCGATCGTGATGCCGAAGGTCGCGTTGCCGTCGATACGCAAGATCACGTCGTTAGCCTGAATGCCTTTCTTGTCGGCAGGAGTGCCCTCGATAGGCGAGATGACGGTCAGAGCGCCGTCTTTCATACCCACCTGAATTCCAAGCCCGCCGAACTCGCCCTCGGTCTGGACTTTCGTATCGTTGAACGCCTTTTCGTCCATGTAGCTTGAGTGCGCGTCGAGGTTATTCATAAGCCCCGAGATCGTCTTGTCCACAAGCTCTGAGAAGGTCATCTCATCGACGTAATTGTTTTCGACGATCGCAAGCGTTTTGGTAAGCTTAGCTAGCGCCTCCAGACGCGTTTTTTCGCTGTCGGGCTTTTTGGTCGCGTTGACCTCTTTGGCTTGTAAATTTCCGGTGAAAAAGCTAATGCCTAAAAATAAAGAGAAAATAAATCCTAAGCCGAAGAAGAGGTGTTTTTGTCGCAAAGCATATCCTTGAAAATAAAATGGAGTGAATTTTATAGAAAATTGGCTAAAAATAAGGTAAATTTCATTCGGAATTTACGCATTGCATATATGAAGTCGAGGCTAAATTTTAAGAACTCACTAAAAAAACTTGACATTATATGGCTAAAGTTATATAATATTTCCAATTCAACTTTAGGAGAAAATTTATGAACGAAACTATTGAAATTTTAACCGACAAAATGCGCTCCGTGCTCGAAAGCGGCGTTTCTTTAGCGATCCATTCCAAAAATAGCGAAGTGGGCGCATTACACATGCTATGGGCTTTGGTAGCCGACAGCGGCTCGGTGCTAAATCAAATTTTTAATAAATTTAGTATCGAAAAGACCGCGGTTGAGCTCGAAATCAAAAGCGAAATTTCAAATTTGCCGACCAGCTCAAACGTTACGAAGGAAAACGTACGTATTTCGCGCGAGCTGATGAACTCGTTAGAAGTCGCAAAGGGGCTGATGACGAGCTCGGGCGATAAATTTATCGCCGTAGACACCTGGCTGATCGCAAATTTAAACGCCGATCCGCTAAAAAAAATTCTGTCTAAATTTGCGGATCTTAGCGAGATCAAAAAGGAGCTAGAGGCGCTTCGCGGCGGCAAAAGCATCGATTCGCAAACCGCCGACGAGACGCTTGAGGCGCTTAGTAAATTCGGCGTCGATCTCACCGCCAAGGCAATCGCGGGCGAGCTCGATCCGGTCATCGGCCGCGACGAGGTGATCTCGCGAATGATGCAAATTTTAATCCGCAAGACGAAAAACAACCCTATCCTACTCGGCGAGCCGGGCGTTGGAAAAACCGCGGTCGTCGAGGGTCTTGCGCAGCTGATCGCCAAAAAAGAAGTACCGCTCAGCCTGCAAAACAAACGCGTCATCGCGCTTGATATGAGTGCGCTGATCGCGGGCGCGAAGTACCGCGGCGAGTTTGAAGATAGGCTCAAAGCCGTCATCAACGAGGTCGTAAAAGCCGCAAACGTCGTGCTTTTCATCGATGAAATTCACACCATCGTAGGCGCAGGCGCAAGCGAAGGCTCGATGGATGCCGCTAATATCCTAAAGCCCGCTCTTGCGCGCGGCGAGCTGCACGCTATCGGCGCTACGACGCTGAAAGAGTACCGAAAGTATTTTGAAAAAGACGCCGCGCTTCAGCGCCGCTTCCAGCCCGTAACGGTCGCGGAACCTAGCGTAAGCGAGGCTACGGCGATCCTGCGCGGCATAAAGGAGCGGCTAGAGGTGCATCACAACGTCACTATCACCGATAGCGCGCTTGTGGCGGCTGCAAGGCTAAGCGACCGTTATATCAGCGATAGGTTCTTGCCCGATAAGGCGATCGATCTCATTGACGAAGCGGCGGCGGAGCTTAAAATGCAGATCGAAAGCGAGCCCAACGAGCTTTCCAAGGCTAAGCGCGACATCCTTACGCTTCAGGTCGAAAAGGAAGCCCTTAAAATGGAGGATGACGGCAAAAACGACGAGAGGCTCGCGCAGATCGATAAAGAGATCGAAAATTTAACCGAGCAGAAAAACGCGCTTCAGGCTAAATTTGAAAACGAAAAGTCCGTATTCGGCGGCATCAGCGAGGAGAAAAAAGCGATCGACAGCCTCAAAAACGAAGCAAGCTTAGCAAGACGCAACGGCGATCTTAGCAAGGCTGCCGAGATCGAATACGGCAAGATCCCTGCCGCGCAGGCGAAGGTCAAGGAGCTTGAGGCGAAATGGGACGCGATGAAAGAAAACGGCGTGCTTTTGCGAAACCGCGTGGACGAGGAGAGCGTGGCTGAAATTTTAAGCAAATGGACGGGCATCTCGGTAAGTAAAATGCTCTCCTCCGAAAAGGAGAAATTCCTCCACATCGAGGAGCACTTAAAGCAAAGCGTCGTGGGGCAGGATGAGGCGCTGCACGCTATCGCTCGCGCCGTCAAGCGCAACAAAGCCGGTCTCGTGAATGAAAATCGCCCGATCGGAAGCTTTTTGTTTTTAGGCCCTACCGGCGTCGGCAAGACCGAGAGCGCGAAGAGCTTAGCGAGGTTTTTATTCGACGACGAGCGGGCGATGATCCGATTTGATATGAGCGAGTATATGGAAAAACACAGCGTCAGCCGCCTGCTCGGCGCGCCTCCTGGATATGTGGGCTACGACGAGGGCGGGCAGCTTACCGAAGCGGTGCGCAGAAAGCCCTACTCTGTGCTGCTTTTTGATGAGATCGAAAAGGCGCACAAGGACGTATTTAACATCCTGCTTGGAATTTTAGACGACGGGCGCGCGACCGATAACAAGGGCGTTACGGTCGATTTCAAAAACACGATCATCATCCTAACGAGCAATATCGGCTCGGCTAAGATTATGGAGCTTGACGCCAAAAATGCGGACAAGCCGCGCGAGATCGCGCTTGCCGAGCGCGAGGAGGCGATAAAGGGTGAGCTGAAGAATTATTTCAAGCCCGAATTTATTAACCGCCTGGACGACATCGTGATCTTCAACGCCCTAAGCGAGGACAATCTCATCAAAATCGTGGGCATTATGTTTAAGAGCCTACAAAAAACGCTCGCAAACCGCGGCATTAGCGCGAGCTTGAGCGAAGATGCCAAAAAGCTCATCGCCTCGGCGGGCTTTGATATCGAATACGGCGCAAGACCGCTGCGCAGGGCGCTTTACGATCTAGTGGAGGACAAGATCGCCGATATGATCCTAAGCGACGAGATCAAAACGGGCGATCGGATCGAAATCGGCGCGCATGACGGCGAGATCGAGATAAAGAGGGTGAAGTAAAATTCTGCGGAATTTATCCTGCGGGGTAAATTCCGCGCTTTGATGGAAATATTGTCCTGACGCGAATCAACATCTTTCATTCGCCTTCGATAGGATAAATTCTGCGCTTCAGTGGAGTGGTTTAAGCAGGCGCGGGAGGGAATTGATGGATCAAATTTGAAAGCCAAATTAAGCCCAATGCCCGACAAAACGTGAGCAGAATAAACCCATCAGAGCAAATTCGGTAAATTTGATGAGGGAAATTTCACGCTTCAGCGAAGTAAATTTGGCGGCGTAAATTTTAAAATTTACCGAGTCGAATTCTCGTCGGATAAAATTTTTACCAAATAAAATTCCAGATTTGTAATTTTAAAATTTTATCGAGTGAAATTTATGC
>CAUUKU010000033.1:0-17981 GCA_963545665.1 uncultured Campylobacter sp. | reverse complement strand
GATACTGATCGGTCTCGTGGGCTCGGAGATGTGTATAAGAGACAGGCCTTATATCGCAACATCTATAAAAAATATATTTCCAATTTTTAATTAGCCAGTTCGCCTCTACTGTATTTTATCTGTTTTAAATAAAAACGGCAAAACCCATAAGCCCGCCTTGTAGCCGCTAATTACGATCAATTTTATAAAATTTACTCCATCATCGTCTTTTGCTTTTACTACGATAAAGCTTACATTTTTCTCGTACGGATAGCAGGATTTTCTACATTCGATAATATCTCCGAGCTTGATCCTTCCACGAAATTTCAAGAGAGGAATACTAAATTTTTTCATTAGATTCCTCTTTATGCGTCTATTGCGTCCAAATTTATCTCTCGGCTTTACCAATATAAGGCCTGGAATTGTTTCGTCGCAATCTTCTTTGTAACCTTCTAGTTCCTCGCTACTAAGATAATTATCGGAGCATATAAATACCTCCTGAGGGCTTGCATTGATGCCGAAATTTGCTAAATTACAAATCAATTGCTCCTTATCCACTACAAATCCCGCTTTGCTTGATAGCATCTCATCCGAAAGCTCAAAATATCTGGTATCTTTTAAATTTAAAAGGCAAGGATTTTCTGTCCAGAAACAGCGCTCATCGCAGACCATAAGCTCATCGTCGTTAAATTTTATAATATCGCCTCTTTGTAAATCATTGTCGAAGATTGATATTGGTAAGATGGTCATATAAAGTCCTTTTTAATTAAATTTATAATCGAAAATTTCCTTCTACCTCTTACGGGTATTATCTTTTTATAATTTCTTTTCATGATCTTTCTTCTATTTTATTATTAAACCGCCAATTCTATTATAATATTTTTCTCCAAAATTTTATAGCGCTTTTTATCTCTTTTTCAAAATGTTTGAATGGTATATAAATTTCATCTTGCTCATAGAGTTTTAACTTTTTATATTTCTTGGAATGCGTAATTCTTGTAATATTTTCATAGTGTTTTTGCAAAAAATCTATGATTATTTTTACCTCATCCCTGCTAAATTGTTTCGCTCTCGCCCGCCGCATAGGCGGTGCAAATGCTTGAATAAACATATCTTCTATAATCGCTTCATCGCCGAAGCGCTCGTAAAAATCAATAAAATCCAGGATATAATACCTAAAAGTATAGTCATTGAAAACCTGCAAATCTCCCGATAAGAGTTTGATTGTGCTATGGTCTAAATCGCACAGATCTTTACCGCACAAATCTTGCTCGACAAGCTCATCCTTTTGTACAGGATTTGTTATAATTTCCGGCTTTTGCAGTTTAAGCCGCGCCTTTAGCGCCTTTATTCTATTCGATAAGTTCATTTTGTCCTCCTTTTTAGAAAGCGTAAAATTTGAGCTTGGCTTATAATGCTCTTTTACTCTTATCAGATATATCAAATACAGGATCAATCCTATGATAAGTAGTAGTTGCATAATGACGGATTGGGTTGTGGCTACGACATAGACTTTCCCTCCGCGATAACCGCCCTCCGTCAATAGCTTATGAAAATTTAAAGACGATAGGATAATAAAAAATATCGTCATTACAATTCTTACCGGTTTCATGGTTTTAAATTATCCTTATATCCATCAAAGTCCAAGAATTTCATCGATAAATACGTCTCGCTCAAGATTCAGATAGTATTAAAACTACTTCGTTGTCTTTCAAAACCGCCCCCAAAATCTTTTATATCCCATCTACGCACACTTCGGCATTAAGTTCGGCACACATTTTTATATTTATCAGAATATGAGCAAAACCAGCATATTCTGCATTGGAAGATAAAATTTTCATTTGGATACCCGCCCGGGGCTAATGACCGGGCAATATGCAAAATCATCTCCGTTTCTGGCGCGATAATTAGTGATATATTCGATCGCTACTTCAGATGCATCGTCATCTTCCGATTTAATACTCCAGCTATCGTATGTGATTATGGGCTTATTGCCGCTTAGGCGATATACATCCCCTCCGACGATAAGCATATCTCTATCTCTTGCGATTTTTAGCACCTCCATTACATCATCAAATCTCCAAGCGATTCCATAAATTCCGTACTCCTCCCTTAAGCGTATACCGCGCTCCAGCAGATCCTGCGGCACGATATTTACGTAATCTTCATCTATAAATGACATAATCTCTCCTTTCACTTTATTTTTGGGTTAAAAAATCTGTGGTTAACGGTTTTGCCGTCGCTCCTCATAGTGCCTAAATAATAGCTGCTTAATAAGTTTATCCTTGCCGGCGAACCCATGCTTTTAGCATAATATTTAAAATTTTATTTAGCTCCTCGCCAAAGGCGGGGTTGCAAAAATTGCCTTACGGTTCATGATCTGTCCTCGGTATCGGTTCTTACAACAATAGCGAGCCGCGAGCGATCTTGCCGCAGGTTTTGGATGTTTGAAATTTTAGCGGTTTTAGCGGCACGCCTAGTCGTGCTTTTTCATGCCGTTTAAAAATATATCTATTCGGTCTTTGATCAGCTCGCTTGCTTTAAATTTCGGCTCTTCGTCGAAAAAGAGCAGCCTGCTAAAGTGCGGCTCTCTAAGCAAAAAGCAAAAATATAGCGCCAATCTATCGCTCGTGCGCCCCTGTGCGAACTCGCTCATATGTGCGTCTAGATATTCGTTGAGCGCGCGCGGAGAGCCGAGCACGCCGCTTTTTAAGAAAATTTTAGGGCTCTCGCGCAGTGCACCGCTAAAGCCGCTAGAGAGGATCAGGCGGTGAAATTTCATCGTATCGGACGCAAAAAGAAATTCTAAATAAATGCTCGCGAACTCCTTCAAATACTCACGCAGCGGGAGGTTTGAGTTGATACGCATGCGCTCATTCATCTGCTCGTCGAGCTTTTTGCTCTGCTGCTCGATGATGTTTAAAAAAAGCGTCTCTTTGTTATCGAAATATTTATACACCGACGACAGCGAGCCGCCGCTTTTAGCGATGATGTCGCTTAGCCCGGTCGCTTCGTAGCCTTTGGCTAAAAACAGTTCCAGCGCCGCTTCTAAAATGCGTTGATAGCGGATTTCCGACTTTTTGTATTTGGGTGCTTCGGGCATTATGCGCGTCCTTTCGGCGTTAAAGAAATTAAGGTGTAAGTGTATAAAAAATAAACTTAATTAAGCAATAAGATCTCATTAAAATTTTAATATTTCAGCAAAAAATAATTTACGAACGCAGCCGATGATGAAATTTAGCCCCGCATTAGGCTTTAGATCCATCCGTTTAGCCTGCGCCCGCGATACGGCCGCAATACATACGCGTCTTGTGCCGGCAAGGCGGGATTAATGGCTATTTTAGGCAAATTTCGCAATAATTGCGTATCAAAGCTGAAAGGCAACTTTGCATGAAAAAAGTCTCGATCGGCGAAGCAGCCGAAATTTTAGGAATTTCAAAAGAAGCCGTCTATAACCGCATACGCAGAAATTCCTTGCGCGCCGAGGAAAGCGGCGGCGTGCGCTACGTGCTACTAGACGATGCCGCGGGCGATAGCCGCGCCGCCAAAAGCAAAACCGGGCCCGACGCTTCTCAAGATCAAATCGCGCAAAATCAAAGCTTCATCGACTATCTCATAAAAGAGGTCGCCGAGCTAAAGGGCAAAATCGAAGCGCTGCAAAGCGACAAAGACAGGCTGCACAAGGAGAAAGAGGAAATTTTGATCGCCTCAAAAGAGGAGATCAAGCTGATGTATAAGGAGCGCGACGAAAAGCTGGGGTATTTCTTGTCGTTTTTCGATAAGCCTCTCATCTCCGCTAAAAACCGCGAGACCAAGCCCTTCGACGTCGAGGTAAAAGAGAAAGCCTACGACGAGCAGGAGTGGACGAGCCTGGCTAAATTTATCAGATCGCTTAAGCGCAAAAAACGCCCAAAAGCGCAAAGTCTAATCATCGAAAATATCGGCAAGAGCGAGTTTATCCGCGTCGAGGGAAACGAGCTTTTGATAAATCAAAGCTTAGATATAAAATCATTGAAAGGAAAAAAATGAAACTACGCAAAATCGCGGCATACGCGCTAGCAGGGGGTTTCGGCCTCGTTATGGCGGGCTCGCTAGCGGGCTGCGACGACAAGGAGCAGGAGCAAAACATCCGCTTGCAAGAAGGCGCGCTCGTGCGGCTCGAAGAGATCGCGCCGGGAAAATATAAAATTTTAGAGGAATTTCCGAGCGAAAAGACCCAGATCATCTTAAAATCGCTCGACGGCACGGAGAGAATTTTAAGCGATGAGGAAACCAAAGCCCTTCTAGCCGAAGAAAACGCTAAAATCGACGCCGGCACTTCAAATTTAACCAACCAAAACGCGCAGCTTAGCAGCGGCGGCATGAGCCTGGGCGAAGCGATCTTGGCAAGCGCCGCGGGCGCCATCATCGGCTCGTGGATCGGCGGCAAGCTGTTTAACAACCCCGCCTATCAAAGCCAGCGCCAAACCGCCTACAAAAGCCCGAGCGCCTACTCCAGAAGCGTCGATAGCTTCAATCAAGCAAAGCAACAAAACGCCAAAGCGCGAAGCGGCAAGAGCGGATTTTTCGGCGGAAGCAAGAGCGGCAAAAGCGGCGGATCTTTCGGCGGCTAAGTGCGCTTTGAAATATACGGCGCTTTGCACGGCGAGTTAAATTTAGAGCGTAGAATTTTAAAATTTGAGTGAAATTTAGCATTGATTTGACGCAGGTTTTTCAAAAACGCGCTGTAAAGCTCGGCTAAATTTTACCGCTTCTGTCGCGCCCGATCTGCACCAGTCTGCGTGCCGTTTAAATTTAGCCGCGAGCATCTTTTCGGGCGGCTAAAATTTACGCACGATCGCCGCGTATGATCTACGCTAATTAAATTTTGCCGTGCGCCTTGCACGCTTTAAATTTACGCGAAGCCATATGCGTATCAAAACTAGCAAAAGCCGCAAGGATCGCGGTGCAAATGGGTTTAAATTTTAAAAAAAGGATAAAAATGCAACTAAAAAAGATAACGCCGTTGAGCAACGAATATCTCGAAAAGCTCGGCTTTTACTGGCACACGGACGCAGACGAGACCCCTTACGTTAGCGACGAGATCGTGCGCGTGAGCGCTGCGGAGGCGGATGCGTATTACGAAGCGGCGAACGAGCTATACGAGATGTTTGTCGCAGCCGCGCAGCACGTCATCGACAACAATCTCTTCCACGAGCTCGGCATCCCCTTCAACCTCGTCGATCTAATCAAACAAAGCTGGGAAAACGAAGTACACTGGCACCTATACGGGCGCTTTGATTTCGCAGGCGGGCTGGACGGCAAGCCTATCAAGCTGATAGAATTTAACGCCGACACGCCTACGGCGGTGTTTGAGACGGCGATCATCCAGTGGGCGATGCTGAAAGAAAACGGCATGGACGAAGCGAGCCAGTTCAACGACCTCTACGACGCGCTGCGCGATAATTTCAAGCGGCTCGTAGTGCTTGACGGCGAGCTTGAGGATTTTTCTAAATTTTACGAAGGGTGGAAAATTCTATTTAGCAGCGTCGCGGGCAACGTCGAGGACGAAAAGACGACGAAGCTTTTGCAGCAGACCGCCGAGGATGCGGGCTTTAAGACGCGCTTTGCCTACGTGGATGAGGTGGAATTTAACGACGAAGAGGGCGTGTTTTTTGACGGCGAAAACTACGAGTATTGGTTCAAGCTGATCCCTTGGGAGGCGATTGCGATCGAGGAGGGCGAGCTTGCGATACTGCTAAAAAACATCGTGCAAAATCAAAAGGCGATCATTCTAAACCCCGCGTACACGCTGCTTTTCCAAAGCAAAGGGATTATGAAAATCCTGTGGGATCTGTATCCGAACCACCCGCTGCTGCTGCAAAGCTCCTTTTCGCCGATCATCGGCAAAAAGATGATCAAAAAGCCGTTTTTGGCGCGCGAGGGGGCGAACGTAACGATTTTTGACGCAGACGGCAAAAAAATAGAGGAAAACGGCGGCGAATACGGAAATCAGAAATTTTTATATCAGGAATTTTACGAGCTGAACAAAGACGAGCGCGCCCAGAGCTATCAAGCGGGCGTGTTTTTCGCCTTTGAGGGCTGCGCGCTGGGCTTCCGCAAGGGCGGCGAGATACTCAATAATCTTTCAAAATTTGTGGGGCACTACATCGAGGACGCGCAGTAGCAGCGCGGCAAATTTTATAAAATTTGAGAAATTTTAGGGCGGAGCATTTTGGCGATAATTTTGCGGCAAAGCCCTCGCGGCGGTAAATTCTATCGCTGGGCGGCGGCGAAATTTAACGCTAAGAGACTACGGTAAAATTTAACGTAGCGGCGCGACCAAAATTCTGCGCGGATAAATTTCGCGCAGGTTAAATTTGCGTGAGTTAAAATTTGCCGTTTAGGCGCCGCGCTCCGATCGCGCGACGAAATTTAACGGCTAAATTTAGCTGCGCGGCTGCGGCTTAAAATTTTAAAACGCAAAGGGGAAAATATGAAAATCGTATGTTTGGATGCCGCGACGCTGGGAAGAGATGCCGATCTTAGCGAGATCGCGGGCTTGGGCGAGTTTGAAAGCTACGAGATGACCGAGCCCGCGCAAACCGCACAGCGCCTAGCGGGCGCGGACGTCGTCATAACCAACAAAGTCCTAATCACGGACGAGATCATGGCGCAAACCGCGCTTAAGCTGATCTGCGTAAGCGCCACGGGCACGAACAACATCGACATACAGGCCGCGCGGGCTCGCGGCATCGCGGTGAAAAACGTAGCGGGCTATTCGACGAACAGCGTCGTGCAGCAGACCTTCGCGTCGCTGTTTGCGCTAACCAACGCGCTCGGATACTACGCAGACTACGGCAGCAGCGGCAAATGGTGCGAGAGCGAAATTTTTACTCACATTGACGCGCCCATTAGCGAAATTTACGGCAAAGAATTCGGCGTCATCGGGCTTGGGCAGATCGGTGCAAAGGTCGCCCGCATCGCCGCCGCGTTCGGCGCAAACGTGAGATACTACTCCACCGGCGGCGTGAATGACAACGACGAGTTTGCCAGAGTGAGCCTGGACGCGCTTTTGAGGGCATGCGACATTATCTCGATCCACGCCCCGCTAAATGAAAAAACGTCGGGATTAATCGGCGAGGCGGAGCTTGCGAAGATGAAAGAGGGGGCGATCTTGATGAATTTCGGCCGCGGCGGCATCGTGGACGAGGACGCGCTGGCTCGCGCCGTGGACGAGCGAGACCTGCGCACGGCGCTTGACGTGCTGCAAACAGAGCCGATGAGAGCGGATCATCCGCTGCTGCGCGTGAAAAATCGCCGCAACGTCGTCATCACGCCTCACATCGCATGGGCGAGCGTCGAGGCTCGCAAACGGCTGATAAAGATGATCGCGCAAAATATCAGGGATTTTCTCGCCTCCGCAGAAGCGTAGCTCTTGCGGCGCGATCTAAAATTTCGTTCGAAGGAATGGATCGCGACCTTGCGGCGGCGGAGTTTGGAATTTCATTCGCAGTTCAAATATGCTTCTTTTTTAAAATAGTCTAATTAAACTGCGAGTTTAAAATTCTCGCGATACAAACGGCGTGGGCTTTAAAATTTCAACGCTGCGGCGCGGTTTGAAATTTTACCGAAGCGGCAGATCGGCAAAATGCGCCCGCAAGCTCTGTAAGCTTAGAATTCGGCGCCGATATATGAGCGATACGGGCCGTATCTAAGCAAAGCAGACGCGTGTCTCGGCGGGCTCTTCTGCGCAAACTGCGCCTTCAAGCGCCGCAAGACGCGCCAAAAACGCGTCTAGGCTTAAAACAGGCTATAGACTTCATCGAGCGAAAAGTGCTTTTTATCGATCTTGCCGCCGTAATACGGATTGATGTCGCGCTCAAACATCTTTTGGAAAAATTTATTCTTATACATCCTAATAAGGCTGCCGTTTACGGCGTCGAGTAGCTGAGTGTTGCCCTTGGCAAGAGCTACGGCGATGTAATCGACCTTACCGAGATTAGCGATCTTCACATCCAGCGCGGCGTCGCTTCTAGCGTATCCCATCACGACGGTATTATCGTCGGCAAAGCCGATGCCCTCGCCCGCCTTCAGCTTAGCGACGCACTCATTGGCATTAGAGCAGTTTATGATCGCGTAACCCGCGCTTTTGAAATGATCGTCGGCGGTGGTGCCGCCTACGGCTAAAATTTTATTATTCGCGATCTGATCGATGCGGGAGATGTTATCGTCGGCTCTGGTTAGCACGCCGATCTGCACGGAGTAGTAAGGATAGGAAAAGTCCACTTCTCGCACCCGCTCTTTAGTCACGGTAAGCTCGGATACGACCAGATCGACCTTGTTTTGCACGATAGCGGCCACTCGCTCGTCCGATCTAACGGGGACGAATTCTATCTTGCTGCTTTTGTTGCCGAATAAATTCTTTACGAGCTCTTTGGCTAAATCGACCTCAAATCCCACCATCGTGCCGTTATCGTCAAAGCTAAACGGAGGCTGCGTGCTCTGCACGCCGATGCGGATCTTGCCGCTTGATTTGATCTCGGCTAGAGAGTTTGCGAAAATCGCGCTCGCCGCAAACAGCAGCGTAAATAAAATTTTTTTCATCTTTTATCCTTTGATAAGCTTAAAACATCCTGTAAAGATCGTCCAGCAAGAAGTATTTTTTCTCGGCGGTGCCTTTATAATACGGGTCGATCGTTTCGTTAAAAATTTTCTTAAAAAAGCCGCTTTTGCTTAAGTTCACAAGCCCGGAATTTATAGCGTCGAGCAGATCGTCGTTGCCCTTTTGCACGGCGATAGCCAAGAAGTCCGAGGTGCCTAAATTTATGATATTCGCCTCGACCTTTCTATCCACTACCGCGTAAGCCAAAACGACTAGATTATCATCCGCATATGCCGCGCCCTGGCCCGCTTTTAGCTTGCGATAGCAATCGGAGGAGTTGCTGCAAGAAATAAGCGTATATCCCTGCTTTGTAAAATATTCATACGCGATAGTGCCGCTCTCTGCTAAAATTTCCTTATCTTGCAGATCGTTTACGGTTTTGATATTATCGCCTACGCGGCTTAGCACGCCTATATTTACGCTAAAATATGGATTTGAGAAATCCACCACCTTCTCGCGCTCCTTCGTAACCGTGATCGCTGCGATATCAAGATCTACTTTATTGTCTCGCACGGCGTTGATACGGTCGTTTCCCCTGGTGATGATGTACTCGATCTTACCCTCTTTGCCGCCGAAAATTTCCTTCGCAAGCTCTTCGATCAATAAAATTTCAAACCCGTCGTATCTGCCGTCCTCGACTATGTTTAGAGGCGGCACCGAGCCGTCTACGCCTATGCGAATAAGCCCCTTTTCTTTGATCTGAGCCAAAGAATTTGAAAAGAGCGAGGCGCAGAAAAACAGAAGCAAAAATATAATTTTTTTCATAAATTATCCTTTCAGTCAAATTTCATATCACCGCTTGCGCAACCGGCGAGGCGAGTAAATCTAAAGCAAACTATAAAGATCGTCCAGCAAGAAATACTTTCTTTCGGCAGTGCCTTTGTAATAAGGCTCGATGCTTTCATTGAAAATTTTCTTAAAAAAGCCCTCTTTGCTTAGCTTGATGAGCTCCTCGTTTAAAAAATCAAGTAGCTCCGAGTTGCCCTTTTGCACGCCGATCGCTAAAAAATCCGAGGTGCCTAAATTTTTGATATTTACTTCGACCTTTTTATCGAGCACCGGATAGGCCAAAACGACTAGATTATCATCCGCGTATGCAGCACCCTGACCCGCTTTAAGCGCCTTGTAGCAAGCGCTCGCGCTCTCACACTTAACGGTCTTATAGCCTTGCTTTTCAAAATATGGCTCGCTCGTGCCGCCGTTTAAAACCAAAATGGTCTGATCTTTCAAATCGCCCAAAGAGCGGATCTTATCCTCCACGCGGGTTAGCACGCCTATGTTTACGCTAAAGTACGGCGTCGTAAAATCGATCTGCTTCTCGCGCTCGGGCGTTACCGTAATCGTAGCGATGACCATATCGACCTTATCCTCTTGAAGATACCTGATGCGTTGATTTGCCGCAGTAGAGATGAACTCCACCTTGCCGCCGTTTTTGAAGATGTCCTTTGCGATCTCGTTTGCCATATCGACCTCAAAGCCTCGGTGCACGCCGTCTTCGAGCTTGCCGAAAGGCGGCTGCGCATCGTAAACGCCCACTCTGATCACGCCGCTGCTTTTGATTTCAGATAGCGACCTCGCACAAAGCACGCTGCTAGCTAGGGCAGCAAGCAGCAAAGTAAGTAAAAAATTTTTCATTTTCCCTCTCCCGAAAAGATAAAATTACGAAATTCGGCTCTCGCAGCCTCCTTGCCGCACAAAAACCTCCAATTTCGGCAGCATACGCCCGGGCGGGAAAATAAGCGATCTAGCGCAAATTTAACCTGCTTCGTCGTAAATAGGCGCTCTTCCGACATTCCTACGAAATTCTATGCACCTACCGTAGGCGTTTTGATTTCGAACTCTGTGCGGTTATTTTATTACTTTATATCTTTAATGAATATTAAATAGTAAGTAAAATTACCGTCTTGTTTAAAATTTTACCGCACGGCGAGCATGCGGCAAAAAGGCGCACTAAGACGGCGCAAACCCCGCGCAAGCATCATTTAGCAAAAAAGATAGTAGAAAAACCGCTGCTACGGCTTAAATTTATCGCCGCACGCGGCGATGATGAGCGCCGGCACGCCTTCAAGCCGCAAAGATCGCGACGCCCAAAAATATGCAACCTAAAAAATAGCGCAGATGAGAGCACGATCTGTCCGTAAGGATAAAATTTTCGCCGCTCTTTACTATGAAATTTCGCCCATTTTATGCGAAATTTTAAATTTTAGCAATGAGCTTAATCAATGCGGCGGCGGTAAAATTTAAAAAATCGCATGCAAACGGTGCAGGTAAAATTTAATCAAAGTAGCGCAAGGAATTTAAAAGCGGCCGCAAGCGAGCGCTTTACGCAGCGAACAAATTTTAAAAAGAGGCGGCGCCCTTAAAATTTTATGAAATTTTACGAGCGCCGCCGCACGGCTAAATTTTATAAAATTTCAAAGCATTATCGAAAAGATTATGCCGAACACGATTAGCGGCACGTTAAAGAAAACGAACGTCGGCACGCAGGTATCCCACATATGGCTATGTCCGCCGTCGATATTCAGCCCCACGGTAGGCCCGAGCGTGCTATCGCTCGCAGGCGAGCCAGCATCGCCGATACCCGCGGCCACGCCGATGATAAAGATCGTCGCCGCCGTGCTAAAGCCCAGCTGCGCGGCTAGCGGACAGTATATCGTAGCGATGATAGGGATCGTGCCGAAGCTCGAGCCGATGCCCATCGTCACCAGCAGTCCGATGCCGATCATCAGCAGCGCGCCGCCGAGCTTGCCGCCGCTTAGCGAGCTAGCGAAGCTTACTAGCTCGTTCACGCCGCCGGTTTCTTTTAATATCGTGCCGTATCCTGCGGCGATCAGCATCAAAAACGCGATGTAGCCCATCATATGCACGCCCTCGTCGAATACATTATCCAGCTTCTTCCACTCGATGCCTTTGCTCGCAAGCATTACTAAAATTCCGCTAAGCGCGGCAAACGGAAGGGATTTGATCCAAATTTGCACCGCGAAGCACACCGCGATGCCCGCTAGCGCGCCCCATTCGCGCATACCCATCTTAAGCTCGCTAAAATGCGCATCCAGGCTCTGTTTGGTTTCGGCATACTCCCTCGGCTTGCGGTAGTAGATCACGGCTAGGATGAGACCCACTAGCATCGGCACGGCGCTTAGCCACATCACGCCAGATATGTCGCTTAGGCTTACTGCGATGCCGTTTGCGTTCATATTTTTTTCGATTAGCCCCATAAAGATAAGCCCAAATCCCAGCGGCAGCGCCATATACGGCGTCTGCAAGCCGAACGTCAGCGCGCATGCTACGGCGCGGCGGTCGATCTTTAGTGAGTTCATGATCTTGACTAACGGCGGGATCAAAATCGGGATAAAGGCGATATGCACGGGGATTAAATTTTGTGAAAAGCACGCAAAAAAGGCGATCGAAAAGATAAAGACGTATTTTTTGTCGCTGATTAAATTTGCTACCGCGCGCACCAAGATCGCCGTTAAGTTGGTCTTTGAGATCGCGCTTGCGATGACGCCTAGCAGCAGATATGAAAGCGCGGTTTCTAAATTTCCGCCCATGCCGAGGCTGCCGGCGTTTTCGGGGTTGCCGTTTATGAATAAATTTATGGCATCGCCCAGCGGGATATTGCTTGAGAGCACGGCGCAGATCGTGCCGATTAGGATCGCGAGCATTACGTTGCACCTCAGCAAGCACAGCGCGCACATCACACAGATACTGATAAATACGGGATTGGTAAGCATCTTTTGCCTTTTTTGGAATTTTTGCAATTATATAGAATTTAGGGCTAAATTTTGCTAAAATCGCGCAAAAAATCGGCTAGGACAGCGATGAAATATTTTTATTCCTCTTTTGTAGTAAGCCTAATTGCGCTTGCTATCGCATTTTATATCGGCGGCGCGGGCGCTGCATACATCTGCGCGCTTTTATGCGCGCTCGAAATCAGCCTCAGCTTCGATAACGCCGTAGTCAATGCCAAGGTGCTAAAAGATATGGCGCCGGTGTGGCAGAGCAGATTTATCCTCTGGGGTATTCCGATCGCGGTTTTTGGGATGAGATTTTTATTCCCGGTGCTAATCGTCGCCGCAAGCGCGCATCTAGGTCTTTGGGAAACCCTCGTGCTGGCGCTTAAGCAGCCGCAGCGCTATCATGAAATTTTAAGCGAGAACGAAGCGCAAATTTACGTTTTCGGCGGCGCGTTTTTGCTGATAGTCTTTTGCGATTTTTTCTTCGATGCGCAGCGCGAGCTACACTGGCTAGGCATAATCGAAAATAACGGGCTCGTGCGATTTTTAAAGCGCATTCCAAACGCGCCCACGCTGATCGCTCTAGCCGCAGGGCTCGTGCTGCTTGCTAAAACGGGCTCGGCTACGCTCGGCGCGGCGTATTTCGGCGCGATCCTGCTCTATCTGCTCATCTCCTGCTTCGACCGACTTTTCGGCACGGACGGCGTAAAAAACGGCCTTGCGGGCTTTTTGTATTTAGAAACCCTGGACGCTAGCTTTAGCTTCGACGGCGTGATCGGCGCGTTTGCGCTAAGCGACAATATCTTCATCATCATGCTAGGTCTCGGCGCCGGCGCGATGTTCGTGCGCTCCATCACGCTGTATCTCATCGCGCGCGGCACGCTGTCGCACTTTGCCTATCTGGAGCACGGCGCGCACTACGCCATCGCGTGTTTGGCGTTTATAATGTTTGCCAAGCTGAAATTTGAAGTAAGCGAGATCATAACCGGCACTGTGGGAATCTTATTTATCGCGCTATCGCTCCTTTCGTCGGTGCTTTACAACCGCCGCAACAAACGCAAACTCATCGAAACGATCGCGGGAAATAACGAGTAAAAGCCCGAAGTGCGAGATAAATTTTATTAAAATTTCATCCGTTAAGCGGATTTAAGATTTTTTATGCTATTTTTGCGACCTATTTCGATCAAAAGGCGAGAGATGATAAATTTACCGAAAAATTGCGTAGTTTTTACCTATCCGAAAATGGGCGGCAGCGGCAAATTTTTGCCCGCGGAGTTGCGCGATACGGCGGGGCTTACGGGCTGCACGCTTCAGTGCAAGGCCTACGAGAGCGCGTTTGCGCAGATAAAAGCCCTCGGCTTCGAGCTTATCGCCGTAGGCAGCATGGGCGAGGCGGGCACGAGCGAGTTTAAACGCGCTACGGGCGCCTCGTTTGAGTTCATAAACGACGAAAAATTCGAGCTTGAAGCGTCGCTTCGGCTCGAAACCTTCACCACTGGCGACGGGAAGAAATTTTACCACCGCCAAACCCTGATTTTTAGAGGCGGCAAGGAGATAAAGCGCTTTAGCCGAATCGCCGAGCCCGAGCAGGACGCACAAAACGTACTTGCGGCGCTAAAGAGCCTGTGATCGATCGCTTTGGCAGCGTGCTTTAAATTTCGCGCTTTAAACACATTGCGATACAGGGCAGAGCGCATTTTCCTTAAATTCAACATTTTTAATTAAAATGGCGCTAAATTTAACGGAGGCGGGTATGAAAAAATTTCTATTTTTGGCGCTATTTTGCGCCATTGCGGCAAACTGCGGCGAGAGTGCGCGAGCGGATAAAATTTCCGCAGCGGACAAAACAACGAGTATCGACGAGACCGCAAGCGCGCGCTTTGTAAATAGCGGCGAAGCAAGCGCCGGCTCGCAAAGCAGTGCCGATGCGGTCATTCAAACGGACGGAATTTCGCGGGCGGATCTGCAAAGCTGCATCGTAAAAAGCGACGAAGGCTCCTGCGAGCGCGTCGCGCGCGGCCTGAAAAGCGGCTGCGAACGAAAAGATCAGCTGTCGTGCTTTTTCTACGCAGATGCACTAGGACGCGGCTTGGGCGTAGAGAAGGACGTCGTGGCGTCGTTTGAGCTTTTTCGCGAGCAGTGCGATGCCGGCAGCAGCGAAGCTTGCTACGAGCTGTCGGTCAAATATCTCCAAGGAATCGGCACCCCTCAGAGCTTCGAGCTCTCGGGGCAGGCGCTAGACAGGGCGTGCAAAATGCACAATAAACGTGCCTGCGCGGTGCTCGATCTACTGCCGAAAAATTAGCGCGACAGAGGCGATAAAATTCCAAGCTTCGATCGCAAATAAGGCGCGTGAGCCTTTTAAATTTTAGCGGGCGACGGGTGCGGCGCAATGAAGCAGTAAATCGGGGTGCGCGGCGGATAAACAAAATCAAAAGGAGCAGAGATGAAAGTTTTAAAGCTTGCGCTGGCTGCGGCGCTGGTGCTTAGTTT
This sequence comes from uncultured Campylobacter sp., assembly GCA_963545665.1. Classification (GTDB taxonomy): domain Bacteria; phylum Campylobacterota; class Campylobacteria; order Campylobacterales; family Campylobacteraceae; genus Campylobacter_B. The sequence continues at coordinate 3,128 of CAUUKU010000033.1, read as the reverse complement.
AGCAAACGCGGACGGCAAAGCCAAAGAGTTTAAATTTAGCGGCGCAAAAACCAGCGCGCTTTTAGCAAAATGCAGCAAAAAGGACGCCGCCGCATGCTACGAAGCGGCGATGAGATACGAGCTGGGCGGGCGCGGCGTCGTGCGAAACCGCTTCAAAGCGCAGGGCTTTTTCGCAAACGCGTGCGAGCTCGCCGCCCTCGCCGAGCGGAAGCAGGGAGGCAAAACAGGCAGCGTAGGTGGGCGCGCGATGAGCGATCTGCGTGAGCGAGCCTGCCTGGGCAATGCCGCGGCGCTGGAGAGCTTCGCGAGCGGGCAGTGCCGCAGCCTCGTGATATACGACGAGCTTTGCGAGGGCGGCTCGCAGGAGGCGTGCGACAACCTGGCGCGAATGAAGCGCGAAGGTTGGACGCCTAAAGAAAGCTGCAGCGAGGAGATAGTCGCAAAATTCGGCGACGGCAAGCCGCAGAGATAAAATTCCGCCCTATTTTACGGCGATAGAGTTTAAAATTCCACGAGTATAAAATTTGCCGAAATTTTACGCATTTTGGCTGGGACGTCGCCTTGCGGCTCGAAATGAAAATTTAAACCGCTGCTTTGCGCACGGCGGCGAATTTTAATTAATGCGGATTTAAAATGCCGAAGCGAACGAGAAAAAGTATACGCAGCGAGCGGTAAATTTTAAAGTATGGCTTTATAAAGATCGTTAGCGACGGATCGCGAGGAGAATTTAAATTTTAACCGCTACGGATAATTAAATTTCAAGGCGTCGGCTTAAATTTAAACACCGCGGTCCGCAGATCGTGCGATGAAATTTTACTCCTAAACGCCGCAAATAAGAAGCGTGACGGTGCTAGCAGTAGCGCGATCATTTAATCGATAATCTATCATCATATTTAAGACGCTGTATTTGCCGAGCGGCTGCGGCGACATAGACACCGACCCGCGCCTCTATATCTCGCGATCTCACGCGCGTCCAGCCTGCGCCGAAATTTTAAAATTTAAAGGCATAAGATTTAATCTTCCAATTACGTTTAAATTCGTATTGCGAAATATGATGTGCGATACCCTGTTCTACTAAAAACAAGAACGGCGCACAATACATAATATAAAAAAGGGGGCGGCGGACTGATTGATAACGTGCAAGCACATCGCAAGACATATTATGCGAAAACACTATATATTGATAGTATAGGTCTCATGAACCAAAAATTTTAGGCCCTCTTTAACTTAAGCTCATACAAAGGGGCAGTAAGTTACGATGAAAACTATGAAAAACAAATATATAATCCGTTCCCGAATTTCAGAAAAGAAATTTAGAGCAATTCTAAAGTATTTTGCAGAGGATATAGAAGCATCAAAGATATCGAATTTAACTAAAATTTCAGAAGCAACCCTATGTAAAATCTTTAGAGAAATAAGAATTCTTATGTCTAAAGAGTGTGAAAAAATTAGCAAGTTTAGTGGTGAGATTTCCAGCTCGCAAGCTCGCCTAGAAGCTTCGCTTTGAGATTGACGAAAGTTACTTCGGATCTAAAAGAGTAAGAGGTAAAAGAGGTAGAGGCGCAGCAAATAAAACACCGGTATTCGGTATGTTAAAGCGTGACGGTAAGGTCTATACCCAAATAGTTAAAAACTGCTCTGCTAGCGAGTTGATACCCATATTATCGGAATTTAGCGAATTAGACGAGAGTGTTATTTACTCAGATTGCTGGAAGGCCTATGACGGATTGGTAGATTACGGAGCCAAAGCACACTACAGGGTAAAACACTCAAAGAATGAATTTGCAAATGGTAAAAACCATATAAATGGCATAGAAAACTTCTGGGGATATGCTAAACATAGATTATCTAAATTTAAAGGCATTAAGAAAGAGAATTTTTTGCTTCATCTTAAAGAGTGTGAATTTAGATATAATACTAAAACTACACAGGAAGACCTATATCAGAAACTATTAAAATTGATAAGAAAGAATCTGCTTAAGTTTAATTGAGCCTAAAACAGAATGGATATACTCAAACTCATAGAACACATAGGTTTATGCTTAAAGTAAACTGAACCATTATATGGTACAGATTGATATGCGTATAAAATTCATGTAAAATTTGTACGCTTTATCATCATGCGAATAAATTTTCAAATAGCTCTAACATTATTTTTGATAAAATAATGTTGAAATTAAAGAGGGGTATTCATGAAGGTTAATATAAAGCAAGCTATCAAAAGAATCAAGAAGAGTCCAGATTTTTTTAGACCGCTTTACGAAAGCATCATAAACTCAATACAGGCTGACGCCGATATTATAAAAATAAAATTTCAGCTAGAAGAGTGTGGCGGTGAAGAACCCATTTATAATATCGTCGGCTATAGTATCGAAGACAATGGGCATGGGTTCACCGACGAAGATGCGGACGCTTTTTTAACATTGTATACTGAAAGAAACGCCGACAAGGGGGCCCTTGGCAGCGGAAGAATATTATGTTTAAAAGTATTTGACGATATATTCATAACAAGTCAAACTAAAAACAATGGGCAAGAACTCGGAAAAGAAACAAAAATAAATTTTAACGTTAATTTTAATTATAATTCAATAGATGAGCTTGCTAGAGCAGAAAAAAGTAGCGATAAAAGCTATACTATAACAGAGTACAAAAATTTAAAACAGGCTTATCAAAACAAAGAATTTAACTTAGACCAAATAAAAGAAAATATATTTACAGAACTGCTTCCGTTATTTATAGAGTATAGCACGAATGATAAAAGTTTGACCATTTTTATAGATGATCAGGAGTGGATAAATAAAAAGCTCATAAGCAACAAGATGCTATCCTATAATTTTAAAGAAAAAGTATTTAGCATTTCTTCTAGTGACAGCAGTATAACAAAGGTTTTTAAGCTTTATTACAGAATAGAAAATGATGATGCAAGAAAAAATATGCAATTTTATGCAGCTGCCTATAGAAAAATTAAAGATTTCCCGAATGATACTAAAGTTAGCGATGATTTGCCAGGCAGACCTTCTATCATTTTTTGTTTAACTTCTGATTATTTTAAGGAAATAGTTGACGACTCTAGAGACTGTCTCTTATACACATCTCCGAGCCACGAGACCGATCAGTATCTCGTATGC
>CAUUKU010000032.1:0-18113 GCA_963545665.1 uncultured Campylobacter sp. | reverse complement strand
AAAATAGAGAAAAATTTATTAAAATTTTTATTGATAATCTCGATTATGTTATTGAAGCTTTAAAACCTATCGAAAAAGGGATTTTTTTTGTTCTTATGCACGAAATGAATTATCATAATGTTGTAACTATAAATTCAACCATTAGGAAGTCGACACAAATAGCTTTAAATTTATCTCAGCCGGCTGTTTCTAAGGGTATAAATGCATTAATCGAAAAAAAAGTATTGATAAAGATAGAAGCTGATAATGCAGAAGAATTCAATGTGTCTTTTTATACCGGTAAAGAGTATTTGGTTAATCCACAGCTTATAGGTAGCGGTTCTTTTAAAGAGCTATCAAGAATAAGGCGCGTGATCACTACAACTTTTGATTTTGATACTCTTGAAACTATTAAAAAGATAGAATCTTCGTATGCTTATAATGGCTTAGATGAAGTAGCCCAAAATTTAAATAGACACGAGGTTAAACAGATTACAAGTGAGGTTTCACCGGATGGGAAGAAAAAGGAAACTGAAATTTTAATTGGAGAAAAAGATCATATTAATGCTTCTGATGATGTTATAGAAGTAAAAGCTGCAGAAGAAGTTAAAAAATCCGATATTGAGCTGGAGGCTGAAATTTTAAGGCTCAAACTAGCTAATAAAGAGGCTGATAACGAGAAGCTAAGGCTTCAGATTAAACTTGCTAGCATTAATGGCGGCAAGAAAGTTCAACCTTCTTTGTTTGATGATGAAGAGATTATGCCCGGTAAGAATGACGAGGATCTGTGAGAATTTTTTTAAGGAAGTGAATAAATGCGTAGATTTACAAATGTTAAAGGCTTCAAAATTTTTGAAGTTTCGGCTGCGGAAGTAAAGGCTATAGGTGGTTTTGGTATATGCGATGGTTGTAATAAACCCTCAAAATACGGCTATCTTATGCCGGTGGTGGGCAGCTACTGGTATTGTCAGAAATGCTATGATGATTGGAACAAGCACGCCAAATTCTATGAGGAAGACAGGGAATACGAAGCAAAAATGAATGATAGATGGGTTGAAATTTTTAAGTCGAAAGGAATAATCGATGAGAGAGATTAAATTTAGAGCATGGCTTGAAAGCCTACAAGCTATGGTATCGGTGCATAAAATAGAATTCCTAGACGACGGTAATTATAAAATTTTCTTTAAAAATTTACAAGACGGTGAATATATAGATTGTGCCTTGGCGCCAAGCTCAATGATTTCTCGTAGTTCCGCAAAAGGCGAACGTTTCGTATTGATGCAATATACGGGCGAAGTTGACCAAAATGGTATCGAAATTTGTGAAGGCGACGTCGTGATCTCGTATGATACGGACGCTTTGCCGGGAGATGAGGGAATTATAGTGTTTCAAGAAGGAGCCCTTGGCTTTTTGTCGGATGAGAAAGAATTTTTTCCTTTTACCGATACGCCGGCGGGCAGTATGGATATTGTGGGAAATATCTATAAAAATCCAGGGTTTTTATTGGAGAAAAGAAAATGAGTATGTGGTATAGAACACGCATAGAAATTTCCGGACTCACACTCAATCAAACGGCGGCTATTCTAGCGCGAGGTAAAGACGCCACTAACTTATATAATATAAAAGGAGAATACGATGGAAAATTATAAAGTTAAGCGATTTCTTAAAGAACAAATGATACTTGCTATTATGCTAGTCATCGTATATTTTGTTATGTTTTATGCCTTTCCGGCAAGTTATCGCTATCTTGCATCATTGTTTAATGAAATTTATGACATTAGTTTTGAAACAAGTAGCTTTCATAGTTTGCAGGAAGCACTACAACTTTTTTTCGGTTTTGTATATAAGACTTTAATATATTTTGCTCTTTTTGTATTTTTTGTTATAGAAGAATTTTTTATTTTTCGTGCTTTTATTAGCAAGGATTATAATTTTGAGAAAAACGCTCAAAGACGAAAAGAATTTTCAAAATTTATTTTGCGACAAACAGTAAACAAGGATAGACGATGAGCATGCGATAGTGAAAGGAGTGGGTGATGCAAGCAATAATGATTGGTTTTATTTTTCTGGCTTTTGTGGTGTATTTTTTGAACTTTTTTCGAATATTTTCAAAAAAAGATAGCTTTCCGGACGAATATGGTAAATTTATTTTGCCGCTCTTTAAAAATAAAAATAGGGTTCTCGGAAAGATTTTTATAACCAAAAACGAGCTTATAGGGTATTTTGAGAATATACCTACGCCAGTGCTAGGACGAGAGTATGTAGAACAAAACATTAATCCGCTAAAAGGGGAAGAAATTGTCTCTCTATTTTTATGGGTTGATTATGTGGGGTTGCTCACAATCCAAACCTCAGACAATCGATACGGAAAGACGCTTAGCAAACTAGGTGGAGGTTCGCCCCAAGATCTAAACTATCAGCTTGATTTTTGGTTTAACTTGGATAGGGTTAAGTTAATCCCGGGTCTTATTATAGCCGATATATTAAAGCTGGTAGAATTTAATTTTGTACAACGCAGGTGGCTACCGGGATATTTGCCCGATGATTATAAAAAAGCCCTTGAAGGACTTCCTTGGACTGACGTTTCTCTGATCGCAGAAGACTTTGATTTGCCGTCCACAAAAAGCTACGCTAACGCACCCGGCAATCCTAGGTGGTTTTTAGAAATGAGCGAAATTTTAAAAGGACGAGAAATCGGGCGAGATAGAGTTGAATTTTTAGGCAAGGCTAAAAATTTTGAGAAAATAATGATCGAGCGAGAAACAAACAGTTTTATTAACGAGTTAAGAAAAATAAACAAGGCCGGCTTAAATTTATACGAAAACTAAAATTTCAGTATGTAGGAAAGAAGGAAGGCGGATGTCTTTACGGGCTTTAAATTTTAGATAAAGGCGAAGAGAAATAGGGATCATTGATAGTTATGAAAAAATATACATAACGATAATTTAGTTATATCTTTTTTCATAACTTATGGTATAATTCGATATTTAAAAGAATAAAAGGAAAGGATAAAAGATGCTAGGCACTAAAATAGTAATGGATGAGGCTAAAATTATACGCGAAGGCAGATGTGATCTAGCTAGAGTGTATCAAATAATCGATAAATTTGCGCAGGAGTGTAACCTCGTAAAAAAGGATAAATTTACTTATCTTTGTAAAGACGATGACGAACAGGATCTTCCTCACCTTGGTAAATTTACGCATGCCTTTTTATTGAATCAAAAATTCTTTCGCGATAACGTAAAAGAGTGGATATGGTTGGATAGCGAGGAAGGTGATGGAAATCTTATAGATACTATACACGAATTTGAACGCGAAGGATATTTTAAATGAGCGTTCGCGTCCGTAAAGCCATAAATTTTGATCTCGACACTAAGGCTCTGAAAGAATTTTATCCGGGTAAGGATTATCGCGCAGCATACGGCGAGATCAAAGCTTTTATGGAAAATAATGGTTTCGAGCATAGACAATGGAGCGGATATGTGTCGATTAAAGCGCTTGACCAAAAAGAAATAGTGGGTAATATTGAAAAAATTGCTCAAAAGTTTCCTTGGCTTAGTCAATGCTTAAATCGATTTGATGTAACGAATATCGGTAAAACTTACGATATGGTTGATATGATAAAAAATACATCCGCGCGACAGCAAGATACATTTGAAGCGACTGAACCGCCTATGAAAGATACTCAAGGTGGTAGTGATGTTCTATCCCAAATACGCAGCGCTCTTGATGAAAGCGATCGGCAAGCAGATATATTTAAAAGCTTCGGCTTTAACGATGAAGTCAAAGCTTCACAAACTAAAATTCAAAAACGGTTATGAAAAAATATATATGGATATGGAAGAGATCAGCAGAAAAGAGTTTAAAAAATCGGTTCTAAGGAAGTTCCAAAAAAAGCAAAGCGTTGCCGTATTTGCGCCGAAATATTTTGGTAAGAGCACTTTTTTGTATTCCTTGCATGACGAACTAGCAAAAGCTGGCGAAACTACGGTATTTTTAAAGCTTGAATGTATTTTTAGCCCGGAAGATCTCTTTGAGACTATGCGGCGTGAAATACAAAGAATTTTTGATATTTCATTCAATAGCTTTCAAAACGATATTGCTGCTACGGAGCAGTTAAAAGATGTTTTTATTGCGCTTGGGCGCCTTGCAGAAGAAGCAAAGCGCACGATATACTTTTTTATCGACGAGTTTGATGAGATAGAAAAGTTACAAAGTTCTAGGCTTGAGCTAAATAGCGTATTTAGTGACAGCTGGATGCCTTTTCCAGATGTGATATTTTGCTTAAGCATTAAGAATTCGTTCGGAATCGATATGTTTCGCAATCCTAAAAGCTCTTTATACGGCTTTGCCGAGGTTTTAAATTTACCGAAGCTATCAAATATTGAGACAGCATCGTACTTGGTAACCGAATTTAACGAAGCAGATCTTAATATCGATCACGCTTTGATAGGAGAAATTATTAGAAGAACTAATAATTTGCCCTTTTACGTCAAAAGTGTATGCAGGGAGCTTATCTTGAGCCGTCGAGGGCAAGAGGTAACGGAAGCGGATCTAAATGCCGCTATAGATGAAGTTTATCGCAGAGAAAAGATAGTTTTTATGTTACAGCTAAAATTTTTGCGAGGCAAAAAACACGGCTCGGCAATACTTCTAAAAGTAGTTAAGGGCGAAAATCCTTACGATTTGGTAAATGAAACCGGCGTGGTAAAATCGAATATAGCGGCTTGGCTTTCTATTTTAGAAAAGGAAAATTTGATATATAAAAATAAAGTTGGCAAAGCTAAATTTACGTTTTTTGATCCCTTTTTAAAGCGATATATCTTAGAAATTTATAATGTGGAGGAGAAATAATATGAGTGAAGAATTACAAAATTCAGCCAATGAGGTTTCTTTCGAGGAAGAGATCCGGGTTTTGGTAAAAGCGCTTGCTCAAAAGCTCAAAGACACTAGGATCGACGTCAATACGATGGCTAAGTATTTCAAGGATGAGAATGTTCATTTAAAGGGCAGCATTGAAAAAATCATCGAAGATACGCAAAATATTGACGATACTATAGGGGCTTTGGCCGAAGAGGTGGAAAAGATACAAAAAGACGTTTCGTCTCTTTTAAATTTTGGCGGTGGTAGCGCAGGCGGCAACGTAAGCGATTCGGCTTTAAAAGCTATTTTCGAAGATATGGCAGAAAGGGATAATAAGCTGGTCGAACGAGTGCAGCAAATAGTGAATGAGGCGTTAGGTGGCGTAAAAGCTAAACCGAGAAAGAAATTTTTAGGTATTTTCTAAGGAGTATGTGATGAGCGAAAAAGAGAAATTTGACTATGAAAATTTCAAAAAGAAGGCACAGGAAAGAAAGGCGTCTAGGAATAGCAACCTTTCAAATCTCCGCGTAGATAATAGGGATATGCTCTCTACAAAGGCTATGGTGGCAATGCTGGGGTATATTATGAGTTCTAAAAATAGATCGGGCGGTAGTGCTGACGAAAGTAATCTGGGCGATATTTTAAAGCGTGCCGGAATTGATGAAAAAAGCGAATTATACAGCTCTACTGTGGGGATTATTAAGGAGATAGAAAAGCAAAGAGAGGTCGGCAAGGAACTGGATCTTAAAATTTTGCAAACAGATCCGGTAAAGGAAGCGATAAGGAAATTTGATCCGGCAAATTTTGAAAATAATATGAACGAGCTTAAAGAAGCTATTCAAAATCAAGGCAAAGAGCTCAATGTAGAGCATATTTTAGGTGCGGCAAAGAGATCCGATACAAATACCGCCAAAGACGTTTCTAAGAACGCTATGAGGCTAAAGCAGCAATAAGGTTGTTTTGGTGATACAAAAGGCGCGTAGTTCTAGCAGCAGAAGCCTCTTGAGAGAGGCGGAAACGGTGATATTGCTAATCAAGGACGAAAGCGCTAAGCGATGGTTTGAAAACGCTATCGGTAAAATGATCGAAAAAAGGCGCGACCCGGAATCTTTTATGACGGGGGCTAAGGATCTGCGAACAAATTTATTATCTTATCTTAGCCAAAAAGGCGACGTAAAGACCGCTAACATTTGGTGTAGAGGCATAATTTATTCGGAGATCAAAAAATTTCTTTCCTCTTTAGAGCATGAGCTTCAAAAGCACGATTTTGAAGGGGTGGTGGAACTTCATCTGCAAGATAGAGAAATCAACTCCCCCCATATTCAGTATGTGGGTACTAATGCGGAGGAAGCTCAAACTATCATAGCAAATTTCGTGCTAAGACACGGCTATGAGGAGAGTTTGGAAAGTGCTATACAAAACAATTATATTCCGGCTTATCAAAGCGTGGAGAGCAAATATTTGCGTGTAGATAGCACTGATCGAGAGGTCGAAATTCAAGAGATTGCTGCGCAGCGCGAGCAGCATAAGCAAGAGATTATATCGAACATAAAGGAATTTATCGGCGCGCTAGACGATCTTAAGTCCGATTTTATCGATATTATGAGTTTAAAGGAAGAGGCCACGACGAGAGAGAGAGTTCGAGAAAATAGAACCAAAAGTACGGCCGATATGCTGAATGAATGGGAGCAAAAGGCCAAAAATAGGACTAGAAGGCGATAGAGATGAAAAATTTATACATTTTTGCCGGAGTAAATGGAGCTGGTAAGTCGACATTTTATATCAACCAGATAGATAATAATGATTTTTACGGCACTAGAATCAATTCTGACGAAATCGTTAAGGAATTTGGAGACTGGAAAAATAAAAAGGATCAAAATAGAGCCGGCAAAATAGCGCTCAAGCTTAGAGAGTCTTACCTGCGCCGGGGGATAGATTTTAACGTAGAAACCACGCTAAGCGGCCGCGGCATAGTTAGATTTATAAGCGCTGCAAAAGCGTCCGGGTATAGTATAACGCTCTTTTATGTGGGTCTTGAAAGCGTTGATCTATCAAAGCAAAGAGTAGCCATTAGGGCACAAAAGAACGGTCATAGCATAGAGGAGGCAGTATTGGAGCGTAGATATTCGCAGAGCTTTGATAACCTCGCTAAAGTGATTCCGTTTTGCGAGGAGATATATTTTTATGACAATAGCAAAGAAATTTTAAACGAGGAAGATCAGAAATTTTCGAATTTACGCCTGATAGCCAAGAAAGAAAACAGCCAGATCATAACGCTTGGCAAGGTATCGTGGCTTGAAGATGTTTTAAAAAATGTGAGTGAAGACTACTCCGCCGTTGAAGAGATCAAGGCGGAAATTTCAAAGAATTCAGAAGAAAAGGAGAAAAACAATGGTAACCGTAAATTTGCAAGATGCTAAATTTGAGGATCTAAATATCAGAGAATTTTCGCAGAAAGCCTATAGGGCTTTTTTGCCGTATTGGAACGGCAGCGAGGAAGAGTTTTACGCCTATATGCAAAAAAATGGCATAGACTACGATTTCAAGGTCTCTAATATTAGCGAGCTAGGTGAAAAAACGGATAAATTTTTGCAGGATCTATCTGTGGCCGTAAGGCGAGATATAGGCAAATTTGATTTTCGTTTGAGCACGGCTTTGACGCAGCGAAATTTAAAGCCTATCGAAACCGGCGATTATGTGAAAATTACCCTTTCAAGCGATGAAGAGCTTTCAAAGGATGCTTATAATAGCTTTTTAAGCTTTAATAGCCGTAGCTTTATAGATTTTAGGGAATTCGATCCTGATAAGAATGAACTAACTCTGATTTACAATCGTCGCGGGATCTTTGATGAAAACGAACGTATTGCAATACTCAAGGCGCGTAATAGTCTCACCTTGAGTGATAACTTTCAGCAAGCTAAAGACAATAACTTCATCCTCAGCGGTCTTTGCCGCGAGCTCGCTAAGACCGGTATGGATTTTAGATATGAATATACCACTACGGAGGGAGTTACAAAGGAATATTCTATTTCGGCCGATAAAATTCTTGGCTTTGCCGAGAAAAAAGAAGAGAAGAAAGAGGAAGCGGTAAAGGAAAGGATAGTAAGAGAAGCCGCTAAGGCGGAGATTATTCGAGAAAATTCTCAAACTAGGCAAAGCCTAAGCGAGGATAGTAGCGAAAAAGAGATCCTCGCAGAAGGTAATACGGAGATTCGGCTACCCGTTAAGGGGGCGTCAGAAGTAAATTTAGACGAAGTGGTAGAAAAAAGTATATCTTTGTATGAACAAAAAGAGATTGAAAAGATCAAAATTAGGCTGGCAAAGTCAAGAGAAGAGGCGATGGTGGCCTATCAGGAGATGAAAGATAGGATCAATTCCGGATATACTATATACGAGAGTATAAATTATGTGAAGCAAAAATTTCGCGAAGAACATACCGCTAATATGGCGAGCGCTTTTTTGACAAAAGACATTTTAGAGGTAAATTTGTTAAAAAATACGATAGATTCCCAAAATTCCGAGATCCAAAAGCTCGGTATAGAGGTAGAAAATAAAAATTCCGAGATCACAAAGCGCGAGGAAACTATCACTAGCCTAAAAAGCACCGTGCAAACTAAGGTCAACGAGATCAACCTGCAAAAAGAGCAGCATCAAGAGGAGCTGGCGGCTCTGACAGCTAAGGCGGAGGCTAAATTTAAAGAGCTCGATGCAAGTTATGGTAAAAAAGTAAAGTCTTTGGAGGCGGAGATCACAGAGCAAGATGAGCTTATCGTAAGGCTCAAATCCCAGAGCGAGCTTCTTGAAAAGAAGAATAACGAACTTCTTGAAAAAACCTATTCCCAAAATTCCGAGATTGCAGAGCTTAAAAATATATTAAATATGAAAAAAATACAATCTGATGATAAAAATCAGCAAAAAGATGGTATAATATCGTCAAAACAATCCATATCCGATAAACAGGATATTGGGGAGTTAAAGCAAATGCTCGACGATGAAAAGACGAGCAATGAGAAAAAACGCGAAATTCTAGGAGAGCTTAGAATGAGCGATATTTTAAGCGACGAAGAGCCGCGGGATGAGGATAAAAATGGCAAACGAGCTAAGAAATAGCGAAGATCTTATTAAAGAAATCTTAAAAAATAAAATTAAATTTGTAGTGGGGGGGGGGGCACCCTATAATCTCTGGTTAAAAGCCGACGATAGCATATATTATGAAAATATATCGATTATAGCGGACATAACCTCTTCCGAAGTCGTTTGTTTTCCAACTCAATCGCAAATATTAGAACTTCTTCAAAAATCCGATAAAACTTATTGTTTTCTTGCACCATACCATTGTTTTGCAGATATTCGTGGTTTTGTTTTAGAGATCGAACTTGAAAATTTCTGCGGTGTTTTGACTTCGCAAGAAAAGGCGCTCGGTATAAGCAAAGCACAAGCGCTAAGTAGTAAACTCGGCATAAGCGTCGTTGAGAGCCCATACAAACTTTCGGACGTAGGCGGCGCAGAGAAACTCAAGGAATACGTAAAAAGGCTTACGATTGCCGAAAATAACGGATTTCGTCCTAAGGGTATCTTCCTTGTAGGTATCCCGGGTACCGGTAAGACATTCTTTCCTACTTGTCTAGCGGGCGAGTTGAATAGACCCTTGGTGATCTTAAATTTAGAGGTTTTAAAAGAGAGCGGCGAGCCTATAAATAGGCTAAATCAAGCGTTTGAGTATCTAAATTCACAGAATGAAAAATTTATCCTTTTGCTTGATGAGATAGAAAAAATGGTCGGGAATGCAGATGATCCGCTTACGGGGCGGCTGATGACGATACTATCTGCATTAGGAGATCGCGGTAGCGAATATCCTAACCTTCAAATTTTGCTCTTTGCAACCGCAAATAGCCTTGAGGCAATCATAAAAAATCAGCCCGCTTTCTTAAGACGCGGCCGCTTTGATGAGTTGTTTTTCGTCAATCTTCCTTCAAGAGAAAGCGCGCAGCAGATATTTCAAATTTATGTAAATAAGTACGACCTCGCTATTTTATGGCAAATTTTTTCTATAGATGATTTGATGGCGGAGATCGAAAAACAATACCAGTCTTTCGTAAATCAACCCAATCGTTTTCCATATACGCCGGCTGAAATCGAAGCATTTTTAAAGCGCCTTCGATTTTTGCATTTGGCGCAGGGCGAGATAAGCAAAAAAGATATATACGAAAGCGTGGAACTTGTAATACCGATCGTAAAATCCGCTACTTCAGGTATTGATCGTATAACGGCTCAGAAAGAGCTATTCGTGGAGATGTGATATGACTGAAGTAATACAAAAACTGCTTTTTACCCGCTTTCCGTATCTGTTTTGGTTTTTAAGAGAAAACGAAAACGAGGTAAGAATAGATTTCGAGAATAATAAACTAATCACTTCAAACGATGAGACGTTTGTGTTAAGGCCTATGTCAAAGATCATATACATGTGCTGCAAATATCTCCCGGTTGCACTAATATTTGCAGCAATATTCAATACAAATGATCTAAATTTTGGCCTAAAGATCAAAATTCTTGAATATAGCGTAGCTCTAATTTTAGCCGTAATAGTCTTCTTTGCAAATAGAGTTTTCATTTATCTATCTTTTGTGGCATTCCTCGCTAGCGGGTATTTTTATATCGCTAGCGTGCCGTTCGTCTTGAAGTATTTTTTTCTATTCGTTGCCCTTTTTACTGCCCTTTTCGATAAAAATAAGCGTATTTTTTCTATTAAAAGGAACGATAAAATCGTGGCACAGATCATTTTGGAGCAAGAAAAATGAAAAAAGTAGCAATACTTCTAACTTTGGCCATCTTTGTCTTTGCGGCCGATACCGCAGGTAATAATCCGCTAAGCCCGCAAAATTTTCGGTCGCAAAACGATCAAGAGGCTTTGCAAGGCGGCAATGACGATTTAAAGGTAAATCATTTTTACCTTGGACTGGGAAATGAAGAAATCAAGGACGTTCAGAAAAAGGATCAAAATTTACAGGAGGTTTTTGACGAATTTGACGAGACTATCGTCAATTATAAGCCCGTGCAAAAACCGATCAGTACAGTCGATAAGATTACTACTCATCCATATTTTACGACAACGATTCTACTGCCTCAAGGAAGCGTAATAAGTAGTGTCGATATAAGTGTAGAGCCTATAACGCTCAAATTCGAACAAAACACTATCCTGCTTAGGGTAAAAAAAGACTTTAGAATCGCCAATATGACGGTGATATATACGCTTGAAAAGAAAAATTACGTAGCAAATTTCCTAATCGAGCGTTATCAGCGAGAAAACACCGATGAAAAACTAAATTTGGTATTAAGCTATCTTAATGTGGCTAAGAAAGATGACTTTGAAATCATTAATACTTACGTAAAACTGTATGGTAAATATCCGCAAGATGAATATAACTATATCGATATTGACGGCATAACGTATAGAATTATTAAGGATCCGAAATTCGGCGGACTTCATATAGGTAAGCAAACTTATAGAGTCGATACCGGGAATAGGTTTTAGGCTATGGCACAGTTAAATTTAGATTTTACACCAAACGAAAATGAAAGTAAAAAAGACAATGAGGCTACATCTAAAGGTAGCTCATCAAAGCGTTTGATCGCGATATTTGCCGCTACGATAGCGGCGCTTTTAATAGTGTTATGGATTTTTTCGGGAGACGGCAGCGCACAAAATTCAGATGCAAATTTAAGCGCGGCGGCGAGTGATAAAAACTTGACTAAAGAAAACACTCAAGTTTTAGCTCCACCACCTCTTTCTTCCGAGGTCGTATCGATGCAGACCGCTCCAAGCGCTTCTGCGAATACGAGAGATGCGGAGACTACTAAAAAAGATGAAAATTTAAGCTCTCTTTTTGATGATCAGGCGATCAAGGCGGCAATAGAGAGACCGGATACGAGTGTGCCCGAAGAAAAAGAGACAAAGCAAATCAATATCCCAGAGGAGCAAGATCCGTTAAGCTCTCAAGATCAACAAGATCGATCAGAAATTCAAAGCCAAAACGAAAGTAAGCTAGAGAAGCTTAAAAATGAGATCAGGATGAAAAAAAATTTTTTTAGCTTAAATGGAGAGAACTTTTATGAGGGAGATACCATTTTGGGTTACAAAATCAAAGAAATTACGAAAGAAAACGTCGTTTTGCAAGAAAACGACGGAGAAATTATCAATCTAAATTTTAGGAGTAAAAAATGAAAAAATTGGCTTTGATAGCTTTGGTAGTTGCAAATTTAACGTTTGCAAACGATGCAGATTTTAAAAAAGGTTTTGAGACGGCCGTCGAAGCGGTCAAGCTTGAGCTCATTAACGGCTCAAACTTAAATCGAACGCTTAATTATACGGGTGATAAGCTGCTCTATCTCAATACCTCTCATCTTAGCACGAATGAGATACTGCTATCGCAGTTTATCGCGTTTTCAAACGGTTTTACCGATCTCGGCTTTAGCGGTGAGAGACTATACTTTGGTAGCTATCTTCGCGATGCCGATAGAGATATGGCAAAGCGAAAGCTTGAAAATTTACTGGGCTACAAAATTGAAAAAGAAAGTAACGGCGGCAGAGCTAGAGTCGTAACGCCTATACTCGATCGATCTTTCTATATCGAAAAGCGCAACGTAGTAGAGGGCGCGATCAAAAGAAGCGAATACACCTATTATCAAGCGCAACGACAGCAAGTAGCAAAGCCGAACGCCTCATATCAGTCTTTCATACCAAAAAGCGGAGTCGACGTTTTCAATGTATCGGACGGGGTAATGATGAGAATAGGGCGAAGTAGCGATACTCAAAAGCTTAAATATGAAAAAACGATCATTGATACCGATGGCATACAATATGTTAAGGCTAGCGGTTCAAATAGATATTTCAGGATGAAAGACGTGAGATTTACGAGGTAGCGACAATGAAACGGCTAAATTTAGTTTTTATTTTTGTGATATTTTTTGCCGGATGCACTGGACGAGTGCAGACAAATCCGCTACCAAAGCAAAGCGAAGTTGTAATACCCTCTCGTTATGCAAAGGCTAAAAAAGTAGGCATTCAAAGATCTGTGATAGATGAATACGACCGTTACGCAAGATTGATGCTTAGTAATCCGAATTCGGATGAAAACAGCATAGAGATACTCGACGAAAATATTAAGGTTGAGCAAAATTATCAAAAAACGGTCGTTCCTAAGCAAAGTCCTAAATCGATGAATATTTGGGAGAGAGGTAGAAACATTGCGGAACAAAATTCAAAGGTCGAAAAATGAATAAGATAATTTTGGCTCTACTATTAATGGCAGTTTCGGCTTTTGCGGCAAGAGAGAGCGATAATATTGTAGAAGGTAGCGCTTATGGCGAAAAAGTAGTAACTGAAAGCCCTAATAATGGCATAGGTGAATATCAATCAAAAGAGCATTTTAGAAGGGAAGCTATCCTAAATTTTATTATTCATAACAATGCTCAAAATAACGCAGAATATACGGCTGCGAAGGCGTCTTTAATTGACGTCGTAGATCAAAATTTAAGCGCTGGTGGTACACCGTCGATTGTAAGAATGGATAACAATCTAACCGTAGCCGGCTATTGCTTGATTAGAGATGACATACTCGTAGGCAAACAACCGGGTGCTGGGAAATTTATATGCAATACGAACATAGGGCAGCTCGAAATTTTTGGAAATTTAACCCCAGTAAATGAGACTTCAACTCTAATTTATGATCCGGCGTATATCGAATTTAAAAATTGGAGATACAGAGTAATAAGAAGCCGGGTGCTTAATGAGGCCAAGACAACCTATAATATCGCCACATACGTCAATGATCGAAAGCTCGCGGAGATTGCTCTGACGGCTACCAGCAATAGCGCAGATGTAATAAAGACGCAATCAAGCGACTATCTATCGGAGCTCAAGGAGAGCAGAAGACGTAATACCACCGAATACGTAACAGTTGGAAATGGTGCAAATTCTTATATCGCTCCTATCCAAAATCAAAACACAGAAAAACCGAATGCAATGGATTATGTGACGAAGGCGGCAATTGATATTACCGCTGGAATCGTGAAAAATACAGCGGAAATTTTTAAAAAGGATCTACCGTATCTATATGAGATAGTTGGCGGAAGTAGAATTTATATAGACTTAGTTATTGACAAAAAAGGAGAAAAAATACAATGAAAAAAGTCATTTTAGTAGCGTTAGCTGTGTGCAGCTGCTTTGCAAGCAATGAAGCCGAGGAGTTTTTTTATCAAAGAGGTTTAGACGCCGGTTATGCTCAAGGCTATGAGCAGGGAGTAAAGGATGCGTTTGAAGAAGCAAAAAAGATTCTTGCCAAATATAAAAACGAAATCAGAGCCTATGAAGTAGGAAAATACTTCATGCAAAAGGGCTATATTACGTATCCGAAAGTTTGGCAAAGAGTAGATAGCGACGGAAACGTAAAGATTGAGATCCAACCGAGCAAGATCGAAAAGCAGCTTAATATTTCGGAAATTTTCACGAAATTTAACACGCTTCCTACTAATCCGTACCCGGAAAGGATCAAGGGAGATCCTTTGGAGGCCAGAAATAGCGTGTATGTGGCAAATAGAGACGCTTCTACGTTTATGCCGGCATCGGCTGATAGTAATCAAAACATCATCACTATCAGCATTGAGAAGAGCGGTGAGAATGAGGAAATTTTGAAAAAAGCGAATCTTGTGTATAGCGTAGATAAAGAGAAAAATAGGCTAAAAGTAATGTTCTTCAATAGAACAGAAAAGCAGAATTTCTGCGATCAGTTTCAAATTTGCGATTAAGGAGCCGGAGATGCAAGAAATAGTTAAAATTTTTCAATACAAAATCGGGGACGAGGAGATCAACTCCGTAAATGCTAGAGAGCTACATAAAATTTTAGAAAGTAAACAGCAATTCACTGATTGGATAAAACGAAGGCTAAAGGATACTCAAGCCTTAGAAAATATTGACTATACGTCATTTCATAAAAATGAGAGACGAGAAGTTGGAGCTACTACGCTAGTGGAATATATTATTACCCTAGATCTTGCAAAAGAATTTTCAATGCTTGAAAAGAATGCAAAGGGCAAGGAGATCAGGCAATATTTCATTCAGTTTGAGCGTGCGGCGCGAAGAGAGTTTGAAAATTTTTGTAAAGAGATAAAGAGGTTGACTACGGAGATTTCAAATTTACGCGAAAAAATACAAATCCTTGAAGATCTAGTGGCTTCATCCGATAGGCTCATAAGCATGTATAAAAAACAGCTTGAGGCAAAAACGATTGACGAGGACATCCGAAGGCTTGTTAGAAGAAAAGAGCAACTAAAGCAAGAAGGATACCTATAATGGAAGAAGAAAAATTATCCTTCAAATGTGAGATGTTCTTCGGGAAAAATTGGAAATATCTATTTTGGGGGATGATAGTGGCTATTGTCGTAATCGCGTGGGAGCTTCATAGCATTACCGCGCAGATGGAGGAGCTAAAAGCCTCGATTTATGATAATAATGGCAAAGTGGTGCTAACTACTACCGATGGCAGGGCCATAAAAGTTGTCAAAACTCCGCTCAAGGCCGAATACCTAAAGCAATATGCCATAAGCGTATTTGTCAATAATTTTATCGTCTCAAGATCGGAGTTAACGGAAGGCTTTAGTAGGGCAAATATAACTACGTATAAGGATGTTTTGGAAGCGTCCAAGAGCCTTGGCAATATATATTTATATTTTCTTGACACAAAGTCGCAGAGCGAAGAGAGCAAAAGAAGCGTAGGTCAATTCATCAGCTATATCCAATGGCTGATCAACGCGGTTGCGCGCGATAAACTCCCTGAATACATCAATATTGTCGATTACAACGTAAATTCCTTTGAATACAATGCAAATAAGTATAGTATCGACATATATATCAAAGTGGCTACAAATTCGTGGATCCTATCGCAAGGACGATACCAAAACGAACGTGGGCAAGTCAGGATCAAGGCTACGGGCGATTTCGATTTAGAGCGCAGCTCTGATGTGAATCCTTACGGTATGAGGATAGATAGCTTTGAAATAGAGATGGTAACGAAAGGCGATAAGCTATGAAAAGAGCTCTTTTAGCGTTTTTGCTTTGCGCATGCACGTCAAATGCTGACGTAAGACAGGATATAGCAGATAGTTTATGGGCTGCCGCTTATAGCAGCAATATAGACGTAAGGGTGCTATATACGATTGCAAAGACGGAGAGTAATTTTCAGCCATATATTATCAGCTTTTTAACAAGCGACACGGATCTCATCAAAAAACTCAAAGCAGGCTTTAAAGGCAGTATATACCACTTTAGAAGCTCAAAATATAATAGCTCAAAATATGCCGTGAGCATATCCAGCAATAGTAAAGAAGCGATGCTGGAGCTTGCAAAATTCTTTTGGGATTTTGACTTCAATGTAGATTTCGGCCTTATGCAAATTTCGAAGCAAAATTTAAAAAAAGATGAGCTTGAGTTCATCTTTGATCCGCAATACAATGTTTCCAAATCAAAAGAAATTTTAGCTCTTTGCGCCGGTAGGTATAGCTCGGCAAAAGACGCTATCGAGTGCTATAATAAAGGCTTTGCGACCAAAAAGAACTATAATTATTACGCTAGATTTATGAATTATTTTGATAGCTTTTTTGGAGAAGGCAAATGAATCCCGCGTTACTATTCTTGATCATTTTAGCTGGCATGGGGCTTTATGCCGGCTACAAAAACGAAAAAGCACAAAAAGAGGTCGAAAAAACGCTTTTTGGAAAGGTGCTAGCGCCACTAAAGGGGCTTTTTAATGAATTTTACTCCAACAAAGGGTTGGTAATCGATGATATTTTAAACGACCATATTCTGATCAATACTCCATATAAGAATTTATACGGAATAAAACTCGAAGGCAGTGGCAATACGCCGATATATTTTGATGAAATCGGCGTAAAAGAGATCTTTCGAACCTATCAAAACACGAAGGATGCCTTTTTTTGGTATGTCATTCTAAAAAACGGATACTATCACGGCCAGTATCTCTTTGGTTACAATCAAAATTTACTAAAATCGATAGCGAATAAGTATAGATTGACCTTTTTAAGCGGCGCCGAATTGGCAAACGCGGTTTTAGATCTTTTTTTGCAAAATCAATATTTTGTTAAAGACAAAGATATTCATAGAACCGTATCGCTAAATTTTAACTCTAGATTAGAGAGCAACTATCAAACCTTCGCAAAGCTAGCGAGGGAAAATATCTATCAAAATCTATGTCATACGGATTTATATCAATCCTATAAAGCTCTTGAAGGAGCACAAAAGACAAATATTCAAAACATTTTTAGAATGAATTTTAACGGTGCGATTTGGACGTATTTTAACCTTAGCCGCAAGAGCATAGAAAATCACATTTCGCGGTTAATAAACTTTGCCCGCTGGACGGGAAATAAATCCCATTTTACGGCTCTTAAAGAGGCTTATGATCTAGGAGATCAGCAGCTGGTAATAGTTAATAGCGTAGCTTGTTTTAAAAGCATCGATGAAAGTATCATAGGAGATTTTGGTACATCTTTGAAGATGGATTTCATCAAGAAGAATATTTTTAAGACTAAAAGTTTACAGAAGACTCCTTTGAAGTTTAGAGATAGCGAGTTTGACTTTTTGGCATCAGCGGAATTTCTTAGCAACTTTATCGCCTGCGTACACAAAAAGAATGTAAAGAACGCTGATTTTTGGGGATATGATAAAAACGGAGGCTTCATAAATTATTCTTTTGCAGCCGAAAATCACAACCCTCACGCGGTCATAGTGGCCGATCCCGGTGCAGGAAAGAGCTTTACACTCCAAAAAATTATATCGTCGATGCTGGATATCGACTATAAGACCCGCAAGGCAAGAAATTTAAATAAAGATAAAGTCATAGTGAGATACTACGATATAGGATTTTCGAGCAGAAGACTGATCGATTTTCTTAAAGAAAACGGAGAAAATAGTATAGCTCGTGTGGAAAGTGATCTTTCAAATTTCAGTTACAATATCGTAAATTTAGATAATAGTAGTAAAGAAACGTATGAAGCCGACTTGATTTTTTCAGCAGACCTTATAAATTTGATACTTTCATCTCAATCCGCTAACGCGGAAACCATGACTATTGGCGAGATGAGCCTTTACCAAGATATTTTACGTTTGATTTATGAGGGGAAGGCAGAGTATCAGGACTATCGAGTCCGAGACTGTCTCTTATACACATCTCCGAGCCCACGAGACCGATCAGTATCGC
>CAUUKU010000031.1:0-18125 GCA_963545665.1 uncultured Campylobacter sp. | reverse complement strand
ACACTCGACTAGTCGTCGGCAGCGTCAGATGTGTATAAGAGACAGGTTTTACCAGATGATTGCACTCAAAGTAAAGTTTTAGCGCCTTATAAATTTTATAACAGATAATGATACAATTCTGCATCGCGAATTCTAGCACTTGGACACAAAAATCTATAAAAAGTAAATTCTAGAAATTTAGCTATAACAAAATTCTACCCCAAAAGTGTCATCGAAACTTACAAACCAAGTCATATGTCGAGCAAAATTTATAAAATTCGCAATTACACCATATTTAAATTCTACGGCAATGCCACACAACTACACTGATATCATTACAGCCTTCCTTGCGCGCCTTTATAGACGTTTTTCACGTCGTAAACCAGCGAGCCCGCGTAATCAAGCTCGAAAAATTGCTTATGCGCTACGGCGATTACGACGCAGTCAAATTTGCGCAAGTCGGGCTTTTGCAGCAGATCGATGTCGTAGTATCTCTTGGCGTCGGCGGCGCTCGCCCAAGGATCATAGACGCTTACTTCGCAGCCGAAATTTTTAAGCTCGTTTATCATATCCACGACGCGCGTATTGCGGGTGTCGGGGCAGTTTTCTTTAAACGTCAGCCCCAAGATCAAGACCTTCGCGCCCTTTACCTTTTCGTCGTATTTTATCATCATCTTGACGACCTCCGTAGCGACGTAGCTTCCCATATTATCGTTAATGCGGCGGCTTGAGAGGATGATTTCTGGGTGATAGCCCACCTCGGTCGCCTTCTGCGCCAGATAATACGGATCGATGCCGATGCAGTGCCCGCCCACGAGCCCTGGACGGAAGCTTAAGAAATTCCACTTCGTAGCCGCCGCGTCGATGACGTCGTTGGTGTTGATACCGAGCTTGCCGAATAGGATCGCAAGCTCGTTGATAAAGCCGATATTGATGTCGCGCTGGGTGTTTTCGATCACCTTCGCGGCCTCGGCGACCTTGATGCTGCTAGCGCGAAAGGTGCCGTTTTGCAGGATGCTAAGATAGACGCTATCTACGACGTCCAAAGCCTCCTCGGTACTTGCCGAGACGATCTTTTTGATCTTAGTGACGGTGTGAACTTTATCGCCGGGATTGATCCGCTCGGGCGAATATCCGCAGAAAAAATCGCGGTTAAATTTAAGCCCGCTTACGCGCTCTAAAACCGGCACGCAGTCCTCCTCCGTAGCACCCGGATAGACGGTACTTTCATACACGACAATGTCGCCCTTTTTAAGCACGGCTCCGACGCTTTCACTGGCCTTCAGTAGCGGCGTAAGATCGGGGCGATTTAGCCTGTCTACGGGCGTCGGTACGCACACGATGTAAAAATTGCTCTGCCTCATATCATCTAGCTTTGCGCTAAATTTAAGCCCGTTTTGAATCGCCGCGGCAAGCTTCTCGTCGCTAAGCTCCAGCGTACGGTCGTGCCCGCCGCGCAGCTCGTCTATGCGCTCTTGCGAGACGTCAAAGCCCACGACCTCGTGTTTCGCCGCAAACGCCGCCGCCAAAGGAAGCCCAACGTAGCCAAGCCCGATTATCGCTATTTTTATTTTTCCCTCATTTGCTTTCATATTTTCCTCTTTTCTTTGCGTTAAATTTCATCGTTAAATTTCGCTCTCAAACTCGCTAAATTTCAGGGCTGCGCAGATACATTGCGCGTCTTAAAATTTAACATTTCAGGCTCGCTCGCCGTTTTACTTGCGCTTATTTGCACGGCGAAATTTAAAATTTTGCCGCGAGACAGAATTCTGCGTTACGATAAAATTCCGTCGCAACGAACGGCGCCGCGTAAAATTTCAGGTCGCGATAAAATTCTGCTGCCGCGGCAAAATTCTGCATTGCGATAAAGCTCCATCGCCGTGTCGTTAAATTTTGCGCTGCTAAATTTCATACCGCCAAAATTCGCGCCGTAAAATTTAAACGCCTTAAAATTTCAAAAGTCGCGCTAAATTCCGTGAAATTTCGTCGCCGCAAAATTTTAAAAAAACCTCGCGAAATTTAGCAAATTTAATCTTTAATTTCAACCGCTTCATCCTTGATCTCGACCTTTTGCGTGGCGTTTGCGTCCGCTGCGGGCTTAAGATAGCCCTCTTTTACCATCATTTCCACCGTGCGGCGGAAGATCGGCAGCGCATTTTGAGCGGCGTAGTAGCTACCCTTTTTGGGCTCGCGCACCAAAACGCCGATCGTGTAGCTGCTCTCCGCGTCGTTAACAAAGCCGAAAAACGAGCTGTTATAGGCGCTCGAGTAGCCGCCCCCCTTGGCGATACGCGCGGTGCCCGTCTTGCCGCCGATTTGCAGCCCCGCCACTCGCCCCTTGCGCCCCGTGCCGCTCTCGACCGTTTTAATTAAAATTCCTTTGATTACGTCGGCGGTATTTTTGGAGACGACTTGGCGGGTTTCGCTTTCGTTGACGGTGTAAATTTTGCCGTTATTTTCGAGATTTTCCACTATGCGCGGGCTTATCATCACGCCGCCGTTGTTAAAGACGGTGTAGGCGTTGAGCATCTGAAGGAAGGTCATCTGCGCGCCGTAGCCGTAGCTGATCGTGGCTTTGTAAATTTTATTATTCAGGCTTTTGACGCTAGGTATATTACCGCTCTGCTCATACGGCAGATCGATGCCCGTTTTTTGCGACATACCGAAGTTCATCAGCCCGTCGTAGATCGCCTGCCCCTCCAGCCGTTCCGAAATTTTAATCATTCCGATATTTGAGCTCTGCGCGATGATATCCTCGCCGCTCATCTGCTTTGCGGGGTGCGTGTCGTGGATGATGCGCGAGCCGAGCTTGTAGCTGCCGTTGTAGGTATTGATCATCTCGCCGGGCTTTACGGCCTTGGCGTCGTAGGCGATCGCAAAAATTATCGGCTTCATAATGGAGCCCACCTCGTAGGCGTATTCGCTCGCGGTAAAATTTAAATTCTTAAGATCGTTTTTCGTGATATTTGAAGGATCGTAGCGAGCGTTGGTCGCAAGGGCTAAAATTTTACCCGTTTTGGAGTTCATGATCCCCACCACGATCTCGCGCGCATCGTATCTGTCGCTGCTCTCGTCGATCAGCCGCTCAAGCTGTCTTTGAAAGGCCAAAGGCACGCTTAGACGCAGATTATAGCCGTCGATCCTGCCCGTTTTTTTGCTGCTGCGCTCTAGGATGATATTGCCGCCGATGTCGCGCGGGCCGATGATAAACTCGTCTCTAACGGGCGAGAGATAATACTCGTAGTACTTCTCGACCCCTTTGATGCCGCTTACTTTAGTGATGCCGCCGACCTCTTTTTTATTGATATATCCGATCAGCGGAGTAAGCGAGTTTGCGACGTTGTAGCTGCGCTTCTCGCCGCTTTCGGTTACGCTCATGCGGATAGGCGGATTTAGCCTGCCGTTTGCACCTATGAAGCTTACGAAGACCTTTTTTAAATTTAGCTTATACGCAAGCTCTTTTAGATGCACCGCAGTTTTAGCGTCGATCTTATACGACAGCACGGTCGTGCCGCCGGAGTTTTCGATCGCCTTTTTGACGCGCTTTTCGCTATCGCCCGTGTAGATGCAGTATAGCCGCACGAAAAGATCGAGCTTGTTTTTGTCGATACTGCGCGCATCGACGCTAACTTTGTAGAGCTTGACGGAATTTGCCGCGACGTAGTTGTCCTTTGCGATCACCGCGCCGCGGATCGCGCTGTTGGTTTCGTTGACGTCCAAGCGCGGCAGCTTGCGATCGGTGCTGCCCCAAAAATATAAAATCGCCAAAAATACGAAAAGCGCCGCCGGCACGAATATAAACATCACGATGATCATACCGACCGAGGAGCTTTTATCTCTTACTACCATCTACCGTTTCTTTAAAATTTTAAATTTAGCGCGTATGCTTCCCGCGCGATTTCGTTTCAATGCGCGGCTCAAGGCTAAACGCCGCGCGGAATTTTAAGATCCACAAAGCGCTCAAAGCCGCAATCTTGCGCGCTAAGATCGGCGAATAAAGCGAGGAATTCCTCGCGCGCCATCTCCTTTGCGCCCATAAATTTCAGATGCTCGTTCATGATCTGGCAATCGATCAGGAAATTAAACTTAGCAAGCACCTCGCAAAGCCTAATCATCGCCACTTTCGAAGCATTGCTTTTTAGGCTCAGCATACTCTCGCCGCAAAACACGCGCCCAAAAATTAACCCGTATAGCCCGCCTACGAGCTCGCCCTCCTCGTACGCCTCGACGCTGTGAGCGATGCCCGCATCCGCCAGGCGCGAGTACGCCTCCGCGATCTGCTCGCTGATCCAAGTGCCCTGCTTTTCGTGCTCACGCACGCTTTTGCATAAATTTATAAAACCTCTGAAATCGGCGTCAAATTTTATCTCATACCGCTTCAGATAGGGTTTTATCGATTTTTGCACGCGCACTTCGCGCGGATCAAGTACCGCGCGCGGATCGGGCGACCACCATAAAATCGGCTCATCCTCGCTAAACCACGGAAAGATTCCCGCGCCATAAGCGCTAAGCAAGCAGTCCTCGCTAAGATCGCCGCCGCTTGCAAGCGGCGCGAAAGCGGGCGCATATAGCGGATCGGGGAAGTCGTAAAATTTCGCGTTCATCTTTTGCGGCCCAACCGAGATAGAGCATACACGCGGGCTTGGCGGCAAATAGGCAGGCCGAAACTAAAACGCAGCCGGGCTAATAAGCGACGCGCAGGCAGATCTACGCGCGCTCGGCGCCACGGCAAAAACGGCGCGGGGCGCAGAATTTCAGATCCGCTAGCACGAGCAAAAGTGCGTAAACGCAGAATTTCCGATCTGTCCGCATTCGCAAAGCCGCGCGAGCGCAAAATTTTAAATCCCGCGTAGACGGAGCCGTAAAAGCGCCTCGTATCAGATCTGTTTATGTGCACAGCTCCGCAGGGCCTCTTTGTATCAAATCCGCTAGCGCAAGCAAAACCGCGCGAACTCTCTGCGCCGACTTTGCCCGCGCGAGCAAAATCATGCCGAGCTTCCGCGCCAAATCCTTCTATGCGGCTATGACGGCAAAATTTCACGCCGCAAATTTTAAAGTGGGCGGCTGCGGCAAAATTTGCACTAAAAATTTCAAAACGGATAAAATTTAAAATTTTCGCGCCGAGCGTTCGGAAGCGATCAAATTTTGCGCGACCGAGCCTCAGTGCATCAAATTTAGCGCGGCTGAAGTCAAAAGGGTTGATTTTGACGCCGCCGAGCCCGAGATGAAATTTCAAACGGCCAAGCCTCGGTGCATGAAGTTTCAAACGCCCCGAGCGCAAATGACGAAATTTACGACGGCCAGGTTCGAAGTGATGAAATTTTAAAGCGCCGAACCCCCTGCTATTAAATTTTAAAAAATCCGCTCCGAACCGACCGAACCGCGCGGGCGTAAAGCGGCTAAATTTAAAGCGCCTGACGCGGTTGCGGCAGCTTAGAGCTTTTAAAATTTCAGATCGATTTCTCATTCGCTTTTGCTTCGATACGCGGTTTTGCCTCGCCGCCTCCATGCCCGAGCGGCTCGGAAGAAATTTCATCCAAAGCGCCGCTAAGCGCCTGCTGCGCCTCAGCTATCGGCGCCGCCTTAAATTTAAAGCTTAGCTCCGCGCCGCCATCGTCGATCTCTACGGTGCCGCCGTTTTGCAGCGCGCCGAAAAGTAGCTCCTCGCTTATGCGGTCGCTAATCTGCGTGCCGATCTCGCGCTTTAGGTTTCGCGCGCCGAATTCATCGGAGTAGCCGCGCGCGATGATGAAATCTTTCGCCGCTTTGCTTAGGCTAAATTTTACGTTTTTCAGCCCCGCTTCAAGCTCGCGGATCGTCTTATCCACGATCTTTTCTAAAATTTCGGTGCTTAGGTGGTTAAAATTTATGATCTTGTCGATGCGGTTTCGAAACTCGGGCGCAAAAAAGCCCTTGATCGCATTATCGATCTTGTAACTCTCGTCCTTCGTAAATCCCACCTGCGGCGCCTCTTTCGTGCCTAAATTTGAGCTCATTATCACGATCGTGTTTTTAAAATCGGTCGTAACGCCGTTGTTGTCGGTCAGGCTCGCGTTATCGAAAAGCCCCAAAAAGATATTGGTCATGCTAGGGTGCGCCTTTTCGATCTCGTCAAACAAAATGACGCTGTAAGGGTGCTTTTTGATATTGTTCGTTAAAATTCCGCCGTTTTCAAAGCCCACGTATCCGGGAGGCGCACCGATGAGCCTTGAGACGCTGTGGGCTTCCATATACTCGCTCATATCGTAGCGCTCGAAATGCACGCCCAGATACTTCGCCAAGACCTTCGCAAGCTCGCTCTTGCCGACGCCGCTGCTGCCTGCGAATAAAAATACTCCGATCGGAGACGTCTCGGCGCCGAGTCCCGCGTATGAGCGCAGAAGCGCTTTGCAAAGGCTTTGCACCGCTTCGTCTTGACCGAAAATTTCAGATTTGATGTTGGCTTCTAAATTTTTCAAAACCTCGCGATTATCGACGGTCTGGCTTAAATTTGCGATATTTGCGCTAATGGAAAGGGTGTTTATGAGATCGTTTTTAGCGATCTGAATCGGCGCCGTTCGCGATTTAAAAGCAAAGCTCGCGCCCGTTTCGTCGATAAGATCGATGGCGCTGTCGGGTAGAAATTTATCGCTTAGATATTTTTTTGCAAGCGTTACGCTTTCGCGCAGAATTTCGTCGCTAAATTTCACATCGTGAAATTCCTCATATTTTTTGGCGATCCCTTTTAAAATTTCGACGCTATCGTCGATGCTAGGCTCGCTCACGTCGATCTTGCAAAACCTGCGGCTAAGCGCCTTATCCTGTGAAAACGACCGATACTCGCCGTATGTCGTAGCGCCGATGAGCGAAAGGCTTCCGCCTGCAAGCGCCGGTTTTAGGATGTTTGACATATCAAGCTCGTTGCGATTGCCCGTGCCTGCGCCCACGATCGTGTGAATTTCATCGATAAATAAAATCGCGTTTTGATTGGTGCTAAACTCGTCTATAAGGTCTTTCAGCCTCTCCTCAAACTCCCCGCGCAGCGTAGTTCCCGCGATCAACGCGCCCGCATCGAGGGCGTAAATTTCTTTGTTTTTCAGCTTTTGCGGTACCTCGCCGCCGACGATTTTAAGCGCGATGCCCTCTACGATCGCAGTTTTGCCTACGCCCGCTTCGCCTACTAGGATCGGATTGTTTTTCTTGCGGCGACAGAGGGTTTGCAGCGTCTTTTCGATCTCCTTTTCGCGCCCGATGAGCGGATCGATCTTGCCCTCGCGCGCCGCTTTGTTTAAATTTAGCGTATATAGCGAGCTGGGTGAGTCTTTTTTGATGTCGCGCTCGCTTACGGGCCCGCCGCCGAGGCTCTCTTCGGAAGCTTCTACCTGAGGATCGCCCGCCGCTCGCGCGATCTCCGCTACGTCGTAGTCGTTTAGCTTGAGCTGTAGGTAGTCGTTTCTTTTTGCGTATTCGTCCCTGCGGTCAAGCGCGGATTTGTATTTTTGCAAGATCGCTCGAAAGATCGCTTCGTTGATGCCGTAGTGATTTAAAATTTTAGCGCAGTCGCTCTGCTCGTCTTTTAAAATTTTATCTATAAAATCGAGTTCGTTTTTTACCTGCGCGTCGCTGCCGAAGGCGTTAAAAATTTCTTTGAACTCATAGGTCTCCTCTGGCTCCTTGCCCTGCGATCTAGGCATCAAATTTAAAAGCCCGGCTAGATTATCTACTACGTTGATACAATTGACGTCGGGGATCTCTCTGGCGATGATGCCGCGAAACGGTTTGTTGTATTTAAAAATCGCGTAAAGTACGTGCGTGGTCGTGACGTATTCGTCCTCTTCGCTTCTTGCGATCTCTATCGCCTGCTCGAAGTGTCTTTCTAAAAAAAATCCTAACATCTCACTCCTCTTCAATCTCGCATCTAAGCGGAAAGCCTGCGGCCTTTGCCGCCTCGTGCACCGCTTTTTGTTTATCTTGCGCTATCTCTTTTGGATACGCACCGCAAACGGCGCGCCCCTGCTTATGCACCTTCATCATCAAATTTACCGCGTCGTCAAAATTTTTTGCAAAAATGTCCATCAAAATATACACGACGAAATCCATCGTCGTTTCGTCGTCATTTAATAAAATCACCTTATAAGGGCGCGGCACGAAAGATTTCGTATTCGTGCGCGTCCGAACTTCTACGTCCGTTTTAGTTGGCATTTCTTATCCGCGTAAGATCGCTCGTGAGGATGTCCGTAGAAACGGCACCCAGATAGTAAGGCTTGCCCTTCGGATCGTCCTCGTTCAGATCGGTAAGCGTCTGATAAATGCCGTTTTTAAGCGTGACTTTAAACGGGATCGCAAGCGCGTGACGATAGTCGATGTCGTTTAAAATTTGCTCCACGATACGGGCATTTTGCACGTCGTTGGCTATGAAATAATACGCGCCGTATTTTTTGCTAAATTTCTCCACGACCTGCGCATCGGCTATATCTTCGAAGTGGATGAGCCCTACCATCATGAACCAATCGTTGTTTTTAAGCTGAAAGTCCGTCAAATGCGGCGCTTCCATACGGCACGGCGCACAAAACGTACCGAAGATATCAAACATTAAAATTTTATCGCTATCTGCAAGCTTAAAGCCCTTTTCGGTGCGCTCGATCGTGACTTCGCCGCCGGTGACGCTTTTAAGCGTGAAGCGCTCGCCTACTTTATACGGCACGAAGCCATCCTCTTGCGAGTGGGCGTCCTGCGGGGCGGCATTGTGCTCGCTAGATGCCTGCAGGCTAGCGCTTTGCTCGCCGCTGGCCTTCGCGCTAGCGCCCTTATCGTCGTCTCCGCAGCCGCTTAAAACAAACGCCGCTAAACATAAAAGTAAAAATTTTTTCATACATCTTCCTTTGGATTTAAATTTAAGCCCGCATTTTAACCAAAGTTTTGTGAATTTAAAATGAATGCTTGTCGTATCGCTTCATCGCGCTTTGCGCTTCGCGGTCGGCTTCCTTGCGCTTTAGCGATTCGCGCTTGTCGTGCAGATTTTTGCCTTTTGCCAAAGCAATACGTGCCTTTACGCGGTTTTTATCATTCAGATACAGCGACAAAACCACGATGGTAAGGCCCTCTTTGCTAACTGCGCCAAGCAGTTTGTCGATCTGCTTTCTGTGCATTAAAAGCTTTCGCGCAGCCCCTTCGTCTGGACGAAAATGGGCGTTTGTGCTTTCAAGATAGCTGATATGCGCGTTTAGCAAAAACAGCTCGCCGCGGATCACGCGACAAAAGCTATCTTTGAGATTGCCCCTGCCCGCGCGCAGGGCTTTGACCTCGCTGCCCTTTAGCACGATGCCCGCTTCAAAGCTTTCAAGTATCGTAAAATCGTGAAATGCCTTGCGATTTTTACTCAGTTCTTTCATCTTTTTCCTTCTAAATTTAGTCCTAAGCTTAGCCCGTTTTTGCTTAAATTTAAAAGCGGTCGCGACGGAATTTTAAATTCTAGCTTTTAAATTTTAACCGCGCGCCTTGGAATTTTTATTTTAAGAAAAACACGCTGCTGCCGCTGCCGCTTAGAAACATATCGCGGTACCTGTCCATCTGCGGATATAGCTTTATGCACGGCGCGAAAAGATCGTTTAGCGCAAAGCCGCCGTATCGCGCTAGCAGCTGCTCGCTGCTTAGGTTAAGCATCTGCCGAGCCTGCGCGGCATTTATGTTTTGCATAAAGCTTGCGCGAAACTCATTATAAACCGCGCCTGTAGAGCAAAAGATCGCGGGCGTTAAAATTTCAATCGCGGGCAGGCGGTCCTCGAAAGGCTCGATGATCTCGCCGATACCGCGTACGTTTGCGGCCTCAAACCCGCCAACAAAAAACGCGACGTCCGCGCCGATATTTTGCGCGATTTTGGTAAGTCGCTCGCGCGAAATTTTTAAGCTTAATTCCTCGTTCGCAAGCCGCAAAAATGCCGCCGCGTCGCTGCTACCGCCCCCAAGACCCGCGCCGATCGGAATACGTTTTTTAAGTACGATCTTGTGCGAGCCGAAAAATTCCGCTAGCTCGCGCGCAAACCCCGCCTGCTCAAGCGCCGCCTTGGCTTTTAAAATTATGTTATCCGCGATCTGCGCGGCACCGCATTCAAGCGCAAAGCCGCCCGCACGCTCGAAGCTTATCTCATCAAACAGCTCCCTGCGCAGTACGAAGCGCGAGGCGATCTCGTGGTAGCCGCCGCGCGTGCCGACGACTTTTAAAAAAACATTGATCTTTGCATAAGCTTTCAAAATTTTACTCCTTCTGCGCCTAGGCGCGCTTGCGTTAAATTTAGCCCGCGGCAAGCCCATCTGGCGCGATTAAATTCCGATCCGCGCGCGAGTTAAATTTCAGCCTGCGGCGCGCCCCGTCCAGTGCGATTAAAATTTCAAAACCGCGTGCCGTGAAGTGCGCACCGCGGAATTTAACCCGCGATCGCAGCGCCCGATACGTAAATTTATAAGGCGCGGAAATTCAGACCTGCAACGCGCGCAGCTAAATTTCAACCCGCGGCACAAATCTATCCGCGTGATTAAAATTCTAAACCGAGCCGTCAACCGAAGTCGCACAGCCGTATGCCGCGCCAGATCGTAAATTTAGCTTAACGGTGCGCCTCAAAATCAAACCCATCGGCGCAGACTACGCATTACCGCGAGCCGGAATTTTATTCTGCAAAGACTGCTTGCCGCGGCACTAAGCTCCAACCTGCCGCTTTTTAAATCGTCAAATTTTAATCTCGCGGCGCGTTGCCATCGCGCGGCAAAAAGCAAATTAAAACGCCGCTCCGTCGCATTTAAATTTGGGCTTCGGAATTTTATTCCTTTTTGCGAGCGGCTGCCGTCCGCCGTGCGTTGAAATTTATACCGCTTAAGGCCGATTTACGATCTGTGCGCAACGAAAAAGCGTGATCGCTCTGCTCCGCACGATAAAATTTAACTGCACATGGCGGCGCGCTATGCGAGCAAATTTAAAACGCGCCGTGTTTATGATCGCTTCAAAATTTCAAGCTCGAACCGCCCGATCAAAATTCCGTCTCAGGCTGGAACCGCGGCTTAAAACGCACCGCCCGCGATCGGAACATCGTTCCAAAGATAGCGCACCTCGCCAGAGATAATCTCGATGATCGAGTAAAAATCGCCGCAGATAAGCAGATAGCAGCCGTCCGCGCGGCTCGCTAGATCCTTTGCGGCAAGCTTCTTGCCCAAGATCACGTCGCGCGCGTCGCCGTCGTAAAAGTTCGGCTGAAGATCCAAAAACTCGAGCGGATTTAGCGTCGCCTCGTCCGCAAAGCGCGGATCTTTCAAATCAAAAGCCCCCTCGCTTTCTCGTCTAAGCGCGCTTAGCGTGCCCGTGACGCCCAGCTTTTCTGCTAAAATTTGCGCGAAAGAGCGCACGTATCCGCCCTCGCTAAGCGCAACGCGAAAGCTCACGAATGGATGAGCGTAGCTTAAAATTTCGGCATCAAAAACCCGCATCAAGCTCTCTTTCAAGCTCACCTCTTCGCCCGCGCGAGCGAGCTTGTATGCGCGCACGCCGCTAATTTTCTTGGCGCTGAAAGCGGGAGGGATGAATTTTATCTCGCCGCGCATTTGCGCCATCGCGGCGTCTAAAACCTCGCGCGAAAGCGGCGGAATTTGCTCCACGCGCTCGATGTTTTCATTATCGCCGCTTAGGCTTTGCGCGCCCAGCCACAGCGTCGCGGCGTAAACTTTTGGCTCCTTTTTTAAAAATCTAAAAAAGCGCGCGTATTGCCCGAAAGCCACGATCAGCGCGCCGCTTGCGAAAGGATCGAGCGTGCCGCTAAAGCCCGCCTTTTTCACGCCGTATTTGCGCTTAAGAGCGCTTAAAAATTTATTGCTGCCGATACCCGCGGGCTTATCGGTCAAAAACAGCCTGTTCATATGATCTTTTGCACGAAATTCGACATTATCACGCGCGAAATTCCGCCGAAATTTATCGTCAGCTTCTCGCTGCCTCGCGCCTTATCCACCGCAGTGACGCGCCCCATGCCGAAGAGCTTGTGGCTGATGAGATCGCCCTTTTTAAACTCGCCGCCGTTATCGAGAATGAGCTTGCCCTCGCAAAGCCCCGCCTCGCTTAGAAACCTGCTCTTTTCTAAACGTTCGCGCTTGCCTTTGTAAAAGCGGCTACCGACGTAGCTTAGCGTGAGATTGCTTTTGGCGCGCGTGATCGCCACGTATGCGAGCCTGCGCTCCTCTTCGATATCGCTGCCGTCGCCTAAGAGCGGGAAAAAGCCCTCCTCCAGTCCGATTACGAAAAGATGCGCGAACTCAAGCCCCTTGCTTGCGTGCACGCTCATTACCGAAATGCCGTCCGTGCCGATGGCGTCCTGTTCGCTAAGCAGCGAGAGTTCGTTTAAGAATTCCTCCAAATCGAAGCTGTTTTTGTTCAGCGCCTCGTCCTTTAGCATCGCTAAAAATTCGTCGATATTTGCGAGCCGATCGGCGCCGTCGGGCAGCGAGGCGTAGTACGCCTTTAGCCCGAACGTCGCCTCCAAAGCGTCGACGATCTTCTCAACTCGCTCCTCGCCGCTTAAGCTTTTGATGCCGTTTTGCAGCGCATGCAGCGCCTCTAGGCTCTTTTTGCTCACGTCTTTTTCGCCCAGCTCGCTAAAGGCGTTAAAAAGGCTCGTTTTTTTATCGAATGCGACCTTTTCGATGTTTGCCAAGGCGATCTTGCCGATGCCGCGCTTTGGTCGGTTGATGATACGCCGCATCGAAAAGTCGTCGTTCTCGTTTAGCACGAGCCTGAGGTAGCTGATCGCGTCTTTGATCTCGGCACGCTCGTAGAATTTCACGCCGCCTACCATTTTGTATGGAATTTTGGCCCTATTTAGCCCCTCTTCTAGGCTTCTAGACAGCGCATTTACGCGGTACAGCACGGCGATATCTTGCGCGAGCGCGCCGGAGTTTAGAAGGCGCGAGATTTGCATCGCGATCCTGTTCGCCTCAAAAGTCTCGTCGTCCGAGCCGATGATCTCGATCCGCTCGCCGGGGCCTTTGACGCTTTTTAGCCTTTTGCCTAGACGATTTCGGTTGTGTCCGATGAGCTCGTTGGCCGCGGATAAAATTTCATCGCTAGAACGGTAGTTTTCTTCGAGTTTTACGACCTTGACGTTTTTAAACTCGTTTTTAAAATTTAAGATATTTTCGACCTTTGCGCCGCGCCAGCCGTAGATGCTCTGATCGTCGTCGCCCACTACCACGAGGTTTTCGTGCGCGGTGCAGAGCTTTTTTAAAAGCTTCATCTGGATGTCGTTGGTGTCTTGATACTCATCGACCGTGACGTATGCGTAGCGGCGTGAAATTTCATCGCAAAGCGCGGCATTTTGATCTAAAATTTTATAGCTAAGCACGAGCAGATCGTCGAAATCGACCAAATTATTCGCGCTCAAATACGCCTCGTACCTTTTGTAAGCATCCGCCGCCTTTGCATAAAAGCCCTGCGCGGTCTTACCGATCTCCTCGCCGATTAGGCTTGCGTTTTGCAAGACCTGCTCCGTAGAAAGAAGCGAGTTTTTGTATTTTGAAATTTCACCGGCTAGCGTCGCGGTGGGAAGGTTTATCTCGAGGGATTTGATAATCTTTTTCTTATCGTCGGCGTCGATGATCGTAAAATTATTCTTCCGCCCCAGCTCGTTGATATAAAATTTCAAAAACAAAAGGCCGAATTTATGAAAGGTGCATAAAAGCGGATTTGCCGAAACTTCGATATCTCTGATGAGCGCGAGCGCCCTGTTTCTCATCTCGCCCGCGGCTTTGTTGGTAAAAGTCAGCGTCAGCGTGCTTAGCGGATCGATGCCGTTTGCGAGCAGATACGCGAGGCGCGAGGTGATCGTCTTAGTCTTGCCGCTGCCCGCGCCCGCTAGGATCAGCATCGCGCCGTCTATGTGCATCGCAGCGGCCCTCTGGCTCGGATTTAAATCGTCTAAAATATCCATTTACTCTCTTTGATCGGTTTTTGCAAATTTTATCCAAACGGCGCTAAAATTCTAATTAACGATCAGCTTAACGATCCGCCCGCTTGCCGCCCGTTTGACGATCTGCCCGCACCTCTTGCGACGCCCGGTTTGCGACTAAAGCCGATGTCCGCTTGCAAATAAATGCCGCGCCGACCCAGACGCGAGCGCCGCAAAGGGTGCGTCGAGACATACGCCCAAATCGCCTACGCAAGTGCCGCCGCCCAAAGATCGAGATGGCGACGATTAAATTTTAAAATTTAGCCCCGCCCGCAAGATAAAATTTGCCGCGCGGACGCTTTGGCGCGCCGGCGAAATAGAAATTTGCGGCGCGAATACTCCGAGCGCATCGCGGGCCGCAGAGCAAGCGCTCGAGCCTCGCGCGTATTTGCAGACTAAATTTTGCGCGTTTAAATTCTGAGCGCGAGAGCGCGTCTAATCTTTTTTCTTAAAAATACTTTGCGATCTTTCGCGCTTTTGTTTTTCGCTATTTTGAAGCGAAAAATTAGCTAGCACGGGCTTTAATTCGATTAAAATTTGCAAGATAGCGGCGCACTCCACGCTAAGCGTAGAGGCGAAATCCTCCGCGCCGAAGCCCGCTTCGAAAATGAGCTTGGTCCCTTTCACGTGCGCGCTTTGCAAAGTGTAGTTGGCCAGCTCGAATAAAATCACCGGCGCGCTAAAACCCTTCATGATCTCGCTCGGAAGCGGCGGGTCGAATTCGACGTTTTGCGGCTTCGTGACGATGCCGAATTCGCAGTTTTTCTCCAGCAGTAGCTCGATCGCGCCCTGCACGTAGCCTCGCGTGAGCTCGCAAAATTTCTCGTCGCTTAAAAAATCCTTTAACATCGCACCTCCTAATCCTTACAAAACTCGCTCACAAGCGCTGCGACCTGCTCTATGCCGATGCGCCAAAACTCGCTTTTATTGATATCAAAGCCGAATTTCGCCACTAGCTTTTGCGGCTCGTCGCTGCCGCCCGAGCTTAAAAACTCGGTGTAAATTTGAACGAAATTTTCAAGCCTACCGCTCTTATACAGCCCGTAAAGCGCGAGCACCAAAAGCTGCGCGTAGGCGTAGGAGTAGCAGTAAAACGGCGAGTGGATGAAGTGCGGGATGTAGCTCCACCAGCTTTTGTAATGATCCTGCAAGATCAGCTCGCCGGCAAACATCTTGCGCGACTCCTCCATCCAAAGCTCACCTACCTGCTCAACGCTTAACTCATCCGCGCTCGCATGCACGCGCCGCTCAAAGGTCGTAAATCCGATCTGGCGGTAAAGCGTCGCGAAGATATCTTCGATCTTTGCCGCAAGCATCGCTCTTAGCGCGGTCTTATCACTTGCGATCTGTGAGGGCGTATCCGTATCGCGCGCTGCAAGCTCGCACGAACCCGCAGGGCCTTGCGAAGCGGCCTGTTTTACGGCGCGCTCGTTTGGAATTTCACCGCCCTGAGCCTCTTGCGAAGCATCGCACTTTAAATTTTGCGAGTCGTTTAAATTTGAAAAATTTTCGCGCATATAATCAAACACCAACATCTCGCAAAATACCGACGCGGTCTCCGCCGTCGTTAGCGGCGTGAAGGAGTTAAAATAGCCCACGCCGTAGCTTAGATACTGATGTATCGCGTGCCCCAGCTCGTGCGCGAGTGTAAATACGTCGCGGCGCTTGCGCGTGAAATTTAAAAGCACGAAGGGATGCGTATCGCGCGAGCCCGAATGCGAAAACGCGCCGCTTTGTTTATTTTGCGCGGGCATCGCGTCGATCCAGTTTCGCTCGAATGCGATCAGCGCGATCTGCTTAAATTTCGGGCTAAATTTTTCAAATGCCGCAAGCACGATCTGCTTAGCCTGCTCGAAGCTAAACTCGCTCTCATCGCCGCCAAGCGGAGCGTATCTGTCGTAATCATACAGCGCGTCGTATCCTAAAATTTCGCGCTTTTTGGCGTAAAATTTGCCGACCAGAGCGAAGCTTCGCTCCGCCTCTGCGATCAGAGCATCAACGCTTGCGATATTTATCTGATTTTCCTCGTGCATCACCGCCTCGGCTTTATCGTAACCGCGCAGCTCGCAGCGGATTTTAAGATCGGTTTTGATCATATTGTAGATGTAACCAAGCAGGTGGGAGTTTTGCTCTAGCACGGCACTTAGCGAGGCTGCGGCGTCCTTTCGCACCTCGCGATCAGAGCTATGAAGCAGGCTTAAAATTTCCTCCTCGCCAAGCTTGCGCCCGCGAAAATCAAAGCTCATCCGCGCCATACTCTCATCAAAAAGCCGCGAAAACGCCTCGCCGCTTACTGGCGAAGTTTTTAAAAGCACGCTTTCTTGCGGCAGGCTTAGCTGGTGGGCTTTGCGCCGCTTAAGTAGGCTCAAATAATATCTAAATCTCCCGCCCCCTGCGATAAACTCGTCCTGTTTTGCGGCGTCAAGCTCGTTAAACTCGAGCTCGAAAAAAAGTAGGCTATGCGAAATGTCGTTGCAAGCCTGCTCCGTCTTGGCCTGC
Source organism: uncultured Campylobacter sp. (assembly GCA_963545665.1). GTDB lineage: Bacteria > Campylobacterota > Campylobacteria > Campylobacterales > Campylobacteraceae > Campylobacter_B. Next base: position 1,689 of record CAUUKU010000031.1, on the reverse strand, counting down.
TGCGCCCCAAGGCTCGTATCTCGCGCAAAGCTAAGATGCGCAAAGCTCATTATCTTGCCGATCTGCTCGCTGATGCCCTCATAAAGCTCAAGCGCGCCTAAAAATTCCTCCGCGCTAAGAGCGTGCAGCTTATCTTTAAATTTAAGCTCAAAATCCCTAGCCTGCGCAGCCGCGCTTTCTACCGCGGCACTAAATTCCGCTTCGTTTGCAAACAGCTCGCCTAAATTCCAATTCATCGATTTCCTTTTAAAATTTTTGGATAATTTTATCAAAAAAGAATAAGTAAAATTTTAAAAACCGCGAGATCCGCCGCGCGGGCGGAATTCGCGGTAAAATTTAAAGTGAGTTATTTTTGCATACTTTGCGACGCGATCGCAGTAAAAAGTACGTCCGTGGAGCTGTTAAGCGCGGTTTCCATCGAATCTTGTATAACCGAAATGGTCACGCCGACGGTTATTACCTTAAAGGCTATGTCGTTGTCGATCCCGAAAAGCGAACACGCAAGCGGTATCAGCATCAACGAGCCGCCCGGCACTCCGCTGGCCCCACATGCGCCTACCGCCGAGACTACGCAGAGCAGAAACGCCGTCCAAAAATCCGGCCTGATACCCAGAGTGTATGCGGTAGAAAGAGCCAAAATCGCGATGACGACGGCGGCGCCCGCCATGTTTATGGTAGCACCCAGCGGTATAGATATGGAGCTGAGCTCGTCGTCTACGCCTAGCTTCTTGCATAGGTTCATATTTACGGGGATGTTCGCGGCCGAGCTTCTAGTGAAAAACGCAGGAATTCCGCTATCTCTTAGGCACTTAAATACAAGCGGATAGGGATTTTTTCTAGTTACCGCAAAGACCATTATAGGATTTACTATCAGAGCCACCACGAGCAGGGTTATTACGAGCAGAACGACCAAACGAGCGTATGTCAGTAGCCCCTCAATACCCAGTCTATAAACCGTAAAAACGATGATACCGAAAATTCCGATCGGCGCTAATTGAATGACTGCTTGTATGACCTTCGTGATCGCTTCTGCTATGTCGCCTATAAAGCGCTTCGTCTCGTTCGTGCAAAATTTTAACGCCACGCCTAGTGCGATGGCCCATGCGACTATGCCTATGTAATTGCCGCTTGCAAGGGCGTTGATCGGATTATCCACGATCTTAAAGAGGGTAGTTCGCAACACGACCCATATGTCCGTAGGCGTCGGATCGCCCGCGGCTTCCACGCCGTCAAGAGCCAGCGTAGTCGGGAATATAAAGCTCGCCGCAACGCCTACTAATGCCGCTAAGAAGGTGCCTATGACGTATAGCACTACTACTTTTTTAAGCCCGGTGGCATTGCCGAAGCTCTTATGCACGAAAGAGCTTAAGATCAATATAAATACGAGTACCGGAGCGACCGCCTTAAGCGCATTTACGAAAAAATCGCCTAAAATTTTACTAAAATTTGCGATGTTCGACCAGGTATTCGTCTCGCCCGCTTCTAAATTTATATCCGCTACGCCGATCCTGGCGAAATAACCCACGACGGCGCCTAAAATCAGAGCTACAAGGATGCGCAGTATGAGGCTTTTATCACTATAGCTTTTAACGAGCTTTTCAAAATAACTCATTTTTTTCCTTTCAACACGAATTGCAGTTTGAAATCTGTCTCTTATACACATCTGACGCTGCCGACGACTAGTCGAGT
>CAUUKU010000030.1:0-18367 GCA_963545665.1 uncultured Campylobacter sp. | reverse complement strand
GAGATACTGATCGGTCTCGTGGGCTCGGAGATGTGTATAAGAGACAGATTAGAATTTTATTTACTTTAAACCATACTTAAATTTATAAATAACAGCTACTAGAGGCGGGGGCTCAAATATCAAGCACCATTGGAGCGCGATAAAAGAAGCGAATGCTGTTTAATCCAACATTAAACAATAAGTGAATAATCATCGAATAATAAAGGTGCCGGATTTCACACCTTTATCTGTCGTCAAATACTTACCTGTCTAAAACAGACCGAATTTCCCGTCTTTACGCTTATACAGTACGCGCATTTTAGCATCCATGTCATTGAATACTAAAAATTGATCGGTACTTTCTTTAAGCTTATTTAGCGCCTCATCGATCTCTAGCGGCTTATATAGATCCAGCTCGGTAGGGACGATCTCATCGACCTCGTCGTTTAAATTTGGCTTATTGGCACCGACCGCATTATCTACGGCGTTTTGTTTCATCTCGTCGCGATTTTTATGAGAATTTACCTTATCGTGGTATCTGCGTAGAACCTTTGAGGCGCGGTCTACGATGAGATCAACGGCAGCATAGAGATCCTTATCTTTTTGGCGCACGACTATGGTGTCTTTATGCGCTAAATTTAAAGAAAAATCCACTACAAAGCCTTTTTTGCCTTGCTTCTCGTCGGCAGAAATTACACAACGCCCCGAGATAAGATCAAGGTTGTATTTCTCTAGCGTCTCAAACGCATTTTCAACGTAATCTTTGATAGGATCCGTCAACTCAAATTGTTTACCTACGATATTTAAATTCATCGCCCACCCTTTGCATTATGGTTTTTGTATAGTGCGCCTATGGTATCTGACTTTGGGCTTGCCCAAAACTGCGGTGTTGGACTCCACTACCACGTCCACGAGCGCGGCATGGCTTAAAACGGCTCCTTTTACACCGGAAGGTCGCACCGCGGTAGAATCTTGCCCAAAATTACTATAAGCTACAGTATGATTACCCGGTGCTCCTAGCTGCCTATCAAAATATCCAAACGTAATGCTAATGTCAAAAAGTTTTTCATCTGCGTTATTTGAGGGATACGCCAGCGTGATAGTATTTAGCGTAGGGTTGGTCGCTGGCGTTCCACCCCTATCCATAAGCTCACTCGTTAGATACTCATGTCTTTGCATAGCTAGGACGGCTAGTTCTGTAGCACTCTGCGCCAAAAGCATGGCCTGCTCCCTATTTTGGATGTTATTGACATCGCGAGCCGTCATAGACGCGATAGATAATGCCGTAATAGCCGTAGTCGCTATAATGATGATAAAAAATATGGCCGCTACTAAAGCAAAGCCTCTTTTCATAGTTTTCATTAGTACACCACCTGCGCTTTGCAAACATTCAGATCCAGCTCTGCAGGATCAAAATTTCTACCGTCATCTCTCATACATAGTTTAAGCGCGACGGAACCGTTATCGTTTTTAAACCTAAATAAGCTCACGTCCTCTGCTAATAAAGCGCTCCTAGCATTTCTAAAAGACCTAATATCTCTTTCTTGATTACTCCAAGGACGATAATTATAACACAAAACCAAATTAAAATTCTTGCTTAAATCCCCCGCATTGTCTTTAGTATATTTCTCCACGTCGGTAGGGACTATCGCATAAGCGGTATGGGCTAAATAATACTGCTCAGAAAATTCTTGATTGTTATCGTTATTGGGATTGACGGGATACTGAGCTATCGCTATAGTCTCGCCATCTATACTCCCTGTACCCATAGCGCTAGGCGTTCCTATTGCGACAAGCACTCTATTGCTGCCGTCCTGTACAAATCTTCCGTCGTAGCCATAGCCTATATTTATACTAGTAGGAGATGCGTCATTGGTAACGATTCTAAATATAACCGCAACACTTGCATCGCCTGAGGGCGCGCGGTATGCAGTAGCCCTAAGATTTCTTACGATCTGACTTACTTGAGGAAAATGGCTACCTAGCGACACCATAGAAAATGGAGCTTGAGTATTTGCTATATAACCCGCATTATCCGCATCTCGAGTCCAAGCTCTATCTCTTAGCTGATACATAGATGTAAAACCGCTCCAGCCCGGCTTTATGTTGTTAATATTTCTAGTCTCTATGCTCTGTCCTATCCACTCCAATACATCATATTTAGGATCGGTAAGATTAGCAATAGACACGAAGTTTGTGGCATCGTCGGCAACGCCTATCTCGCGAGCTATTGTGCTGCTTTTAATTCTATTTTCCAATCGATTGGTAATAAGAATAAGGGCATTTTGGGTTCTATTTTCTAGCTGATTTACAGCTCGCACATGTACGTAAGATCTATAAATTTTAGTATATAGATCCGCACCGAACATCGAGATGATACCTAGCACTACGATGACGAATATCAATTCTATTAGAGTGAAAGCTCTTTTCATCTCAAACCTCTACTTTATCTTCTAGTAATAGTTGTCTGAACGCCCACGCCGATATTCGCCAGGTAAGATCTTAGTACTATACCTTTAGGGGTACCGTCTCTAGCGATAGCATCGTTTACATCTCTAGCAGTAATCGTAACCATCTTAATATTAGTAGGTGTGCCATTGCTCGGGGTATTGCTTAAAACACCGTTTAGACTAGTAGCACTTATATAGGCGTTGGGGCTAAATGGATCCGCTATATAATCCACCGCTATTGAGATATTGGAATCCAAGACAAAATCACCCCTGCTACTCGAACCCACCAAATCTCTAGTTGTTATCCTAGTGTTAAAACCGTCGTAATCGTCTATGTCGTTATAGCCGGAGCCGCCCAAAGAAAGCCCTCTTCTACCGAATTGCCTTTTAGCGGCAGGAAATTGATCGCTAACCCTTCTTCTATTGGGTTCTTCTAATATGCCCGGTCTACGCCCCGACGCAACTTCTGGAAGCTCGCCGACTACGTTTAAAATTCTATCCGTACAACTCGGATCGCCATCGCATTGCGCAGATTGCATATACGCGCTATCCCACTGAGCCTGAGATACGCGCGACATTAAAGCTTTGGCGTTATACACCAACTCCTCTTTGATCGCAAGGGCATTTAGTTCGGTAGTTTGCGCGACTATACGCGGTATCGCCATCGTCGTGATCGCCAAGATTACGATGGTAAAGACCAGCTCGATTAGAGTAAAACCTTTTTTCATCTTAAATCCTTTCTTTTAAAATTCTAAAATTCGCCTAACGCAAACTTTCTTTGCGTTATTAGTGCTAATTATACTATTGTTAAACTTAAATTTAGAATTTATCCGCTTAAATTTTTCGAAATTACCGAAATTTTTTGCTTTACTACGGCTGTAAAAAATGCGCAAAACTTCATTTTAAAATTTGACCCGCGGAATTTAAGCTTGCATTTACTCAAAAAATATAAAATTACGGGTTAAAAAACAATTTCCAAGGATATGAGATGAGTAGGGTTTTGAAAATTTTATTGAGCATTGTCTGCGCGGCGGTTCTGTGCGGCTGCAGCGGCAAAGGCGACGGCGAGCTTTTTAACCTAAGCCCGGAAACGTGGTATTCAAAAATTTTAGAAGACATCAATAATTCGGCTTTAGAGGATGCCGAGAAGCACTACACTAGCTTTGCTAGCGAGCATATCGCCTCTCCGCTGCTAGAGGAGACGACGCTCATTATGGCTTGGGCGTTCGTGCAGGACGAGGATTACGAAAAAGCAAACAAATACCTAGACGAGTATATCCGTCTATACGGCACGGACAAAAAGATCGAATACGCGAGATTTCTAAAGATCAGGGCAAATTTCGACTCCTTTAGCCGCCCGAGCCGCAACCAAAAGCTAATACTAAATAGCATAGACGAGATCCGCAACTTTATCGCAGAATACCCGCAAAGCGAGTATCGTCCGCTACTTGAGACGATGCTAACGAAGCTCAGGCTTGCAGAGCATCAGCTAAATATCGACATCAAAGATCTGTACGAGCGCACCGACCGCGAGGACTCGGCTAAAATTTACAAAAAGCGCGTCGAAGAATCCCCGCTAAACGACGCTGAGGTCGTCAAGCCGCGCTCGCCTTGGTATCGCGCGATTTTTGAGTAGGAGGGGCAATGCAGATAATTCAAAGCAAAAGCTTCCCCGCAGAGCTTCCGATCATCGTCGAGGACGAGCTGTTTTTATACCCGTTTATGATAGCGCCGATCTTTTTGAGCGACGAGAGCAACAAGCGAGCGCTTGAGCTTGCTGGCAAAAACGAAACGATGATCATGATCGTAAGCTCAAAGTCGGAATTTAGCGGCAACCGCAGCTTCAGCGGCATCTACAACGCAGGCGTAGTGGGCTCGGTGATGAGGACGGTGCCGCTTCCGGACGGACGCGTTAAAATTTTATTTCAAGGCTCGCTAAAAGGCAAGATCATAAAAGAAATTTCACAAGACCCGCTGGTCGCAACCGTCGATATCATCCACGAAAAACGCCCCGCCAACCAAAAGATCGATGCGCTCTTGAGCGTGCTGAAAGAAAAAACCAAAATTTTAAGCACGATGACGCATTTTTTTCCAAACGATCTGCTAAAAACGATCGAAGAAAATACCGACGCAGTGCGTATTTGCGACCTAATCCTAAGCGCCTTGAGACTGAAAAAGCAGATCGCTTATTCGTTTTTTATCGAAGATGATTTGGATAAGAGGATTTTTAATCTAATCAACTATATCAACGACGAAATCGAAGCCAACCGCCTAGAAAAGGAGATCAAAAGCAAGGTCCACTCCAAGATCGATAAGACGAACAAGGAGTATTTTTTAAAAGAGCAACTCAAGCAGATCCAAAAGGAGCTAGGCGGCGACGCCGACCGAGACGCGGAGATCGAGGAGTACCGTAAAAAGCTAGAGGCCAAAAAGCCCTATTTAGGCGAGGATGCCTACAAAGAGATCAAAAAGCAGATCGATAAATTTGCCCGCCTCCATCCGGATAGCGCCGATGCTGGGCTCGTACAGAGCTATCTGGACTGGGTGATCGAAGTGCCGTTCGAAAAAGCGGCAAAGCACAAGATGTCCATCGAGGGCGTCACCGCGCAGCTGAACAAAGACCACCACTCCCTGCAAAAGCCAAAGGCGCGTATCGAAGAGTATTTCGCGCTGAAGGAGCTTTTGGAGCTTCGCGGCATAAACGGTAAGCAAAGTAAGGGGGACGGCAAGGGAGACGGCGCGATTTTATGCTTCTACGGCCCTCCGGGCGTAGGCAAGACGAGCCTTGCAAACTCCATCGCGACCGCGCTTAAACGCAAACTTATCCGCGTCGCTTTAGGCGGGCTCGAGGACGTAAACGAGCTGCGCGGACACCGCCGCACCTACATCGGCGCGATGCCGGGCCGCATCGTGCAAGGTCTCATCGAGGCAAATCAGATGAACCCCGTCATCGTGCTTGATGAGATCGATAAAATTTCAAGCTCATACAAGGGCGATCCGACGGCGGTTCTGCTTGAAATTTTAGACCCCGAGCAAAACTCGAGCTTTAGGGATTATTATCTAAATTTCAATATCGATCTTAGCAAGATTATCTTTATCGCCACGGCAAACGACGTATCTCTCATACCCGCGCCGCTGCGCGATAGGATGGAGTTTATCGAGCTTAGCTCTTACACGCCGCAGGAGAAATTTCAGATCGCTAAGGACTATCTGATCCCTCAGGAGTTGCAGCGCCACGGCTTAAAATCAGCCGACGTAGCGATCAACCCCACAGCTCTTTCCGAGATCATCGAAGAGTACACGCGCGAAAGCGGCGTGCGAAACCTGCGCCGCCAAATCGCTGCGATCTTCCGCAAGGTCGCGGTTAAAATTTTAAAAGACAAAGAGTTTAAAAAGATCGTCGTGACGACGAAAAATTTAAGCGAATTTCTAAATAAAAAGGTTTTCGAGATCGACGAGGTTGAAAAGCGCGATCAAATCGGCATCGTAAACGGGCTCGCGTGGACTGCGGTAGGCGGCGACGTGCTCAAGATCGAAGCGGTCAAGATCAAAGGCAAGGGCGCGATGACGATCACGGGCCAGCTTGGCGACGTGATGAAAGAATCCGCGCAGATCGCCTTTAGCGTCGTAAAAGTATTGATCGACGAAGGCAAGCTCAAAGCCGCTCAAGGCGCTGAGAGCGGCGCAGCAAAAGCCTCGCGCGCCGGCAAAAACTCCGCATTGCGTGCAAGCGGCGGCACATCTAAAAGCTCGGCGGCGCGGAATTTAGGCACGGAGGAGAATTCCGAAAGCTCGGAGCAAATTTATAATAAATTCGACCTTCACATCCACGTGCCCGAGGGCGCGACGCCCAAGGACGGACCGAGCGCGGGCATCACGATGAGCACGGCGATCGCGTCGATTTTAAGCGAGCGTGAGGTACGCGCAGATCTAGCGATGACGGGCGAGATCACGCTAAGCGGCAAGGTGCTGCCGATCGGCGGGCTTAAGGAGAAGCTCATTGCCGCGCACAAAGCCAAAATCGCTGAGGTTTTGATCCCGCGCAAAAACTACGAACGCGACCTAGCAGAGATCCCGGACGAGGTCAAAAACGATCTGAAAATAACGCCGGTAGATCGGATCGAAGAGGTGCTGAAGCTGGCGCTGGTCTAAATTTAAACGGCGCTTTAAATTTTACCGCTTTAGCCGCACGCTTCGGCGGAATTTTAAAATATTTATAGCGGCGCATTTCGCCCGCGTGAAATTTCTCCCGCCTAAAATTTCATCGGCGCGCAGCAAATTTTTACACAATCGCGGCAATTTTTTTTTAAACTTGCTTGCAGCCGAATTTATCAGACACTCGCAGTAAAATTTTATGCTCGCTTGAGATAGCGTGAAATTTTATTCGCATCGCAAGCTCTCGCCGCGCTTGCGGTAAAATTTCCGCTATACATAAATTTCCGCCGCCCGCAGATGATAAAATTTCATTATTTTTAAACGACGAAACGACGCCGCGTCTGAATTCTAAAATTTCGCTGAGCCGCAAAATTTCACCCCTGACAGCTTTTGGACGAAATTTCGCGATCATCGCTACTTCCGCAACTACGACCGATCCGCGATAAAATTTCTACCGCGCGCTGCCTGCCGTCCACCGTCCGCTGCGCGCTGCGCGCTGTGCGAAAGGATAAAAATGTTCGATTTGAAAAAGCGTTTAGGCGGCTCTAAGCGCCAAAGCAAACGCCGTAAATTTTAAAATTTTAACCGCCCCCCTCGCCGCGCGGCATCGATAAATTCCAACCGATAAATTTCGCTAGCAAGTCCTTCATTCCCGCATAAATCATAAAATTTTATAAATTTAACGCCGTCATTCTTGCTTTATATTAAAATTTCGCTAAAATTACCGCAGTAAATTTGAAGCGCAAACGGCTTAAGCTTAAACCGCTTGCGGGCAAATTAAATCCATTCAAGGAGCTTTTATGAGCGGTATTGCGTTAATCGTCTGCTTCGTCGTAGCCGTCATTTTCATGATCGTGCTGATCTCAAAAGTAGGCGTCCACCCATTCATTGCGATCATGTTGACCTCGCTTGCGCTTGCGATGGTAGCTGGCATCGATCTAGTAAAAATCCCCGCGCTCATCGGCGACGGATTTAGCGCCGTATTCAAAAGCATCGGCATCGTCATCATCTTCGGCGCGCTCATCGGCACGGCGCTAGAAAAAACGGGCGCCGCGCTAAAACTCGCCGACATGGTCGTAAAACTCGTCGGGCAAAAACGCCCCGAGCTTGCGATGCTGATCATGGGCTGGATCGTAGGCATCCCCGTGTTTTGCGACAGCGGCTTTGTAGTGCTTGATCCAATACGTCGCGCGCTAAAGGAAAAAATCGGTGCGAGCCCCGTAGGCATGGCAGTCGCGCTCTCGGCAGGACTTTATACCTCGCACGTATTTATACCGCCCACTCCCGGACCGATCGCCGCAGCAGGTCTAGTAGGCGTCGGCAATAACCTACTTCTCGTCATCGCTATAGGTGCGCTCGTCTCGATCCCCGTGCTGATCGCGAGTTATATCTTCGCCAAATACATCGGCACTAAAGTTAGCCTAGAAAAAGACGCGGGCGAAATTTCAAAAAGCTACGACGAGCTCGTTAAAGAGCACGGCACGCTTCCGTGCGGCTTTTTAAGCTTGGCGCCGATCTTTATGCCGATACTTCTCATGGCTTTGGGCTCAGTCTTTACGATATTACACAAAAACCACGTCTTCGTCTCCGCAGAAGTGCTAAAAGCAGATCCTAGCGCGACGCCGTTTTTCGTAAATTTAGCGCTATTTTTAGGAAATCCCGTCATCGCTCTTAGCGTAGGCGTGGCCTTCGCCGTGATCCTATTAGTCAAAACGGGCAAAATCGGCGAGTTTAACGCGATGACTAACGATACGCTAAAAATCGTCGGTCCCATCCTATTCATCACCGCCGCAGGCAGCGTGCTGGGCAAGGTGATCTCGGATGCGGGCTTCGTCGTATTTATGAAAGAAAACGCGCGCGCTATCGGCACCATCGGCATTTTCTTTCCATTTGTTATATCGGCGATCATCAAAACCGCGCAGGGAAGCTCGACCGTGGCGCTTACGACGACGGCAGCGATCATGGGACTGTTTGGCTCGAGCGATTCGATGATGGCGGTGCTCGGACTTAATACCGAAATAGGCGCGGTGCTAGCCGTGATGGCGATCGCAGCGGGCGCGATGACCGTCTCGCACGCCAATGACAGCTACTTTTGGGTCGTTACGAATTTCAGCGAGATGAGCCCGCAGCAAGGATACCGCACGCAAACCGTGCTAACGCTGATCATGGGTATCACCGGAATGATCGCCGTGTGGATACTCTCGCTATTTTTGCTATAAAATTTAGCTTAGCGCGCCGGGCTGCGTCTAATGGAATTTGGCGCGCTCGGTGAAATTTGATATTTGCAGATCTAGCGCGCTTGATTGATTTAATGCGCCGGGCATGATCTAAATTTTAGCGCGATCGGATCCGCCTACAAAAACGGCGCCTTAAAATTTAAAGCGCTTTAAACTGCACTTTAACGCGCCTCGGATCTGCGGTCTGCTATTTCTCGACTTCACGGTTTATAGCTTTCGAGCTTGCGTTAAATTTAATCCAAAAGCGCAGAGCGCCCGCTACAGGCACGCAACAGCGGCAAGCACATATATCGGCAGCGGAGATCGAAGCGGCGTAGGCAGCGCGGATCGTACCGGCACTGCGGCACCAGCATGTAATCAACAGTAGCGGCGAACGGGATGCAAAATACGAAGCTCTCGGTCTTAACCCGAGCGGCGAAGCTCGGAGCGAAAATTTTATATTTCGGCGCCAAGCGACGAGCGACGGCTAGCGACGCAGAAATTTTACGATGAAATTTTACGCGCAAGTATCGGCATCACTGCGCAAAGCTAGCTCAGGTGCGGATTTACGATGATTTACGTCCGTCGCCGTAAGGCCTCGCGCCCGACCACTATTTACGCCGCAAACTCTCGCGTCCATAACGCTCCTTACCGCACGATCCCGCACTCGCCGTAAAATTTCATCTACTGCGGCAAAATTCTTTCTTTCCGTAAAGTTTTCGATCGCCGCAAAGCCCTTTTGTTTTCGCAAAGATCGCCCTGCTGCCGAATTCCTTAACCGCAAAACCTTTGTGCCGCTTAAAATTTAAAAAGCGGCTCGATCTTGCTTTGCATTTTAAAATTTCGCCGCTCAGATGCCCGCCAGGCGTAAAATTTACGACGTTTATGCCGAGCCATAGCGGCGCGGGCCCGCGCCGCTATGAAGTCGCGCAGTATCTTTTCGCGGCATCTGCTTTAAAATTTTATCGCCTCTAAAATTTATCAAAGCGATCGGGCTTTCGTTTTATTAAAACGCGCGACGCAGTAGCACGATGTATGCTCGCAAAACCGCGCCGAAACGCCTGCTACTAAGCCCGCAAAGACCGCCGCCCCCGCATAGATCGCACGCCGCTTGTATACGTCGCCTCATTTCTGCGTCGCATCGGCTTCGCGCCCGCTTCTTGCGCATGCACGGCTCTCGCATTGCTCGCACTGGCGCTATAAAATACGAAGCGCGCAGATTTTCAAAGCTAAATTTAGGGCTAAATTTATTAAAATGCCAAATTAAAAAGCGGCTTTCGCAATATCCGCGCAAGCCCCCGTCTGAAAGGAATTTTATGAAAATTTTGGTTGCGATCGATTCGTTTAAAGGCTCCCTTAGCTCGCTGCAGGCGGGCAATGCCGTAAAATCAGGCATCGAAAAGCTCTGCGACGAAGTGGTAGTTAGGCCGATCGCAGACGGCGGCGAAGGCAGCGTCGAAGCCCTCGCCGACGCGCTCGGGGCTGAATTTCAAGAGCCGCTCGTGCAAAATCCTCTCGGCGAAAAGATCACCGCGCGCTACGCTCTTGCGGGCGAGCTCGGGATCTTGGAGATGGCGTCGGCGTCGGGGCTCACGCTCATCGAAAAATCGCGCCGAAACCCGCTAAAGGCAAGCACCTACGGCTTTGGCGAGATGATCTTGCACGCCGCAAGCAAGGGGGCGCGGAAGTTTATCATAGGCATCGGCGGAAGCGCCACGAACGACGCGGGCACGGGCATGCTAAGCGCTTTGGGCTTTAAATTTACGGACGAGCGCGGCGAGACGCTTGCGGGCACCGGCGAAAATTTGATCAAAATAGCGGCGATCTCGGACGCGGACGTGCCGCAAAGCATCAAAGATAGCGAGTTTCTCATCGCCTGCGACGTGGATAATCCGCTCTTTGGCGAAAACGGCGCGGCGCATGTTTACGGGCCGCAAAAGGGTGCGGACGAAGCGACAGTAGAGGCGCTGGATGCGGGATTGCGAAGCTTTGCGGGCGTCGTAAGAGGGAGCCTTGGAAAGGAGCTTTGCAGCGAAAGGGGCGCGGGCGCAGCAGGCGGTCTGGGCTTTGGCTTCGTAAGCTTCCTGCGCGCTCAGCTAAGACCAGGCATCGACATCATCACCGAGCAGATCGGGCTGCAAAACGATGTGCGCGACGCCGATCTGATCATCACCGGCGAGGGCAGGCTCGACTTTCAAAGCCGCATGGGCAAGACCCCAAGCGGCGTGGCGAAGATCGCCGCGCGCTACGGCAAGCCCGTCATCGCGCTAGCAGGCTGCGTCTCGTCCTGTGCCGGCGGCTGCAACGAGCACGGCATCGGCGCGTTTTTCAGCGTTTTAAACGAGCCGATGAGCCTTGAGCGCGCGATGCAGCCCGCCGTCGCGGCGCAAAATTTAGCCCGCGTCGCCGAACAAGCGGTGAGATTGTTTCTGCTTGGACGCGGCGCTAAATAGGGCTTTTAGGCTGAAATTTTAAAGCGCGTTCGCTAAAACTTGCAGAGAGTGCGGGCAAGGGATACGGCGCGGCGACGGCTCGCAGCAGACAAGCACGACAAAGTGCGGCAGGCGGCGAGCGCGGCGAAGAAGCGAAAATTTTAGTAGGATAAATTTTCATGCTTTTGAAAAACGCGGCGCAGCCTTGACGCAGATGCAGCACTCGTGCGGCTTACAGCACAAAAATATGCGTAACGAGGCGGACGAACGGCGACAGCTCGCGGCAGGCGGATGCTGGTCCATCACGCGCATGAACGGCAAGCAAATACCACGCGCAGCTTACGACGGGCAGCAGAATTTCATCCGCCGCAGTCTGCGGCAAGCGGATAAATTTTGCATTAGAGCAAAACCGAAGCATAGCTTTGTTGAAATTTTAGCGCGTTTGAAAAGGTGCGGGTGGCTCGGCAGTGGCGTAGCGACGGGTGACATGAATTTTAAGGCGCAATTTTACTTCGCTGCGCGCAGTATGTACGCAAGGCGAATTTAAAACTCATTTTCCAATCAAGCGGCTCGCGGTCCCTCGCAATGCATTCCGCAAGACATGATTAAAACAGATAGAATTTTAAAATTTAACCGCCGTATTTGCCGCCTATGAGATTTGCAACGTAAATTTAAAAGCAGCGATCCGCTTTATAAAATTCCGTTTCGAATTTTAGTCCGCGATATGTCCGTCTTGAGGTGAAAAAGGCCGCTCAATCGCAAGATCGCGCTTCTTGCAAAGATGACGGCGGCGCATTACTTCACTCGCTCGCAAAGCCCGCCAGCCTTCCGATGACGCTTTGATGAGAGGTGGGCTGCGTCTGCGTAAATTCGTATTATTAGGATCGCGGATTTGCTTATCGCTAAATTTAGCGCGGATGCAGCCGCCATACGCCGCTACGACAGGGCCGGGCTTGCGTTAAATTTGCTCCGATCACGCTGTATTTTGCGATAAAAATTTATAAAATTTCATTTTCGGTCGGCGCCGTGAAATTTTATAAAGCTCTATTTTAAAATTTGCGGCACGGGCACTTACCAACCAGATCGTCAAGCCAAAATCAAATCTCAAAATTCTAAGCGGCGAATGCAGAAAACCCTCGCGCCTAGCGTATCTGCGGCGGCGGTACTGGCACGCTAAATTTATCGCTTTTGGGACGCAAAAGACGCGCAGGCGCGGGCAAAATTTATTGATTTTAGAGTTTAAAACATCGAATTCGCGCGCCTGGGCTAATTTAAAATTTAGAGCGCACGACGCTTTGGGCGCATCCACGCGACTGCAAGTGCTCATAAAATTCGCCCGAAGCAAGGTTGCAAAACCGCGGGCGGGCGCAAAATTTATCGCCGCAAAATTAAAGCTGCGAAAGCAAAAAGGCTCCACGAGCGCTCGCTGCCGCATCCGCCCGAGTAAATTGAAATCGCATGATCCGCCTAGCCGGCATACGTAGAGGGCGCCGCTGCGGGCATTTGCACTTAAATCCGGTGCGATCGCAATGCGATTTAAAACCGCGCCTGCTTAAATTTGCGCCGCCGCGATTTGTGCGCATTCAATCGCTACGGCAAGGGTAAAATTTCAAAATCTAGGCCCATACGCGCCGATTTGCGCCGCCCAAAATCGCTCGGATCGAATTTGCGCTACCGCAATCCGCGCAGATTAAAGCGCCGCCGCTTAAAAGCGCAAATTTTATCTCACAAACGGCGGCGCAAAATTTCGCTAAAATTCTATTTTCTAATTCGCCGCGGGGTTTATAAAATTTCGCCCTCGCCGCGCTCCGAAATCTGCGGCTTAGGCAGCGCCAGGCTCTTTGCGGTTTTGCTAAAAAGTATCAGGTCTTCGGTGCTTTGCACGCTCCACGGCAGCCGCGAGAGTGCGGATTTGAAAATTTCAAAGCAGGAAACGGCGTCGCTAAATGCACGGTGGTGGACGTTTTGCACGCCTAAAAGCTCTTTTAACGAGCCGAGCCCGTATCTTTGCGCCTCGATCGTGCGGCGCGCGAGCTCGACGGTGCAGAGCCTGCGATTTAAAAGCATCCCAAAGCCGCATTTTTGCAGGCTCGCGTCGATAAAACCGTAGTCAAATTTGACGTTGTGTGCCACAAAAACGCTATCGCCTAAAAACAGCCTAAACCGCTCCAGCACGCTAGCTAGCGGCGGCGCGCCCACCAGATCCTCCGCGCAGATCCCCGTAAGCTCCGTGATATTTTCGGGCACGGCGGGCGCGTAAACGAAGCTCTCGAAGCGGCCCAGCTCCTGCGTGCCGCGCGTTTTTATCGCGCCGATTTCGATGATCTGGCCGTTTGAGAGCCCGCCGTTCGTTTCGATGTCCACGAAGCAAAAAATTTCATCAGGAATGTCCGTCTCGCGGGTTTTGAGCGTGATTTTGCCGCTATCTAGTTTTATTATCTCTATGCCCAGCGCACGCCACATCGAAAGGTCTTTGGGCTCGAAAAGCTCGGTAATCTCGGCAATATCGCTTGCTTTTGAGATAAAATCGTAATAATTTATGCTCTTTTGAGCCAGTAAATTTATTAAATTTTCGATCTGGCGCGTCAAAATTTTGCCCCTGTGCCGCGCCTAAATTTTAAGCGCACGGATTGCCTCCGCGTAGTCGTTTGAAGAAAATATGTAGTTGCCCGCTACCACGACGTCGGCGCCCGCTTCGTCGATATCGGCGATATTGAGCCCGTTTACGCCACCGTCGACCTCGATGAGACATTTGGCGCCTTTGCGATCGATCAGCTCGCGCAGCTTCTTAATTTTCTCAAGCGCCGAGGGGATAAATTTTTGCCCTCCAAAGCCCGGATTGACGCTCATTAAAAGCACCATATCGACCTCGCCCAAGATAAACTCCAGCGCACTAAGCGGAGTGTGCGGATTTAGTACGACTGCGGGCGAGACGCCGCTATGGCGGATATGATCTATGAGGCGCAGCGGATGGATCTCCTCCTCGATGTGGAAGCTAAGAAATTTCGGCTTTAGCGGCAAAAAAAGATCGACGAAAAACGGCACGTTTTTGACCATCAAATGAATATCTAAAGGCTTGCTGCTCGCCTTTGCCGCGGCACTTACTACGAGCGGTCCGATCGTAAGATTGGGTACGAAATGCCCGTCCATCACATCCACGTGAATGAGATCGGCGCCCGCCTCGCAGACTGCGCGAATTTCATCGCCTAAGCTGCCGAAATCCGCCGATAAAATGCTGGGTGCGACATACATGAAATTCCTTTAAAATTTTAGAATACGGGATTTTACTTATTTTTGTCATAAATTTCGCTAAATTTATGCGAATAAGTATTTTAAGGAAAATTTGAAATTTTTTCGCTATAATCGCCATTTATTTTAAATACGAAGGATTTATAATGGCAAGAAGATGCGCGATAACCGGCAAAGGTGCGATGGTAGGCAACAACGTCAGCCACGCAAATAACAAGACGAAGAAGAAATTTCAGGTGAATTTACGCAGCGTACGCGTGCAGCTACAAGACGGCACGACTAGAAGGATCAAAGTCGCCGCCTCAACTCTAAGAACTATGAAAAAGCAATCAAAATAACCTCTCAAAGAGGAATTTATGTCTATCTTGGACAGGATCAAGCGATTCCTCGACTGGTCCGGCTCGACTAAGCCGGACATCAACCTCTACACGGAAATTTACGACCAGCTACGCCCGTTTCGCTTACCGCTGATAACCATCGTACTGATGATGCTAATCGGCACGCTGGGCTATATTTTTATAGCGGGTTTTTCGCTCGTGGATGCCTTTTATCAGGCCGGTATGACCTTTACGACGGTGGGTTTTACCGAAGTAGCGCCTATATCGCCCGCGGGTAGAATTTTTACCGTCTTATTCATCCTCATGGGCTTTGGAACCTTTTCGTTTTGCCTGGGCGTCGTCGTCGAGGTTATCAAAAAGGGTACGCTTCAAAATTTACTCAGGGAGCAACGAATGATCAACAACATCGCAAGGCTAAAAAACCACTACATCATCTGTTACAACAACATCTACTGTGCCGAGCTTGCCAAGCAGTTTCGCGAAAATCACCTGCCCTTCGTGGTGATCGATCCGGATCCGAATTTAGCCAAAATCGCCGAGGAAAATCGCTATCCCTACTTCGTCGTAGGCGAGCCGCACGTAGAAACCACGATGCTAAAAGCCCACCTCTCATCGGCTAAATGCGTCATCACGCTAAGCGAAAGCTTGGCCGATAATATCGCGATCATCTCGCTCGTGCGCCTCTACGAAAAGGAGCTTGGCCGCATCACCCCATACTCCATCATGGCAAACAGCGACGACGACAGCGACACGCAGAGACTAAAAAAACTCGGCGCAAATTCTATCGTCTCGCCGTCCAAGCTCGCTGCGCAGAGGCTTTCGGCGATAAGCGTGCGCCCCGATATGGAAAATATTTTGGAGCGATTTTTGTATCAAAAAGACTCGCCCATCGACATCGAGGAGATCACGATACCCGATTTTTCGTGGATCCGCTTCAAGCGCCTCAAAGAAACCCGCCTGCGCGATCTTACAAACGCCGACGTCGTGGGCATCAAGGAGCCAAACAACCGCTTCATTCCGATGCCTAGCGGCGAGTATCTAATCGGTACGGGGGTAAAATTTTTAGTCATCGGCACCGCCGAGGGCATCCGCAATACCAAAAAACTCATCCGCAGCAAATACAAGCCGCAGGAGATGAGATACGTTTAAAAGCGCGTTTCAAAACGCGTGTATTTTAAACGAGCTCGGCGCAGGCGCGCGGCATCCGTGCGTTTAAATTTTGAAATTTTATCGCTTGCAAACGCTATGTCGTTTAAACGGCCTGATTTAGAATTTCAACCCGCGCGAGCAAGCGCAATTTGGCCCATTTAGCCCGCCATGCCGATTACCGCAAAGGCAAAATTTCATCGCGATAAAATTTTAAACGAAGCGCTTAAGCTTAGGCTCAATTGCCGCGAAAAATAATCCCCCTCGCCTCAAAGCGCGAACAAAAAGCGCTGGCTTCCGCCCCGCTGCTTTGAAATCAAAAATGAAGCTTAAAAGGCGCGCCGATTTTATTCGTAATTCATTTTTAAAATCGGGTTTTAAGCGCCCTTATGCTACACTCCAAAAAATTCCACATAAGGAGCGAGAGATGTTTCATGAATACAGAGATCTGATCACCGAGCTGAAGGGTAAAAACGCGCGATTTGATTCGCTTTTCGAAAAACACGACGAGCTCGATCACAAAATCGCCGACGCGCAAGCAGGCAGGGTGCATATGAGCGATCTGGAAATCGATGCGATGAAGAAGGAAAAGCTGCGCATCAAAGATGAGATAGGCAGTTTGCTGGCTCAGTATAAATCCGAAAAAAGCGGCAAATAATCACTCTTCTTCGCCATTGTAGGCTCCGCCATTTGCGTTTTTGCGGCGCAAGCCTTTGCATGTGCGCCGAGATCAGGCTTTCTATACGCAAGGGCTAGTTAAATTCTACGACAAATCTGCGCCGGCGGCCTTCATCCGCCGATGACGACGAGCTGGCGCCTGAGCCGCAACCCTCGCTTGAGCTTACGCACGGCGGGTGGCTAAATTTTAACCCGTCTGCCCACAAACATACGCCGAAACGGGCTAAATTTTAAAATTTTATCCTCGGCAAAGATCGTGTCGCAAAGATAAAATTTATCGTAAAATTCCGCCTCCGCGGCCCCGCGCGAGCTTCGGCGACAAGCAGGCGCCAAGATAAAACATTCTCGGCTCAGCGGCGCTGCGCATTAAAATTTAATCGTGCATCAAAATTTAACGCAAAATCAAAACACAATCGCAAAACCCCTAATTACGCGGCAGGATCGGCAAAATGAGAAGGCAGACGCAGCGTAAGAGCACAAATGCGACGATTAAATTTAGACGGAGCATGCAAAATGAAGCGACGGCGCAAGAGCCGACCGCTTAAGCTTTCAGCTCGTTGCTCGGGGTTTCACCGAGGCGAGGCACCTGCAGCGCAGCAAATCAAAAGCCGAAACGATGCGTATTTTAAAGTAGCGATTTTAAAATTTAAGCGAGCAAATCCCCGTCGCCGCAAAAGCTTAGACGCAAATCGGTCTGAAATTTAGATTTATAAAAAGCGGTTAAACGCGATGAGCGCCAAGGCCGCAAATTTTAAAATTTTGCAGGCGCGGCGTTTCGCAAAGCGTAAAATTTAGCCTGCAAGCCGCGGCGCGAGCAAAATCAAATCTATTAGATCCAAAAGCCGGCCGCGCCGAAGCGGAGGATAAAATTTTAAAAATGATCCGCGCGGAAGCAAACCGCCGTTTCGTTCGAGTGCGCTAAATCGGCGACGACGAGACGGACTAAAACGACGACGGTTTTGAGCCGTTACGGAAAAATTTACGCCGATGCGCGCGGTAATATCGGCGATCGTCTCGCAGCAATAAAATTTAAAATTTCGATACAATATTTTTATATCATCGCAAACCGCCTCTGCGTCGCGGGCTTTGAGGCATAAAATCACGCGGCGCGCAAAGTGTAAGACGCCGCAAGAATGTAAATTTAAAATTTCAAAAGGCGGGATCAATCAAAAAGCTTCGCTTCCAAGCCGTGAAGCCTCTGCAGACCTATATTGATGTATTCGTTTAGCTTTTCGTTATTTTCCAGCAGCTTGTCATAATAGCTCTTGGCCTTCTCTCTGGTCGCGGTATCGGGCTCGACGTACTTTAAACCGCTTTTAAAAAAGCTCTTTGCTTCCACGAAATAAAGATTATGAATCTTCTCGCAGTGCGCGATCCCCGAGTCGGTAAAGCTCAAAATCGAATCATACGCGATGTTGCCGAGCAGCTCTTTGAGCCTATTTGCGGGGTTTTTGAAAAACTCGGCGAATTCCTTATATGGAGTGAAAACCTGATCGAGATTTTTCATAGCGTCGCCATAGATACCCTTTTTGAGGCGAAACATCGTCATCTCTTGAGAATTTACAAACTTCTCGATAGCTTTGATAGTATCATTTTTATTCACTGAAATTTTTCCCTTTTAAAATATGAAATGCTCGGATTATATCGTTTCTTTTATAAAAATCCGTTAAATCGCGCGCCGCTTCCTATCAGCCGCCGCATTCGTCGCACAGCTGTCTCTTATA
>CAUUKU010000029.1:0-18694 GCA_963545665.1 uncultured Campylobacter sp. | reverse complement strand
TACACTCGACTAGTCGTCGGCAGCGTCAGATGTGTATAAGAGACAGATTTGCTATAATTTAAACTAAAATTTATGAAAGGACGCGCCTTGAGCCAAAATCAAAACTCGCACGCAAGCCCGCAGATCGCGATCATCGGCACCACCGCAAGCGGCAAAAGCGATCTTGCGCTAAGCATTGCGCGCGAGACCGGCGCCGTGATTTTGAGCCTTGATTCGCTCTGTATTTACCGTGGGATCGACATCGCAAGCGCCAAGCCTGGCGAGGAGCAGCTGCGCGAGATCAGGCACTTCGGCGTAAATTTAATCTATCCAAACGAGTACTTTAGCGTCGGCGAGTTTATCAAAGAATACGCAGCCGCGCGGGCTTTCGCGGAGCGTAGCGGCGCGCCTTTGATAATCACGGGCGGCAGCGGGTTTTACCTAAAGGCGATGTTAAGCGGGCTAGCGCCGAAGGTTCCCGATTTTAAAAGCGAAATTTCAAAGGATGAAATTTACGTTCTAGCGCAGCGGATCGATCCGGAATTTGCCGCAAAGCTTAGCGCGGCGGACAGCTTTCGTTTAAAAAAATGGCTAAGCATCTATAAATTTTGCGGCGAGGCGCCGAGTAAATTTCTGCGCGAAAAAACCGCCCCGCCCGTTATTTCGGATATTAAAATTTTTGAGATCGACGCACCTAAGCAGTGGCTTGCAGGGCGCATCGAAGCGCGCACGAAGGCGATGTTTGAGCGCGGGATTTTAGAGGAGGCGGAGCTTTTATTCGCTCGCTACGGTGCGGAATGCAGGGCGCTAGGCTGCATCGGGTTAAAGGAGTGCGGGCAGCTTTTGCGCGGACAGATCTCGCGGACGCAGTGCGAGCAGCTCGTAAGCCTGCACACGGTACAGCTTGCAAAGCGCCAACGCACCTTCAACCGCTCGCAGTTCGCAGATAAAATTTCAGCGCCGCCGCAAGAGCTGGAGCGTGAAATTTTAAAATTTCTCCGCCGCGAGATTTGAAATCAAAATTTATCAAAATTTGTGTCTTTGCTATGAGGCAGCGGGGCAAAGAGGTGGAAATTTTAGATTTAAATTTACAGCGCTGGATCGCATCTTTGAAATTTTACGGGGCGGGGCGGGGTCTCGCGCAGCGCGGAATTTGGGCTAAATTTAATCGCCTTCGCAAATATCAAAGCTAAATTTATCGTTATCAAGCCTACTGAAATTTTGATTTTCCGTGCTTGCGTTGCGCCTGAAAATAAAGGCGTAGCCGTATTTCTCGAAGTGCTGCGAGCTATTTTTTAACACCAGGGCGCAAAGCTCATAAATACCGCTTTGTAAATTTAGCTTGAGCGCGGAATTAAATTTTCGTATCTTGCCCGCAGCGCCGCTTTTTAGCTTTCAAAGCTGTACTGCAAAGCATCAAAGCTCGCTAGATCGCGGAGTCGCTTTGCGGAGCGTAATACAGCCTATCGCGCATGAAAATTACTTCGTAGCCCGAAGGCGGCGCAAACTCCTCGTCATGCAAACGAAGATCTCATAGCTGCGCACCTTAAGCGGATAAAAGGGCAAAGCTTTAGCGCCTTTTATGGCGTCATAAAACAGCTGCTTGTGCGCGTCCCAGCAGCTTAGAAGCTTTTTCGCTCTGCATTTTCGCTCCTTTAAAAACTCGCTCAAATCGTGCGGCTCAAGCAGCGCAAAGCCGTAGGCATCCAGCTCGCCCAAAAATATATCTCTTCTTTGCTAACAAAGCGCGGCGGGTTCAGCTCGCGCTTAAAATTTAAGCTCAATACCCGCTTAAAAAGACGAAATTATTTACCGCGCCGGTTAGGAATTTGACTAAAAACGGCGCCAGCACGCATGCCACGCTAGCTAGCACGACGGCGAATTTTATCTGCACCGAGACCGCGCTCAGCGAGCCGTCAAGCTCCGCGTCCTCTCGCGGCTCGTGCAAAAACATACGCACGATGAGGCGCAGGTAATAATACAGCGCAAGCGCGCTATTTACCGCCATGATGACGGCGAGGGCGAAGTAGCCCGAATTGACCGCGGCGCTTAGCAGATACATCTTGCCCCAAAACACGCTAAACGGCGGAATGCCCGCAAGCGAGAGCATAAAGATTGCCGCGCATAGCGCAAAGAGCGGATGGGTGCGGATCAGCCCGTCAAATTTCTCAAACGGATGCTCGAAGCAAGCCGCGAACTTGGAGCTTTGCGCGCAAATTTCGGCGCCGGGCTTATCGACACGGCTCCTAGCCTGCGCGTCGCGGTCGATTTTAATATCTCCGCCTCGCTCGCCGCCGTCAAATTTAAAATTTTTTTCAAACCTCTCGGTTTTGAAATTTCCTTTGCTAGCCTCATCCCCAAGCTTAAAATTTCTCTCGCCCGCCTCGGCTTCAAAATTTAGCCCGTCATCGCGCGCTCGCGCAGGCTCCGTCTTAAAATTTTGCCCGTTTGACGCGCTGTTTTCGCAGCAAAATTTCAAACCCGCCGCGCTAACTTCGGGCCCAGAGCCAAAGCCGCGCGCGCGCCTTTGCCGCACGCACCAGATGAAGGCAAACGCGCCGAGATTTGCCGAGGCATATAGGATCCAGTAGGTAAAAAGCGCCGCATTTGCCTGCGTCGAGCCGATCACGATCGCGCAGAGCACGAAGCCTGCGTGCGAAACGGAGCTGAAAGCGAGCATCCGCTTGACGTCGCGCTGCACGAGCGCCATGAGGTTTGCTAGGCTCATCGTAGCCACCGCGGCGGCATATAGCACGACATCCAGCCACTGCACGCCGATGCGCTCCAGCGCCTCAAATAGCCTGATCGCTACGACAAAGCCCGCGATCTTGGGCACTACGGACATGAAGCCCGCCATAGCGGAGCTCGCGCCCTCATAAACGTCGGGCGTCCAGGTGTGAAACGGGATCAGCGAGAGCTTAAACCCTACCGAGACGATCATAAATGAGCAGGCGACGAAAAGCAGGACGCTGGTTTGCAGATTTGAACTCTTAGCGATCTGCGCGATGTGCGAAATTTCCACAGAGCCCGTAGATAGAAAAAACATCGCTGCGCCGAATGCGAAAAACCCAGATCCCATCGCGCCCATGATGAAATATTTTAGCGCAGCCTCGATCGATCTGGCGCGATTATGCAGCGCGATGAGCGTATAAAGCGCTAGCGAACCCGTCTCAAGCCCAACGAGGATCATCATTAAATTTTCGCTCGCGACCATAAACTCATATCCCACGATCATAAATAAAAACAGTGCGAAAAACTCCGCCGTATGGTACTCGTGCGCGCTTCTTGCGCCCAGGCTCAACCAGATGAAAAATATCGAGCCTGCGAGCATGATGAGCATCGATAGCGTCGCGATGCCGTCTACTAGCATCACGTTGAAAAGTCCTCGTATGCCGCTGTTGTAACCAAACACGAGCCCAAAGCCGAGAGCTAGCGCTAGTATCGTGATGACGGCGTAAAATTTATACGATAGAGCGCGCGCAAAAAGCGAGACGGCTAGCATCAGCAGCGCAAACCCGCCGAGAACCGCCATGGGCGCGATAGAGGCTAAATTTAATAGACTATCTTGCATCGTTTTTCACCTTGAAATTTGCTTTTTCCATATAGGCGCGAGTGGCGGTCTGAGAGGCTTTATCAAACATCGTCTGAAGGCTCTGAGCCACGCTAGCATCAATATGCTTTAGCATCAAATTCGGCGCGACGCCCAGCGCCACTACCAGCACGCAGATCGGGATGATAGAGCAAAGCTCGGTTTTGTTTAGATCGCTTAGCTTTTTATTCTCCTCATGAACGATCGCGCCGAAGAAGGTCTTTTTATAAAGGCTCATCGAGTAGATCGCGCCCATTATGATGCCGCAGCCGCCCAAAAGCGCGTAGCTAAAGCTGATTTTAAAAATCCCCGCAAGGCTTAGGAATTCTCCCACGAAGCCGATCGTAAGCGGAAGGCCTATCGAGCCCAGCAACACGACGCAAAAGCAAAACGCATAAAGCGGCATCACCCGCGCAAGCCCACCGAACTCGCTAAAAAGCTTCGTATGCCTGCGGTCGTATAAAAAGCCTACGAGCATAAAGAGCCCGCCGCTTACTATGCCGTGGCTGATCATCAAAAATACCGCTCCGCTCACCCCCTCTGCGCTCATCGAAAAAATTCCTAGCATTATGACGCCCATATGCGCGATCGAGCTGTATGCGACTACCTGTTTGACGTCCTTTTGCGCAAAGGCGATGAAGCTCGCGTAGATCACCATCACTATCGCTACGGCACACATCATCCCGCTAAAATGCACGCTCGCATCCGGAAACATCGGCAGCGAAAATCGCACGAAGCCGTAGGTACCCATCTTAAGAAGCACGGCGGCAAGCAGTACCGAGCCAATCGTAGGAGCCTGTCCGTGCGCATACGGCAGCCAGGTATGAAAAGGAAAGCAAGGCGTCTTGATCGCAAAGGCGACCGAAAATGCCAAAAACAGAGGAATTTGCGTACTAAGCGGTAGCGACAGGCTCTGCCAGTCTAGGATATTAAAGCTATACTCGCCCGTGGCCTCGTGGTATAAGTAGCTCATCGCTACGAGCCCTACGAGCAAAAACATCGAGCCGAGGAAGGTGTAGATGAAAAATTTTACCGCGGCGTAAATCCTCTTGCCGCTGCCCCACGCGCCGATAATATAGAGCATCGGAATAAGCGAAAGCTCCCAAAAGATATAAAACAAAATCGCATCCAGCGCCGCAAAAACCCCTACCATCGTCATCTCTAAAAACAGAATGCAGATGATTAAATTTTTGATGCGCTCTTTGATACTTAGGCTAAGTAGCGCCAAAAAGGTAATGAGCGTGCTTAAGATCACTAAAAACAGCGAAATTCCATCCAAACCCACGAAGTAGCTGATGCCGTATTCGCTTACGAAAGGGTGCAGTACGCTAAATGCTATCCCCTCGGCGGGCTCATAAAACACCCACAGCACGAGCGAGAGCACGAACTCTATAAAGCTCATCGTAACGGCGTAGGTCTTGATGCTCGCTTCGTCGATCAAAAAGCCCAAAATGCCTGCCACTGCGGGGAAAAATATAACCAAACTTAAAAAATACTCCATACCTACCTCACACCGCAAACGCCAAAATCAGCAAAATGAAAAATCCCACGACCATCCACCTTAAATTTGCGCTCAAATCTCCGCTAGCGCTCGCGCGGTCCGCCCCTTCGCCGCTTTTTACCGCCGCGCGGGCGATCAGATCGACGCTAGCATCTATGATCGCGCCGTCAAATTTAGCGCAGATCTCGCCCAGCTTCGCATACGCCTGCGCGATGCGCCCATAAAGCTGCGGGATAAAATACTGCGCGCTTAGAATTTTATAAATTTTTAAATTCTTTAAATTTTCGCAGAATTTGCCTCTTTCATACGCCCAGATCGTAGCTATCGCGACTGCGCTTATCATAGCTAGCGTAATGCTCGTCAAAATTATCTCCGCGCCGCGCGGAAGCGAATCTTTAAAGCCGGGAAGTATGCTTAGCACGAACTCCGCAAAATCGTGCTCGAAAAATCCGGCGACCGCAGCCAAAGCCGCTAGTACGCCCATTGCGATGAGAGCGAAATTTTTTGCCTCGTGCGGATGGCGGGTAAAATTTTGCTTGCCGAAAAACACGAGCATTATGAGGCGCACGCTGTAAAAAGTCGTCATCGCCGCGCCCGCAAACAGCAGCGCCCAGATAAAATACGCATCCTGCGAAAACGCCGCTTCTAAAATTTTATCTTTTGAGAAAAAACCCGCGAACGGATAAAATCCGCAAAGCGCGAGCGAGCCCACGCCCATCAAGATCGCCGTAGGGCGCATGAGATTATGCAGCCCGCCCATCTTTTTGATATTTAGCTCGCCGTGCATAGCGTGCATTACGTTGCCCGCGCCTAAAAACAGAAGCGCTTTGAAAAACGCATGCGTCGCCAGATGAAACAGCGCGATCCAATACGCCCCGAGCCCCGCAGCTACGAACATATAGCCGAGCTGCGAGAGCGTGGAGTAGGCGATGATTTTTTTAAGGTCGTTATGCACCATCGCCATCGACGCCGCAAAGACCGCCACGAAGGCGCCCAAATAGACGATGAAACCGCTTACTTCGGGCGCGAGCGCGAAAATCGCATTTGCGCGGATCACCAGATAAACGCCCGCCGTGACCATCGTCGCTGCGTGAATGAGCGCAGACACGGGCGTCGGACCCGCCATCGCGTCTGCTAGCCACGTATGAAACGGAAACTGCGCGCTTTTGCCCATCGCGCCGATAAATAAGAGTGCTGCGATCAGAGTTAAAATTTGCGCATCCAAGCTCGCTGCGTTTGCAAATACGTCCTCGTAGCGCAGCGAGCCGAAGCTCAAATAGATCAAAAAAATTCCAAGCAGCATCCCAAGATCTGCGATGCGGTTCATTATGAAAGCCTCGTTGGCGCACCAGCTGTAGCCCTCCCTATCGTACCAAAAGCCGATCAGCAACCACGAGCAAAGCCCGACCCCCTCCCAGCCGATGAAAAGTCCTAAGAAGTTATCGCTTGCTACCAGCACCAGCATCGAAAATACGAAAAGCCCTAGGAAGCTGAAAAATTTAGCAAATCCCTCATCCTCCCACATATAGTAAATCGAATACACGTGCACTACGCTGGAGACGATGCCTACTACGACCATCATCACCGCGCTTACGCTGTCAATCAAAAAACCGAATTTGACGTCCAAAAAGCCCGCGCCGATAAAATCGGCTAGGTTTATGCTAATGAGGCGGTTTTCGGAGACGAGCTCCATCAAAGTAAGCGAGGCGATCGTGCTTAAAATCAGGAGTACCGAGCAGATCACGCCGATAAAGAGTTTATCTTTTACGCGAATGAAAACGCCCGCAAAAATAGCCGAAGCAAGCGGCGCAAAAAGCGCGATGAGTAGCCAAAGCAAAACGGTATCAAGCATCTGAAGCGCCTTTGGAAGGGTTTTTAAAATTTACGAAGCTATCTAGTTCGATGCTGCCCGTTTTCTTATACCACAAGATAAGCAGCCCAAGCCCCACGGCGATCTCGCTCGCGGCGATCGCTATGATGAAAAGCGCAAAAATTTCGCCGTTTATGTTGTCGTAAAATTTCGCCACGGCGACAAGGGCTAAATTTGCGGCGTTTAGTAAAATTTCGCTCGAAAAAAAGAGCATTATCAAATTCCTTCGCTTCATCAGCCCCGCAAGCCCCAGCGCAAACATCATCACGGCAACGATCAGATAGTGATTTAGTCCCATTTTACCCCTCGCTCTCTTCGTAGCTCAGGCTCGCGTCCATCTGCTTGTGCGCAAGCACGATCGCGCAGATCATCGCCGCTAGCAGCATCACCGCGACGAGCTCAAAGATCGCTAGATACCTCGTAAAGATTATCGTACCTAGCGCCTCGGTATCGTCGGCGTTTAAAATTTTAAGCGTCTCTACGTTGTTCGCAACCACCGCGCCTAGCACGACGAGCGTGAGCAAAAGCGCGATCGCGCCGCTAAGAGCGAAAAATAACTTCGCGCCTTTTTTAGCTTCGCTTACGGGCTTGCTCGTGCCCAAAAACATAAGCGCGAAGCCGTATAGCACGACTACGGCGCCCGCATAGACGATGATCTGCACGACGCCTAAAAACTCCGCGCCTAGCAAAAAGAAAAATCCGCTCATCAAGATCATGCCGCCGGCCAGCGCGCTGAGGGCGTAAAGGACGTTTTTTGAAAACACGCTGATCGCAAATAGCGCCAAGCTCGATGCTGCAAAAAAATAAAACGCGACCGTCTCTATCATTCGTCTCCTCCGTTCGTCTCGGCGTCCTGCGCGTCGCCGCGCTTGGAATTTGCTTTAAAGCTTTCATCTCCTGCCGCAGAGCTCAGTTTGGAATTTTGCTTAGAATTTTGTTTTAAAATTTTATCCTCGGCTGCCGAACTTTGCTTAGAATTTTGTTTAAAAATTTCATCTGCCGCCGCGGAGCCGGACGCGGATTTTTCTTTAAAATTTTCGCTCTTGATCGCGGGTATTTTTCTGAAATTTTCATCCTGCACGCCGCCGCCCGTAAAAATTTCAAGCTTCGGCTTTTTCGCGGTCGTTAAATTTGCGCTGCCGCCGCTAGGTGAAATTTTAAAAATTTCGCCGCGCCTCTCTTTTAGATCCGAGCCCGCCGCGCCGCTTTCTTTAGAGCCCTCGCGGCCCCGCGGTGCGTCCCAGTCCGCGACGTACGCCGTAGGGGTGAGCTTTACGCGCGCGCCTGCGTTTTCATCCAAGCTGCCGTAGCCTGCAAACTCCTGCGCCGCGCCGTTTAGGCATAAATTTTCGCCGCGGATCAAAAAATCTCCTTTGAAGCCGTAATACGCGCGCTGTTCGCTCGCAAGCTCATATTCGCAGCCGTGCACGATGGCGATCTCGGGGCAGACGTCCGCGCACAGCCCGCAATACACACAGCGCCCTAAATTTATCGAGTAGTTATTTACTTTTTTGCGACCGTCGGCGCCGAGACTGGTCTGCATCGCGATGCAGTTTGCCACGCAGATCTTCTCGCACAAGCCGCATCCGATGCAGCGCTCGCTGCCGCTTTCAAGCAGGCGCATGAGCTTGTGTACGCCGCGATATCTAGGCGGCATAACAAATTTTTCCATAGGATACCGAAGCGTGTGCGAATTGCCGCGTTTGAGCATATTTCGCAAAACGACCCACAGCCCCACGAAAAGCTCGCCGCCGAAGGTGCGACTTAGAAATTTATAGAGCCTATCGGCGTTTGAGCTAGCGGGCGGGCGGTTATCGATCCTGACGTATTTTGCCATCTTAGCTCCTAAATTATCGCAAGCGCGGTGATTACGATGCACGCTAGCGCTAGCGGCATGCAGACCTTCCAGCAAAGCCACATCAGCTGATCAGGCCGCAGATGCGGCCACGCCGCGCGCGCCCATAAAAACAGAAAGAATATACTGCTTGATTTTAGCAAGATCATAACGCCGCCCGGGATGAACCAAAACGGATTGAAGCCGCCCAAAAAGATCAAAGAGATCACGACGGAGTAGGTGATGATGTTTGCATACTCGGCGATAAAAAACATACCCCAGCGCATGCCTGAATACGCCGTGCTGCAGCCTGCGACGATCTCGGTTTCGTTTTCGGTAAGGCACAGCGGCGTGCGGTTACACTCGACGAAGGCGGCGATCAGAAAGAGCGCGAAGCATATCGGCTCGCGCCAGATGAACCATTTATCGATGCCGCCGCTTTGCGCGCTTACGATATCGATGAGAGATAGCGAGCCTACGATCATCACGACGGGGATCAGACTGAGGGTATTAATGACTTCGAAGCTAATGAGCTGCAAGACGCTGCGCAAAGAGCCGATCAGGCTCCATTTATTGTAGCTCGCAAGCCCGCCGATAAGCAACCCGTAGATGCAGATCGAGCTCGCGCCTAGTAGGAATAAAATTCCCACATTTATATCGCTTAAGATCGGTCGGACCGTATGTCCGAAGGCGGTAAACTCCGGCAGCAACGGCACCGCGGCAAGCGCCGTAAAAGCCGCCGTAACCGAGATGATAGGCGCGAGCTTAAACATCGCCGTATTGGCGCCGGCAGGGATCGCATCCTCTTTGCTAAAGAGCTTTATCATATCGGCACCCACCTGCAAAAGCCCCGCAGGCCCGACCATAGAGGGCCCCACTCTGCGCTGCATGTAGGCAAGCACCTTGCGCTCGGCATATGTAGCAAGGCCCGAAAGAGCCGCGATCACCGCCAAAATCACGAGCGCTTTTAAAACGGTGGCTACTAAATAGAACTCGCTATCGCTCATCGCTTCCTCCCGGCGCGTTTGAAATTTTATCTATTTTGACGCTCGCAAAGCGCGAGGTTTTGAAAAATATTTCGCCGCCCAGTTTGTCGTCGAAATACGGCAGATACGCCCCGCCAAAGCTTGGATCAAGCTTGACGATCGCTGCGATCTGCCCGCTAGCGTTTGAAATTTTAACCGCTTCTCCCGCGCTTACGCCGAGCCGCGAGGCGATCTGCGGGGCTAGATACAGCGCGCCCGCTTCGCCTAACCCGCTACTCGCGCCGCTAAATTTATTAAACTGATGCACGGGGTTTGCCTGATAGATCAAAATTTCATCCGCTTCTCGAGGCTGCTCGGAGGATAAAATTTCATCTCCTCCTCGCTGTTTGGCAGGCGAAATTTCATCCCGTTCCGCCCGCGCGGAGATTGAAATGTCGCCCTCCTGCCCCGTCCGTTCGGAGGATAAAATTTTATCCTGCTGCAAAAGGGTCGAAGCGCTATTTCGCGGAGGCTGCGGCTCGGAGATTGAAATTTTATCCCCCGAAGACCGCGCGCCGCTTGAAATTTTATCCTCCCGTCCCGCCCCGTCGAGAGGTGAAATTTCACTTTCTTTTTGCCGCGCCTGTCCCGCCTGCGCGGGAAACGAAATTTTATTATTTTCCCGCGGCTGCGACGGCTGCGTGGAAGCGGAAATTTCATCCCGTCGCGACTGCATGCCGTCTGAAATTTTATCGCCGTCTGGCTCCGCCGCGCCTAGGCTCATGATCTCAAACTCCTCCTCGCTCGCGGCGAGCCGTTTATTTTCGAGTTCGTATCCGCGATGATTTGCGCCGCCGTTATCGTAGAAATTTTCCAAATCATCGAATTTCACGGGCTTAAAATCCCTGCCCAAGCTAGACGTATAGCTGATCGCGTGCTCTGCACAGATCCCAAGCGCGCAGGCAAGGTCATTCAGCTCGTATCCGCCGTAATCAAGCGCCGCATTCGTGGGCACTACGCGCTTATCGTAGTTCGTAAAGCTGCCCTCCTGCTGCACCAAGCTAGGCGCGTCCAGATCCGCCTCCAGCGCGCCGAAGCTAAGATCGCCCGCCTCGTTGTAGCCCAAGACTGCGCCGCACGAGCGCTCGCTAAGTTCGCAAATGAGCGCTACGCCCAGACTGTTCGTGCGCGGCGGCACGATAAAAAGCTTAAACGGTGTAAATCGCTGCACCAAACCCGCCAAACGCGCGAGCGCGGCGCTATTTGGCGCATGGATAAAATCCTCGCCGACGATGAGCGCAAAACGCTGTTTTTTAGCCAAAAGCTCATCCACCTTTTGCTCGTCCAGCCCGAGCGCCGCGGCAAATTTTGAAATTTTACCCTCGGCGCTTACCGTTTGCGCGCCGCAGTTTGCGCCTTCGCTCACGAGAGTATCAGTGCCGTTCGCGGCGTTTGCTTTATTTTCACCCGCACCAGACGGCGTAAAATGGCTACTTGAGCCGCCCGCATCAGACGGGGTCCTTACATTACGCAGCGCGGAGGACGCATCGGCGCCCGCCTCGGTTTTATCCGCGCTCATAGTGTCGGCGGCGACATTTGAGCCCGCTTGAGCAGAGCTCATTACCTCTATGCCGCCTTCGTTGCGCGCGGTGACCTCGCCGCCGCAAAAGACGCTCTCGCCTACATCTGCGCTCATCGCGCCGGCCGTCTCGCCCCTATCTGAGCTTATTGCGCCGTCTGTTTCGCTTATGTGCGCGTCCGCCGCGACATTTGCATCTAAATTTTTAAAATTTAAACCGCCCCCGCCGGGCGAAACGGCGGCGCCGGGTAAAGTATCTGCACCGGACGGTGCGTCGGTAGGCAAAGCGCTATCTAGCGCGGATGAAATTTCAAACGCGCGATCCAGCCTTTCTTGCAGCCACTGCGGCATTTGTGAGCCGAATTTTTGCAAGATCCAAAGCAAAATTTCTTCGCTCGCCGCAGCGTCGTGCGTGCAAAGGAGCAAATTTTTAGAATAATTTTTCACCCCCTCGTCGCAAAACGGATGAAAATAGATCCCGCTTGCCTTATTTAGCTTGCAGGCGCTGTTTACCGCATAGCCCAGATTTGGCGCGTCGCTACGCAAAAACGTGCCGCAGATCACGATAAAATCGCTATTTTTGATCGTCTGCGAACTCGCGTTATAAAATTTCGTGCCGCTAAATTTTGAAAATTCGCGCAGGAATTTTTGATACCGCAGCGCCTCGTCGTTTAGCAAGCTCAAGCGGTATTTCTCGCGCAAAAGCTCTAAAATCCGCGCCTCCTCGTTCGTGATGAAGCTATTAAATTTTATCGTTTTAATAGCGCCGCTTCGTATCCCCTCCGCGATGCGCGCGAAGACCGCTTCGTCCTTTACCGCTTCGCGTTTTGAAAAGTCGTATCCAAAGCGTGCGGCGGCATTTAGCGCGCCAAAATCAACGTCCGAGCTCACGCGATAAATTTTACCGCGCGGATCACCTATAGCGGTGCATTTTACGTCGTAATAAAGCAGCTCGCAGTCGCTACTGTGCGGGTTTGAAGCGGGTATCCGCTCACACTCCCACGCGTTAGAGGCGTATTTAAAGGCGCTTTCTACCAATCCGCCCGTAGGACATACCGCCGCGCATTCGCCACAGCTCGTGCAGTCGCTCTGCTGCGCGCGCGAAATCAGGCTTTTTTGCAGCTTGCTCCACACGGCGTAGGCGTCTTTCGGCATTTTATCTTTGTAGGCTTTATCGATCGCGTCGCCTCCGCGCGGGGCGAGCTTAAGCGCATTTTCGCCCACGCGGTCCTTGCAGGCGGTGATACAGCGCTCGCACACGATACAAAGACTGGCGTCGTAGCTAATAAGCCCCCAGTTTTGTACCTCGCGCACGGTATCGCGGATGGCGTAGTTTTGGCTTTGTACTCGCATCAAAAGCACTAAATTTTGTAGCTCGCACTCGCCGCTTTGATCACAAACCCCGCATGCCATC
The DNA here is from genome assembly GCA_963545665.1 of uncultured Campylobacter sp. Classification (GTDB taxonomy): domain Bacteria; phylum Campylobacterota; class Campylobacteria; order Campylobacterales; family Campylobacteraceae; genus Campylobacter_B. Next base: position 5,963 of record CAUUKU010000029.1, on the reverse strand, counting down.
GGATGATTGACGCAATAAACCTGCATTATCGCGCTCCGTTCGGCATCTATCTCGGCGCTGCGGCTGTAAACGACCATGCCGTCTTTGGCCTTGGTATTGCAGCTATAGACGCGCTTGCCGTCAAGCTCGACCATGCAAAGCCTGCATGCCAATGTCGGCGTTGCGCCGCTTAAATAACACATCGCGGGGATAAAAATGCCGCTGCGACGCGCGACCTGCAAGATGTACTCGCCCTCGTCGCACTCGCAAGCTTTACCGTCGATCGTGATTTTTGCCATCTTATACCTTAGAAATTTCAGCCAGCTCGAAATCGTAGCCGTCAAAGTTCCGCGCGCCCAGCCCCAGCAGTGCGACCGTGCCCTTTAGCCCCTCGTCCAGGATGAATTCTTTTTGCAAATCCAAATGCGGCGTCTTGATACGGACGCGATCGCCGTGCTTGATCTTAGCGACCATGCTAAAATACCTTCCGCCGACGAAGCTATCGTCCGCGCCGTGTTTGAAAACCACGGCGCCGTCGAAGTTCATAAGCTCTTTTAAAGGGCTTAAATTCACCCCCTCTTGTGCGCCCAAATCAGCTCGCTCGCCGCGTAAGCTTAAAATTTTAATCTCGAACTTCGCCGCTATGAGAGATAGAAAGGCTTTGATATTTTCGGTGTCGGGATGGGTTTTAATAAGCGCATCGTCGATCAAAAGCGCGTCGCAGCCGCTTTGCAAAAACTCCGCGATCTGCTCGATCTCCTCCTCGCCTACGCTACTTTCGCCGCTTAGATACTCCAGATCCAGATCCGCAAAATATTGCTCGTCGCAAAAGCTCGCGCAGATTAGCGCTAGCACGAAGCTTTGCGCGCCGATCTCGCATTTTATCAGCTCGCCCGGAAGATGCGGGTCTTGCAGCGGCGATACGCTTAAAATTTCCGCGTCTTTAAGGCTAACAGCGAGCGTCGGAGCCTGCAGGTTAAGCAGCGGCGCGAAATTTAAAATTTTCATACTCTCCCCTTTTTTGCGACGATCATCCAATCGACCTGATTGTATCTGACGGAATTTAATAACGTAGAATTTAGCCCCTCCACTAGATCGGCGCTTTTTTGAACTGCGCTGAAATCGCCCATCTCAAAGACAAAGATCATCGTCTCGCCGCGAGCGGAATTTTTTAAAATTTCGCCCATGCGGTTTAAAAATTTATCGCCCAGATGCCTCAAATCGTAGCGCTTCATCGATCCACCTCGCCTAAGATAATATTCGTGCTGCCGATGATCGCCGAGGCGTCGGCAAGATACTGCCCGGGTAAAATTTCCTCATAGATCGCGCAGTGCCAAAAGCTCGGCGTGCGGATCTTAAGGCGGTACGGACGGCTTTCGCCCATCGAGCGGATATAAAATCCAAGCTCGCCCTTGGGGCTCTCGCTCGCGGCGTAAATTTCGCCCGCAGGCGGGCGCAGACCCTGCGTGACCAGCACGAAATGCTGCATCAGCGAGTAGTTTTGCGTCATGATCTGCTCTTTGCTCGGGCTTACAAAACGCGGATCGTCTGCTAAAATTTGCAGATCGCTCAGCGGATAGTGCTTCGCGCACTGGCGCAAAATTTTAAGGCTCTCGCGCATCTCCGCCATATAGCACTTATAGCGCGCATAGCAGTCGCCTTCGCTCGCATACGGCACGTCGAAATCAAGCTCGTCATAGATGAGGTATGGCTCTTCTTTGCGGATATCCCACGCGTGCCCGCTAGCGCGCAGGCTCACGCCGCTACAGCCGCAGCTAAGGGCGTCTTCGTGCGAGATCACGCCCACGCCCTCGGTTCGCATAAGCCAAATTCTATTCGTATCGAGCATATCTTCAAGCTCTTTAATGTCGCTCGGGAATTCGTCGCAAAATTTCAACATCTCTTCTAACCAACCGTTAGGTAGATCCAAAAACACGCCGCCGATTTTGATATTATTGTGCGTAAGGCGCGCGCCGCAGTATTTCTCTATGAGATCAAGTATGTATTCGCGCGAACGAAAGCAGTAGAGAAATACCGTCATCGCGCCGATGTCAAGTGCGTGCGTACCCAAAAACAGAAGGTGCGAGCTGATACGATTAAGCTCCAGCAAGATCGTGCGGATGATCTGCGCGCGGCGCGGCACTTCGATGCCGCAGAGCTTCTCGACCGCGGCGCAAAAACCGTAGTTGTTCGAGCCCGATGCGATGTAATCGATACGATCCGTCACGGGGACGAACTCTGCGTAGATCATATTCTCCGCCATCTTTTCGATGCCTCGGTGCATGTAGCCCACGCCCGGGCGGGCGCGCACGATACGCTCGCCGTCAAGCTCCAGCACTAGCTTTAGCTGGCCGTGCGCGCTTGGGTGCTGCGGACCGAAATTTAAGATCATATTCGCGCCCTCGCGCTCGTACTCGATGTTTTCGAAAAACGGTCTTAGCTTGCTTGGATTTTGCATTATTTTCTCTTTGTGATGATCTTGTAAATTCCGCGTTTAACGCGTTTTACGAAACGCACGCCGCCCTCTTCCTGATATTCTTGTAAAATTTTTTCTTGCGGTCTCGGCTCGCCTCTAGCGCTCTCATGATACAGCCGCGTAAAGTTAAAGGTATCTTTTTCATCTACGAATGCGGAATTCCGGTTCTCCTCGCCGATGCGTTCGCGTGCGTCGCGCCCAAAAATTTTATCCACCTCGTACCACTTGGCAAACTCGTCTCCTTGCAGCGGGTAGGACTTTAAAAGCGGATGCCCGAGCCAATCATCGGGCATTATTAGGCGCGCCAAATTTGGATGATTTTCAATCCAAACGCCCATCATATCGTATAGCTCGCGCTCCGCCCAATTCGCGCTTTTGTAGATGCCCGTAGCGCTTTGCAAAAAGCTCTCATTCGGCACGAAGCACTTTAGCCGCGCGCGGCGCGCCCTTTTGATATCCAAAAGCTGATAAAAAACCTCGATGCCGCCGCGAGCCTCGGTGAAATCAACGCCGCTTAGCTCGCATAAAATTTCATATCCCGCGCCCTTAAGCGCGCACAGCGCCGCTAAATTTTGCGCAGGCTCCACATAGAGCACGAGAGTGTTAAATTCTACGTATGAGTTTAAAATTTTAACGCCTTCAAGCGCGTCCAGGTCGTCTTTGAAATCGCTTTTGGCTATGTCCGATTTCGGCGTTTCCTCGGGAACGAAAAATCTATCTTTGTAGTAATTTTTCTTGCTCGCATCGTTTTTCGGGCTATATTTTCTCATCAGATCAGCCTTTTTGCCTTTTGTGCGCGGCGCGGAGTTTGGGTGCGGATCTTTTTTTGCAGCACCATCAGCGCAAACTGCAATGTCTCGGGGCGCGGCGCGCATCCCGGCAGATAGATATCCACGGGCACTATTCGATCGCAACCCTGCACCGTCGCGTAATTATTAAACATCCCTCCGGTATTGGCGCAGCTACCCATGCTGATAACCCATTTGGGCTCTGGCATCGCGTCGTATAGGCGGCGCGTAAACTCGGCGTGCTTTTTACTAAGCGTGCCTGCGATTATCATCACATCCGATTGCTTGGCGCTTGCGCGAAATATCGTACCGAAGCGGTCAAAGTCAAATCTGCCCGCGCCCGCCGCCATCATCTCGATCGCGCAGCACGCAAGCCCATATGTCATCGCCCACAAGGAGTTACTCCTGCCCCACGCGATCAGTTTATCGACGGTCGTTAGCACTACGGGAAGCCCGTTTTCGCGCGCGTAGTTTATCTTATGCTCTGCCAATCAAGCGCTCCTTTTTTCCATGCGTAAATGAAGCCTACGCCCAGCAGCACGATGAAAAACACCATCTCCGCCAGCCCAAACGCACCTAAAATTTTAAAATTTACCGCCCATGGAAACATAAAGATAATCTCGACGTCGAAAAGTATAAAAAGCGCTGCCGTTAAAAAAAAGTGCGAGTTCATGCGGTTGGGCTGTTTGACCGCCTCGGGTCCGCTTTCGTAAATTTCGCCCTTTAGTCGCTCGTCGCGCTTGTCTGCAAGCTTTGAGCCCACTACCGAGGAGAGCTTTACGATTAAAGAAAATATGCAAAAAGCCAAAATAAGCATCACGAAAATTCCGAAATACGGATGCTCCATCGGTATCCTAGACATTTTTTACCTTGGTTTTAAATTTAGCGATGATTGTAACGAAGTATTGATTTAATAAAGCTTAGCAGGCGGCGATAATTCACTTTTCGCGCCTAAATTTAAATATACCGCGAGGTACGGTTTTTATATTGAGTTAAGGCGCGCATGGTAAAATTTCGAAGGTTAAGGGAGAGCTATGAAATCCAGCAAGATAAGTCTCATTTTCTACGGCGTATTCTTCGGTGTGACGATATATTTTCTTATTTGGGGATTCGGGTTTATAAAAAGCGCCGATAAGACTTTGTTTTTGGCGTCGGTATTTTTAGGCGTATTTATGGCGTTTAACATCGGCGGAAACGATGTGGCAAATTCCTTCGGCACCAGCGTCGGAAGCGGCACTCTTAGCATCCCGCAGGCTCTTTGTATCGCGGCGGTGTTTGAGGCGAGCGGCGCAGTGATCGCAGGCGGCGAAGTAACCTCGACGATCAGAAGCGGCATAATCGATCTAAGCAAAATAGACGTACAACCAAGAGACTTCATCTACATAATGATGAGCGCGCTTTTTGCAGCGGGTGCGTGGCTGCTTTTTGCCAGCCGTAGGGGCCTGCCGGTATCTACTACGCACGCTATCATCGGCGGCATCGTAGGCTCGGGAGTTACGTTGGGGGCGCTGCTTGACGGAGGCAGCGCTTCCGCGCTTTTGCTAGTGCAGTGGGATAAGATCGGCAAAATAGCGATTTCTTGGGTACTCTCGCCGATTTTAGGGGGCGTGATCTCCTTTGGAATTTTCTGGCTCATCAAACATTACATTTTGGATTACAACCGCTACGCTCAAATAAAGATCGACCGCATAAAGCGCGAAAAAAAATCCCTCCGCAAGCTGCATAAAAAGACCTTCGAGACCCTGGACGACATTCAAAAGATCGCCTATGCAGAGGCGCTAAATCACGATATCTACGCGATGCGCGATCCCGATTTTGATCCAAGCGAGCTTGATAGCGAGTATTATAAAAAAGTAATTGAGCTTGACGCGAAAAAAGAAAAGCTCAAATCCCACAAAGCTTTAGAATTCGGCATCCCCGCCGTAGCGGGCATCGGCGCTTTCGTGATCTCGGCGATGCTGATATTTAAGGGGCTGCATAATCTAGATTTTGGGCTGACGAATTTTTACAACTACCTCGTCATCGGTATGTCGACGCTGATTACCTGGCTTTTGATGTTTATTTTCGCAAAAACCTTGCGCCGCTCGGATCTGAACAAATCGACCTTTTTGATGTTTAGCTGGCTGCAGGTGCTTACCGCTAGCGGCTTTGCCTTTTCGCACGGCAGCAACGACATCGCAAACGCCGTAGGTCCGTTCGCTGCCATCATCGACACGATGGCTACTGGCAGCATAAATCCGACATCCCTTGTGCCACAGCAGATCATGATAATGTTCGCAGTGGCCCTCGTAGCGGGGCTTTGGTTTATCGGCAAAGAGGTAATCGCCACCGTAGGCACCAATCTTACCAAAATTCACCCCGCCTCGGGCTTTAGCGCCGAGCTCGCAAGCGCCGTCGTCGTCATGGCGGCATCGGTGCTGGGGCTGCCGATCTCCTCGACGCATGTGCTAATCGGCGCGATTTTAGGCATCGGCTTGGTAAATCGCAGCACGAACTGGTCTCTGATGAAGCCGATCGGGCTAGCATGGATCATCACTCTGCCCGTCTCGTCGCTACTCTCGGCGTTTGCATTTTTGTTTTTAAGCTTCATTTTCTAACGATAACTCCGCCGCGCTGTGCGCCAAAGCCGGGCGATAAAATTCCAAAACCGGACGATAAAATTTCATAAAATTTCGTGCCGAGCGCGGAATTTTATCCGCAATCGCACGGATACTATATGC